>JACQWQ010000206.1 GCA_016209205.1 Chloroflexota bacterium
AAACATAGATGCTGGCTTCCTGCGCGGACTTGTGCCCGTTAATCGCAAAGTTTCCATTTTGCAGATCGGCTAGCGTCGCTTCGATTACAGTAACGGATTTACCATCCGTCAACGATGTGAGCGGGTATGTCGGCTTTGCCTCAAGATTCGCGCACGTGCCCTTGTGAATGTGCATCGGTTGTACCACTCCGGCGGGCGCGCCGGTGATGGTAACTTCCACTTTGACTTTGCCGTTACCGAGATCGGTTAATGTAGCAGTGCCGCTTTCGCCCGAATCATTCAGGGGATTCAGCGTGACCGTTACCGGATCGGCGGCGCTGGCAATTGCCGCCCCTGCCAAAGCGAGAACGACGAACATTACAACAACGAACCAACGAATGTGAGACATGTGTCCCTCCTTGTAGGAAATGAATTGATTAGCGCATGTACGCGCTCTTTGTCCTATACGAACATTTACCCTCATTCAGATTACTTGAGGGTGAGCAAATACGCGACCAAATCGTCAAGCTGCTTTGGGCTTAACAATTTACCAAAATTTTTTGGCATAACACTCGAACCGTCAGCCGCGCGGTACGCTTCACCCGGCACGAGATAGGCATTCGGATTGAGAATTGATTCGCGGATATAACTCGCCGCGTCCGTGGCGGAACCGTGATACGCGGGCAATTGGATTATGCGTTCCGCTTCTGCCGCAATGTTTCCGAGATTCGGACAAATGACTCCACCGGGAAATGGATTTGTTACATCGTGACAGGACGCGCACGGCAAGCTCGCAAACAGTTGTTTGCCCACTGCCGGATCTCCGGGAACACTCGTCACGGTCGGGGTCGCAGCCGTCAAATGGGTTGCACTGGGCGACGGCGTGTTGCGCCCCTTTTCTTGCAGAAGAAGGGTTGGGGGTGAGGTCACAGCGGTCGGTGTCACCGTACGGGTTAGCGTCGTCGTCAATGTGGGCGTAAGCGCAGCGGTTGGGACACGCGTGCTTGGCAGTAGGGACGGTGCGGGCAAAGTTGGTCGAAGAGAAGTAGAGCTCAGAGTTGGCGCCGCCGCGCACGCGCCCAAGAATCCTATCACGAGCAGCGCGCTGATTATGATTTTTGCTTTCACAAAAAAAATTACGCCGTCGTTTAACCAAACGATGACCCGGCTGTTGTGAGAGTGAATTCTATTTCATTTACGGTAGTCTAGCCCCTTGTGGGCGTCGCACTTGTGGGCGTCGCACTTGTGGGCGTCGCACTTGTGGGCGTCGCACTTGTGGGCGTCGCACTTGTGGGCGTCGCACTTGTGGGCGTCGCACTTGTGGGCGTCGCACTTGTGGGCGTCGCACTTGGGCATAAACGCGCACAAGGCGCTATACTACATACCATCCATCAACCTGGAATTCGCTCTAGCGCATGTCCAGCTCAACATCCATCCAAATCGCTAGAGTAAGCGTATAATTCGTTGAACTATGACGCACTCGCAAATTCAAGAATCCATTCCGCTGCTGGCGTTGGGCGGTTTAGCGCAAGCAGAAGAAGCCGAGCTGGAACAGCATCTCGCGAATTGCCCCGCGTGCCGCGCGCTGTTGTCTGAATACAATCTAGTGGCGCAAGAGTTAGATGCGCAGGTACCCACGCTGCCCGTGCCGGCGCAGTTGGAAACGAAACTATTGCAACAGCTGTCTGCACGTAACGCGCGCGTCCCGCTCAAACCTGCGGTGGTCACGCAATCTCGGCGCGCGCCGAGTTTTTGGCGGCAACCGGTACGCGTGTCGCGTTGGGCATTTGCGTTGGGCGCGTTGAGTTTGCTGATCTTGCTCGGCGCGACGGCAGCGCTCGTCTTTCAAGTGCAGCGCAGCGGAACGTCGAACACGGCGGCAGGGACGCCATCGAACAAATTAGCGAATCTCAAAGTAGTTTCGTTGACCGGACCATCTAGCACAGACGACAAGCCAAACGGATTCATTTGTCTCGAGCCAAACAGCCAAATTGCCATGCTCTGGCTTGCAAATCTCCAACCTTTGGATGCGACACACACGTACCAGTTGTGGCTTATCCAAAATGGCCAGCGCACGAGCGGCGGTCTCTTTCGGCCCGGCAGTGACGGACGCGCGATTTTCATGGTGAACGCGCCGCAGCTATGGCAAATGTATCAGGAAATTGGCGTCACCGTCGAACCGGAAGGCGGGAGCCCGGGACCGACGACGCCGCGCGTTATTGGCGGAAAATTGGATTAAAGGATGAAGGATGAAGGATGAAGCGTGGATTTAGAGTTTCTTCATCCTTCATCCTTCTGCTTTCACAGCGATGGATCAACGAATCGTCGAATTTATTGCTGCGCTGCGCGCAGCCGGGGTGCGCGTGTCACTCGCCGAGAGTGCGGACGCCTTTCGTGCAACGGAAACGATGGGCGTGATGGAACGCGCCTGGTTCAAGGCGGCGCTGTCCACGACACTGATCAAAGAAGAACCCGACCAAGAGGTTTTTGAAAAACTTTTCCCGTACTATTTCGGCAGCGGCGGTCCGCCCTTGTTGAATCCACAAGAAGACCTATCGCCCGCCGAAAGCCAAATGCTCAAGGATGCGCTGCGCGCACTGCTGGGCGACAACGAGCGTTTGCAACAACTGCTCAAGTACATCATGGAGGGACATAATCCCTCGCAAGACGAATTGGACGAAATGGGGCGGCGCGCGGGGGTGCCGCTTTCGCGCCAGGATTATCAACGCCAGTGGCTCGCGCGGCGCATGATGCGCCAATTGGGCATGGATCAGGAATTTCAGGAACTGATTCGAGAACTCATCGAGCGTTTGCGCGAGATGGGGATGAGCGATCGGGCGCTGCAAGAACTTGCGGCGCGTATTCGCGCGAACGAAGGCATCCTACAGGAGCAAATCGAAAACTACGTCGGGAGACAAATTGCGCGCCAACAAGCGGAGCAAAATCAACGCGAACCGTTCGACGGTCCCGATTTGATGCACCGCAAATTTCAGAATCTATCCGAGTCGGACATCCAAGAGCTGCGGCATCAGGTTCGGCGTCTCGCCGCGCGCTTGCGTTCGCGCGCCGCGCTGCGCATGAAAAAAGGCAAACGCGGCACGCTCGACGCGAAAAAGACGATCCGCGCCAATCTGCGCAATGGCGGCGTGCCGCTCGAACTCAAGCACAAGATTCATCACCAAAAACCCAAGCTGGTCATCATTTGCGATGTATCTACCTCCGTTCGCCCGGTCTCGGAATTTATGTTGCGCCTCGTGTACGAGCTGCAGGATCAAATCGCCAAAGCGCGCCCGTTTATTTTCATTGACGACATTAGCGATATAAGCGCGGCGTTCGCGGCGTATCGTCCCGAAATCGCGGTGGAGATGGTGCTCGCGGAAAATCCGCCGGGGTATTACAACACCAACCTCGGTTATTCCCTCGCGCATTTTTGTCAGGATTACCTCGACACGGTAGACCATCGCACGACGGTGATTGTGCTGGGCGACGGGCGCAACAATTATTTGAACCCGCGCCTCGACTGCGTGGACGAAATCAAAAAACGCGCGCGCAAACTGCTCTGGTTCAACAACGAAGACCCGCGCTTGTGGGGCACCGGCGACAGCGACATGCTAGAATATGTGCCGCACTTTGACGCGGTGCACGAAGTGTCCAATCTCGCGCAGCTGGCAGAAGCGATAGACAAATTGTTCGACCTGTATTGAGACATCCAGACCTGACAGGTTTTTGCCAAGCCGTAGTTTGGCGAAACATACAGAGGTTGGCGACGTGCGTTCAGCATGTCCGCCAACCGAGTGATCCACGAAGGACACAAAGCACACGAAGAATCTTGGTGCCCTTCGTGTCCTTCGTGGATCATACGTTTTACACGTCGCGAACGCGAGGTACATCGCGAATGGTGTTCCTCACACGCACGTGTTGGAAACCTGTCAGGTCTTGACCGCCGCGCGTTTTCATTCTTCACTGTGTCGCGAACACCAACCGGCCGGCACATCCGAAGGAACTGTTCCAACCCATCTCTTGAAAACGGTTCCGTCGGGGCGCTTGACGAGATACAACGCGGGTTTGTCCGGGCGCAGGTCGCGGAAAAATGCTGCTAGGTTAATCGTGTCGCCGCGTGCAAAAACATTCTGGCGTACGAGCGTGCCGGGCGCGCAGTCCGGCATTGTGATGTTTTGACCGCTGGTCGCCATGTCCATCACGCGCGAGACATAGTAATTTTCCTGAGAGGTCCACTGCGAAACGGTAATGTCGGGATTGCCCGGTCCTCTGAATGGATCGCGGGAATTGGCGTAGGGTTCCAGCCGCCATTCAAAGTGCAAATGCGGCGCGGTGGATCTCCCCGAACTGCCCATCAAGCCGAGAACCTCGCCACGCGCAACATATTCCCCGACGCCTTTGCCGGTGAGCGAATCGCGTTTCATGTGCAGATAGATGGTGTACGTATCGTCGTTATGTTTGAGCAAAATGTAATTCGGGTTGTCCGGTCCACCGAGCGAACAATTGCGATCATCCTGATTTGAGACACGCTCGATGATTTGTCCCTCTGCCGCGGCAATGACGGCAACGTCCGCGTTGTCCATCCTGTTCCACGGAAAGGGAAACGGTAATCAGATTACCCTTTGCTGCGAGCGCCGCTTCATTCGCTAGAGCGCGCTGCATAATACTGTTCCATAATTCGTCGCTGATTCCTGAATCGGTAGGACTAGTCCACACGACCATCGCCGCGACGAGCAGGAACGCCAACCCGCTGCTGAGGCGATGCACGAACTCGATCAGCGTTTCCGCCGGCGGCGTCAGTGGCGCCGCCGCGTCGTTGCACAGGGGCCAATGATCCACGAAGGACACGAAGGGCACCAAGATTCTTCGTGTGCTTTGTGTCCTTCGTGGATCACTCGGTTGGCGGACATGCTGAACGCACGTCGCCAACCTCTGTATGATTGCCGCACCCCGCGCGCGCCCCACAGAATCACTCCCAGGATCACGATCAGCGCGCCCCACGCGAATCGCGCAAACGAATTGAGTTTCACAGCACACCTTCCAGACAGATCAGCAAAAGAACCAAGGCGAGATAGGCGTTCGAGGTGAGGAAGAGCGACCGGGCGCGCGCGGACGTCGGCTCCGCGATCAATCGCGCGCAGCGCCACAAAAGCGCGCCGGTCAGCAGCACGATGGGCAGCCCGTAGAGCCAACTCGCGGCAATGACGATGCCGATCGCGAACGCGGCGAAGCCCGTCGCCGCGGCGTGCAGCGTCACCCACAGCGCCGACCGCCGCATGGACGTACGCACCGGTAGCATCGGCACATTGACCCGCGCGTAATCTTCGCGGTACATCATCGCCAGACTCCAGAAATGCGCGGGCGTCCACAGAAACACGAGCAGCCCAAGGACGACGACCCCGGGTTCGCTCCAATGCCCCGCCGCCGCGCCGCCGCTGAGCACCGCGCACGTTCCCGCCAATCCGCCAATGACAATATTCAACACCGTGCGCGGCTTGAGCCAGAGCGTGTAGATGCCGCCATAGATCAGCGCCCCGGCGAAGGAAAAGAACGCGAGCGCGGGATTGAATGGCAAGACGGCCAGCGCGGGCGCCACAATCATGGCTAGCGCGACGAAGGGCACCCAGTTTGCGCGCGTGATCGCACCGTTGATGAGCGGGCGCTTGCGCGTGCGTCGCATCTGCGCGTCGGACGCGCGCTCGACATATTCATTCAGCGCCGACGCGCCCATCGCCGCAAGCCCGCCCGTCAGCGTCATCAGGACAAGCGGCTGCCAGCCCGGAAAGCCGCGTGCGGCGAGAAACGCGCCCGCCGTCCCGGCAAAGAGCAGCAGCGCGACGATGCGCAGCTTGAAGAGCGCGACGAAAGTGTTGAGGCATGCAGCCGGATTGGGGCGAGCGGGGGATGGGACAAATTCGTCATTCATAATTCGTGAGGCGTGAGGCGTAAAACGTAATACGTAACCTAGCTCGCAATGCGTGAGGCGCGAGGCGTGAGGCGTGATTTACGTTTCACGTTTCACGTTTCACGTTTCTCTCACGCCGCATCGAGTCGCGAGACAACGCGAATAATCAGCGCCAATACTCCACCGAGGGGTACGCCGAGCAAAAGGGTTGGCACGAGCGTGAGCAGCCAGCTATTTTGCGGGCGCACTTCCAGACCGATATAGCCGCTAGGATGCGCGGTGCAGAGATAATTCAACGTGCTCGCACGGTCGAGCGGGATCGAGATCGTGGTCCCCGCGGGAATCCAGAACGGACCCAAGTTGTGATTTACCGTGTCCTCATTGCGCAGGACGAGTACATCGCCCACGACGAAAACCGCTTTTGCCGGGAGCGCGCTCACCGCTTCACCTGCCGCGATGCGCTGCGCCGTCCCCGCGGCAATCACGTACTCGATCCGTCCGGGTCCGCGCGTGATGCTGCCCGCGAGCATGAACCACGCCAGCACGCTGATCGCTCCGATAAACAACGGTCCCGCGAGGAATGGCAGCAGCCATTGCCAGCGCGGTGATGACCGGCCCAGACGCGGATGCGACGTTTCAAGAAATGTTTCGGTCAAACTTTCTCCACCGCCAGCAGCGCGGTCGGCACCGTGTCGCGCAGGCTTAACCCCAACGCCGCCAGGAGACGCTCACCGCCAGTTGGCGTCACCGCCTCGGCGCAGCCGCTAATCTCCAAAATGCGTGCGACAGGCGCGCGCGGCAGTTTCAACTCACGCGCCCATCCGCGAGGGTCTTGGCGCAAACTTCGCGCCACGTCAGCGGGTTGGCGCGTCAACGGCGGCGTCTCGATCACGCGCAGCCGCGCGGATTCGAGTTGCGCCGCGAGAACGCCGGGCGTCAAGGGTGGCAACTGGGCATAAGCCCCCAGCGCGCGTTCGGCCGGTTCCAGTGCCTCGCCGTCCTCAAACCAAAAACGCGGACACAGAGCAAAGAACCGACCTCCACAGCGGAGCGCATAACCCAGAACATTTTTCAAACGCGCGATGTCTGCATAGCGAAGGCCCAAGTAACTGGCAATCACGTCGAACTCGTCGAACTCGTCGAACTCGTCGAGACGCGCGCGATGGACGATATTGCAGCGCCCGCCCTTTCTCCACAACCGCAGCGCGTCGAGCGGCGGATGCCGCAGGTCCAGCGCGACGACGTGCGCGGCTCGCTCTGCCAGCACGAGACTCAACTCCCCTGCGCCGCTGCCAATGTCCAAAGCGCTTTCGTCGCCGCGAAAATTCCACAAGCCCGTTGTCTCCAGCGCGCGCACAAAAGCCCAGTGGTGCAAGAGACGGGTGAAACACAGCGCGGTGTACGGCTGCGCAGTGTCCGTAGGCGCCGCCAGTGAAATCGCAAAGGGCATGGGTTGCCTAGACCTCGCCGCAAGTTGTTCGTCTAGTGTACTCATAGATACAGGTCTCACAGCCCCGATGGGCTTGATTTCACGCGACGATCTTGGTGCCTAACACTTCGAGGAACTTGGCCAACCAAGCAGGATGAGCAGGCCAGGCCGGTGCAGTCACCAAATTGCCATCGGTCACGGCATCGTCGATCCTAATGTCGGCGTATTGGCCACCAGCAATTCTGACTTCCGGCCCCACCGCTGGATAGGCGGAGACGGTGCGGTCCTTGACCACACCCGCGGCCGTGAGGACTTGCGCGCCATGACAAATGGCCGCCACTGGCTTATTCGCTTCAAAGAAATGTCGCACGACCTCCAACACGCGCTCATTCAGACGGAGGTACTCCGGCGCGCGCCCGCCCGAAATGACCAACGCATCGTAATCTTCTGGCTTGATGTTCGCGAACGTGGCATTCAGGGTGAAGTTGTGCCCGAACTTTTCACTGTACGTCTGATCCCCCTCAAAGTCGTGAATGGCTGTGCGGATCTTCTCGCCAGCTTTCTTGGCGGGACACACCGCGTGGACGGTGTGACCAACCATCTGCAACGCTTGGAAGGGAACCATGACTTCATAGTCTTCGGCGAAGTCACCAACGAGTTGCAGTATTCTCTTGGACATGTGAGGCTCTCCTTTCTGGAAAATAGACTTTTGGGTCACTTGCGGCCCAGGTATTGAGCAAAGAGGGCTTGATGCATGTCGCCCAGACTGACGATACCCACGAGCCGCCCCGCCTCCACCACCGGCAGGCGGCGGATGCAGTGACGCAGCATCTGCGACGCGGCCTCGAGCAAAGGCATCTCCGGTTTAGCCATCACCACATGCCGCACCATCAGTTCGGCCACCTTTCGCCGCGAGAGGTCGTCGTAACGTGATTCCATCTCGACAAAGTCGCGGCTGCGCAGCGGGTCGTCAATCAATTCGGTGTAGGTCGGATAAAGCGCCTGAAGCACGTCACGCTCGGAGACCATCCCCACCAGTTGACCTGCCGCGTCCACTACCGGCACACCACTGATGTGATGGAGACAGATCAGCGTGGCGACCTCCCGCAGCGGCGCATCGGGGCTGACCGTATAAACGGTTCGGGTCATAATATCGCTAACGCGCATAGGAACTCCTGCTCACTGGGCCAACTGCCGCAAGCGCACGCAACACTCGAGTAGGGGTAAGCTCTTGGCGCGAACTGCGCGCCAGTGCACTTGCGGCACTGCCGTACGTCGGCGGCGACCTCTTTCCAGGGAATGTTGCCTGAACTCATGGTGAAGTGACCGTCGCTTCAACTGCGACCTGTCCGCTGTGTTCAAACTGCAGAACGATGGGGATGCGCTCCCCGACGGCAAGAGCGCGCGTGAGCCCCATGAGCATGATGTGGTAGCCACCCGGCTTGAGCTCCACCCGCCCGCCCGCCGCAACCTCGACGCGCGCGACGGGCTGCATTCGCATCACATCGCCGTCCATCCGCATCTCGTGAACCTCTGCTGACTCGGCGACCGGAGATTGCACATCAACCAACGCGTCGGCTTGCTCGCCGGTGTTGACGATCGTCAGGTACACCGCCGAGGTGCCGCCCATCTGCGCCGGGCGCGCCCATGCGCCGCTAATCTGTAACTGACCCAGGGTCACGGTCGCGCCGGAGGACAAAGCCGCGTGATCGTAACCGGGCATCTCGGACATGGGTTCCTCTTGGGAAGCTAATGTGGGTAGATACGGCTCCAGTCCATAACCCATCCCAAGGGACCCCACTCCGACGACCAGCGCCATTGCCAGCGGCTGACCCACCAGGCGGAGAGGTGATCGCTTCTCCACGCCGCTCAGCCGTCCTTGCAGCGCGAGGATTGCCAGCATGACCACACCGACAAGTTCGCAACCCTTGCAAACCAAGCCGCCAGCGTCGAGGGGCCCCGGCTCATGCTCAAAAGGCTGGATCAGCACGCGGGTCACCGCCCACAAGATGACCAGTCCTCCGGCGACGGCTAACCCGACGTAATACAATCTCGTCGAAGGGCGCCGCCAAAAAGCCAGCGCCCAGAAAATTTCAGCCGCCCCCGCCAGCGCAAAGAAAATCCCGTGCGCCGGCGCGTGGGTGTAATGCACCGGCGCAACCGCCAGGTGGATCACGCCAGCCAGGAAAATCGCGAGGATGGGGACATTGCGCATCTCTATCCCTCCATCAAGTGCTGTATGTCCTGTACCAGATCATCCGTGCTAAGATTCGCGTCCAGGAGCCAGGTCAACCGTAGGTTGCCGCGCGCATCGATCACGTAGATGCGCGCGGTATGATCAACAAAGTACGTGCTCCCTTCGACGCGCTTTTCCCGATAGATGCCGTAACTCTTCCAGACCGCTTCCAGGTCGGCGGTGGTACCGGTGAAACCGATGAAGGTCGGATCGAACGTAGCCAGGAATTCCTTTAGAACCGCCGGGGTATCGCGTTCTGGGTCAAGGGTGACAAAGATAAAGCGCACCCGCTCCGCCTGCTTGCCCAGTTGCGCGCGAACTCGCTTGAATTGCGCCAGCGTGGTCGGACAGACATCCGGGCAGTGGGTGTAGCCAAAGAAGAGCAGAATCAGTTGACCACGGTAATCGCTCAAGCGAACGGTTTGGCCATCCTGGTTGATCAGCTCAAAATCGGGCAGCGTCAGCGGCGGTTCCAACCGCGTGCCGTGAAAGGCATACGGTTGACTGCATCCCGTGAGTGCGATCACCAGAGCCAGCAGCACCAGCCGCATAAAGATGGGTCCTACTTTTGTCGGAGGAGGAACTCGACTATGAGATCAAGCTCCTCTGCCGTGAGTTTCTCCCCAAGGCTGCTGGGCATCAACTGTGCCTTGTCCTCAAAGCCGGGTGGGGCGAACGCGCCAGGGTCAAGAATAGATTGACGAATGTACTCTTCTGCCGTCATCCCGGGGATGCGAGTGGCTGCTCGTGTGCCAATGCCATCCCACTCGGGGCCAATCTTGCCTCCCCGGCTGCCCAAACGGTGGCAGGCAAAGCACCCCACTTTTTCGATCACGGCAATGGCAGCCTGGTTCTCCTCTTCCTCGTTCTCGGCGACCTCCTTCACCGTCCGGCTGCGAATAAAGGTCACCAACTGCCAGCGCTCTGGTTCGCTCAATTTCATTTTCCAGATCGGCATCGCCGAAAAGAACGGCGGCTGCGAACCCCCTTCGCCGATGCGCCAGAAAAGATAGGTATCGGTCACGAACGGCAGGCTCATCAGCACGGGATCGGTCAGGTTGATCGGCTTGGGATCGAGGACCTGGCTGAACTCGCCGTCACCCTCGAGCTCGCCGCCGTGACACGCCGCGCAGTGCTTGTCGTTAAAGATGCTCTCCCCGGCGGACACTGCGCTGGCATCGCCAAGCGGATATGGATTCGTTTTGCCAGCATATTCTGGCGGAATTTGCGCCTGCCACAGCTTGAGCCGATCTTCGACTTGCTCAAAGATCACTGGCGCGGAGTTGCTCGCCACTTGAGGGGCGGGGGTGGCGACAGGTGCGGACGGTTTCGTCGGTTCGGGTGTTAGCGTCGGTGCGGATGGTTTCGTCGGTTCGGGGACGGCGGTGGGCGCGGTCGTCGGAGTGACAGCACCTCCACAGCCCACCGCGATCAGACCGAAGGTCACTATCAAGATTGCTGTCACAAACCATTTCTTGGGTTTCATGGCGGCTTCTTCTACTGCGCCGCTAGTACGAGTCGCAGGGTACAAGTCGCAACCTGTGCCCTGTACTAGCGGCGCGCGGCTGAGCGCTTTATCCGCGCCAGCTCTTGGCGAATTTCCGCAGAGCCAGCCCCGCCAACAACAGCGTGCTGCCCATGATGATGAACGCGAGGCGTGCCGCTGGCGGCAGCACCGCGTTCCAGCTGCCATCACCACCGGTCGTAGGCAGCGTCCCCACTGCCGCCAATTTGCCCGCCGAGACGACGGGCCCATCCCGGTTGCTTTCGTCCATCAAGAAGGGCATCCCGGGCGGCATACGATTGTTGCGCAGGCGCTTGCGTAAGGTACTCTCGCTCCACTTTCCGGGCTCAAAGAGCTTTTCTGGATCCGCCGGGCTGGAGATGGAATCCGCGCCGGTCAAGATGCCCTTGTAGGTCCCCAGATCCATCTCGTGGGCTGAATCCTTCGAGACGGCATAGTGGCACGT
>JACQWQ010000002.1 GCA_016209205.1 Chloroflexota bacterium
AGAATGGCTGGAGTTTTCCAGCCATCGTTTCATTTCGGGCGACGAATTTGTTTGAGGACAATTTCTTCGAGCGGCAGCGGGTCTTGCCACAACCAATTCACTTGAATCCAAAATCCTCTGACGACGTGACTATAGTATTTGCCGTGCGCATCCGGTTCGACCGAGCGGTATTGCCCTTTGCGGTCAAGGACATAGAACTCGGCGCGTGTGCGGACGGGATCAATCAGCCAATACTCTTTTACCTTGGCTTGCTCGTACTCGACGAACTTGTCGCCGCGATCCCGCGCGATGCTTTCGGGCGAGACCACTTCGACGACGAGGTCGGCTGGACCGTCCAGATACGTTTCGTGCAAGCGTTTACGATGTTTTTCTTGGACAAACAGGATATCTGGCTCGCGTCCACTGGGTTTGAGCGCCATTCGCATTAAAAAGGGCGCATCCAGTACGACCCCCAATTTTTTAGCGCGCACGTATTGACGGAGTAATGTCACCAGAAATAACTTGATGTCCTGATGGCGGATTCCCGAGGGCCTTGTCATAATGATCTCTCCGTTCACCCATTCCACATGCGCGTCCTCGTCCACCCATGCAAGAAATTCCTCCCACGTCATTTTGGACTTGGGTGGAGTTTGCACGTCAAGTTCGAGAGTTTTGGACTGTGCCATAGCTGCCTCTGCTTTCTAAAACAAGCTGATTATATCATCCTCTCGCCCGCGCCCGCAATTGCGCATAAATCTCTTCAAATTTCGGAACCAACTTTTTCCACTCGTATTTTTCCTCTGCCACTTGCCGCGCGTTCATCCCCAAAACGCGCGCGCGTGCTTTGTCGCGCATCAGCATCGCCAGCGCGCGCGCGAAACTTGGCGCGTCGTCGGCAATTAAAACGTCGCGCCCGTTTTCACACGCGATTCCCGACACGCCGAACGACGTGCTCACAATCGCTTTACCCATCGCCATGGCTTCGAGCACTTTTAACCGCGTGCCGCTGCCCATCCGCAAGGGGACCGCGAATACCGCCGCGTCGGCAATGTACGGGCGCGTGTCGGGGACCAAGCCCGTGACCGCGACACCCACGCGTTCTTTTAGCGCCAACACTTTTGCGCTCGGTTTCTGTCCGACAAACGAAACATGTGCGAGTGGCAACTCCTTTCGCAAGCGCGGCAGAATTTCGTCCGCAAACCAAACGCACGCGTCAATGTTCGGACGAAAATCCATTTTCCCCGTAAACACGATGGAAAATTCCGCCAACGGTTTGGCGCATACCTCGTCCGACGGCACATAGTATTCACAATCCACGCCGTTCGGAATCACCACCGGTTTGATGCGCGGGTCGAGGGATGCAATCGCCTCTGCATCTTGTGGCGAAACCGCGACGACGGCGTTGGCTGCCAAGCAGATTTGGCGTTCAAAGCGTTTCAGTTTGTTGTATTGAATCCACGAATACAACGCGCCGTGCCAGCGTCGTGGATTCCTGGCATCCGTGTCGTGCGCGGTCTTTTGCAGAGCCCATTCGGCGTTGTGGTCATCAAAGACAAGTGACGGGTGGCGGGTGACGGGTGACGGGACATTGAATTCAAGCCACGCGCTTGCCATCTCAATGCCTTCGATTTGGACGACAGCGTATTCGTTTTCACGCAACCGCGCGGCGAGTTTCGCGGCGAGTTCAGGCGAGTGCAACCGCCGCGCCATATCGGGCAGGGGGTGGAAAAAGGTCTCGAGCGCGCGCTGCAGGGTACTGCGCGTAGGGGGGGGTGACGCGTCAGCACGCATACTGCCCCGTTTACGCGTTGTGCGTGCTGATGCGTCAGCGGCGATTTCGATGCGCGTGCAGAATTCGCGCAGCGGTGAGTCGTTCAATTCCTCCGGCGTTCCAAACGAGAGCAAATGAATTTCGTGCCGCGCGGCGAGCTGTTTGATGATGTTGAAATTGCGCAGGATGGTGCCTTGATGCGGCGGGTACGGCAGCTGCGGGGTGAGAAAGAGGAGTCTCATCAGGACTGAGGACTGAGGACTGAGAGAGCACATTCGCTCGCAACTCAGTCCTCAGTCCTTTGCCCTCATTACTGTTTTGCCACTTGGCGGTACACGTCGAGGGTTTCGCGTGCGGCGCGTTCCCACGAAAAATGCGCGGCGCGCTTTAGCCCTTTCGCGGACATTTCGTCGTGCAGCGCATTATCCGTTAAAACGCGGTGCAGCGCCACCGCCCACGCTTCCACATCATTCGGTTCGAGGAGTATTCCGGCATCGCCGACGACTTCGGGAAGCGAGGACACGTTCGAGACCACGACCGGCGTGCCGCTTGCCATCGCTTCGAGCGGCGGCAGCCCGAACCCTTCATAAAAGGATGGCAAGGCAAAAACGCGCGCGGCGCTGTACAAAAACGCGAGTTCTTGGGTCGGAACACTGCCGAGGAAACACACCTTGTCGTGCAGTTTGTATTTCGCGATGGTTTGGTCTACTTCGTCGGTCAGCCAGCCCTTGTGTCCGGCGACGACGAGGCGCGCGGGACTGGCATACGCATCGCGCAATTTACTGTACGCCGCGAGCAAGGTTGGGAGATTTTTGCGCGGCTCGATGGTGCTGACAAATAAAATGAAATCATCCTCGATCCCGAATTTTGCCCGGACGTGTGTGCGCGCCTCGGCGCGCGGGATGGGCTGCGCGGTCGAATGCGCGGCTTCATAGATCACCGAGACCTTGTCTTCCGGCACCCCCAGGAGGCGCGTCACATCACGCTTGGTGCTCTGCGAAACGGCAATGATGTGCGCGGCGGCGCGCGAGGCGGGATCAATTTGACCGTAATAACGCGCGGCTTCCGGCGTCAAAAAACGCGGATAGAGCAGGAACGCGAGATCGTGAACCGTAATAACGTTGGGCGCACGCATTTTGCGGGGCGGAATGAAATCGGGGCTGTGAAAAACATCGAGCGAATAGGGCGCCAGTTCCGCGCTCATTGCCAGACGTTCAAAGCGATGATGGCTCGGCGTCCACAGCACACGGCGATGAAAATTGGGCGCGTCCGCAAGCCGCGTGGAATCTTTGCGGCTTTGAAACAAAAAATATTCGTTTTCGTGGTCCAGGGCAGTCAGCGCGTTGGTCAGGCGGAGGATATATTGCCCGATGCCTGCTTGGTGGTAAAAAACCAGCCGCGCGTCAAGTCCAATTCGCATAAAACAGCTCGTCTGTCTTGTCGTCCTTCCCGCGACGAGCTCCCTTGCGCGCAGCGCGGATTGAGTTTGTTTCGTTAGCCGATTATATCTCGATTGGCGGTTCGAGCAAAAATTACGCGACGCCTTTCGAGCGCCCTGCCAAACCCGCGCCCATCCATTCACCTCATTGCCCGACAGGTGCAATTTTGCTAAACTTTTTTGAACTGGGCCATGGTCCCAATCTACCAGCCTCAAGGGAGCGGCTGGGCTGCAGGACACCCAGTAACCTCATGTGTTGGTTGATGTTGCGAACGGATGAAGGTACGAGCAATGAGTAGACCCATTCACATCTTGATTGTCGAGGATTCCCCCGCCGATGCGGCGCAAGAACATGACGCCCTGACGCCCGTGATTATTTGGACCGGCTCGAACAATGAAGACATTGCCGTCGAATGCATGAAGGCGGGCGCCAGCAATTATGTGATCAAGGAGCGCCTCAAGCGTCTCGGGCCTGCGCTGCTGCACGCACTCCAAGAAAAACAAGTCGCCCTCGAACGCCAACGCACTGAAACCGCGCGGCGCGAAGCAGAAGAACGCTACCGCGCGCTCTTTGTCCAGACTCATGATGCCGTCTTTCTTTTGGATCTGCAGGGGCGGTATCTCGACATGAACCCGCGCGCGGCCCAGTTGCTGGGCTATGCGCCGGAAGAGCTGCGACAACTCTCCTTCCGCGAAATTTCCGCGCAAGTCTCGCAAAGCGAACAAATCCTGGAACAACTGTTGCGTGGGGAACATATCCCGCTGTACGAACGCATCTTTCGCAAAAAGAACGGTGAGCTCGTCCCGGTCGAAATTAACGTGGAATTGGTGCGCGATGCGAATGGGCAACCGCGACATATTCAAAGCGCCGCGCGCGATATTTCCGCGCGCAAGCGCGCGGACCAAGCCCTGCAGGCGAGCGAGGAAAAATATCGGAAACTCTTTTCCGAAATGTTCAATGGGTTTGCGCTGCACGAAATCGTTTGTGATGCAGACGGCAAGCCCGTTGACTATATCACGCTCGAGGTGAACGAGGCGTTCGAGCGGCTTTTGAACGCGAAACGCGAGCTCGTCATCGGTACCCGGGCGAGCGCGCTGCTGCCGCCGGAGGAATTGCAGCATTGGCTCGCGATCTTTGGTCCCGTCGCGCTCACGGCGGTTTCCACCCATTATGAAATGTACTCGCCGCTCAATGAAAAATATTTCGAGGGGACGGCGTATTGTCCGGAACCGGGCAAGTTCGCCGTCATCTTTGCCGACATCACCGACCGCAAACGCGCGGAACAGGCGCTGCACGCGAGCGAACAAAAATTCCGCAGCTTTGTCGAACAATCCGCCGATGGCATTGCCCTGCTTGACGAACAGGGTGTGATCATTGAATGGAATCAAGCGATTGCAGAAATGACCGGCTTGACACGCGCGCAAATGCTCGGCATAGCTCTTTGGGACGTGCTGCCGCAGCTGTTGCGTCCCGAAGCGCGCACGCCGGAAAATTTTACGCTCATCCGGGCGGCGATTTCGGACATGTTGGCGACGGGTTATTCGAGTCTCTCTACCGATGCGGTGGAAGGCGAAATGCTGACGCCGGATGGAACGCGCCGTACCTTTCAATACACAATTTTTCCGATCAAAACTGCCAAGGGGTACTGGGTTGGCGCGCTGATGCGCGATGTCACGGCGGCGCGCCGCACCCAAGATCAACTACAGCAACTCTCGCGCGCGGTGGAACAGAGTTCCGCTTCGATCGTGATCACCGACACAGCCGGGAATATCGAGTATGCAAATCCGTACTTTACGAAAATTACGGGGTACACTTTGGATGAGGCGCGCGGGAAGAATCCGCGTATTCTGAAATCGGGGCACACCACGTCGGAGGAATACAAACAGCTGTGGGAGACGATTCTGGCGGGGCGCGAGTGGCGCGGCGAATTTCAAAACAAGAAAAAAAATGGCGAGTTGTATTGGGAAGCCGCGACGATTTCGCCGATTGTGGACGAACGCGGTGTGATCACACATTTTATTGCCGTCAAAGAAGATATTACCGAGCGCAAGCAAGCGGAAGACATTATGCGCGCGCGCATCAATCTGGTTGAAACGGCCGCCTCCAAATCCGTCAGCGACCTGCTGCTGGCAACGCTTGACGAAAGCGAAGGGTTGACCGACAGCGTCGTTGGTTTTTTCCACATGGTCGAACCCGATCAAAACACGCTGGGGCAGCAACTCTGGTCAACCCGCACGTTGCAAAACGCCTGCACGATGCCGCCGCAAGCGTTCCATGAGCCGATTGAGGATGCCGGGGTCTGGGTAGAATGCGTGCGAAAAAAAAGTCCGGTCATTCACAATGATTTTAGCGCATTGCCGCACCGCAAAGGTCTTCCCGAAGGACATACCGAGCTCACGCGTGAATTGGTTGTCCCAATCCTACGCGCGGACAAGGTCGTCGCCGTGGTCGAGGTGGGGAATAAACCTGAAGCGTACACCGAAGCCGATGTAGAGATTGTGACACGCTTGGCGGACCTCGCGTGGGATATTGTGGAACGCAAGCAAGCCGAGCAGGCGCTGCGCGAATCCGAGGTGCGTTATCGGACACGCACCCGAGAATTGGAATCGTTGTTTGCGTTATCAACCCTTTTACGCGAAGCGCACACCGCCCAAGAAATGCTGACGGGTATTCTATCTTCCGCGTTCCAGATTGCCCAAGCCGATGGGTGCGCTATCTGTTTGCTGGGTGAGGACGCCGAGCATTGTACGGTGGTCGCGGCAGAGGGGTCTTTGGCGCACGAGAAAGGACGTGTGCTGCGTAAGACGCCGGATCCGGGCGTACAAATTCTGCAGCTCCACGAGCCCTTTGTTACCGCGGATTACGCCGCCGAACCGATGCAACTGGCGGAATTTCGTCATGCCGCTGACATCGGGCCCGCTGCCCTGGTCCCACTCCAGTCCGAAGAAACCATTTTGGGCGCGCTCCTATTGGTACGGCGGCGCAGTGCAGAGGTGCAGCCGTTTGCCCCGGAAACGGTGCGCTTACTTGCGACGATGGGCGAAATGGGAGGCAACGCGCTGCGGCGGGCGCGCCTCTATGAGGCCGCACAGCGTCGCCTACATCGCGCGCAAGCGTTGTACGATGTTCAGCGCGCCGCTTCGGGCAGTTTCGATTTGCAAATCATCTTGGATGTGGCGCTGCAAAGTGTGATGACGCAGCTGAATGTGGATGCCGCCGCCGTGCTCCTGTTCAATCCGTACACCTTCATTCTCGAGCACGCGGCGTCGCGCGGTTTTTATGGGCACACCATCAAGCACACCAGTTTGCGCCTTGGCAGCGGTTATGCAGGCCAAGTGGCATTGGAACGCCGCACGTTTTTTATCAAGGACTTGGCGCAAGTCCAGGCGCCGCCTGAGGCGTTGCCTTTGATTTCGCAAGAAGGGTTTGCAGCGTTTTGCGGCGTACCCTTGAGCGCGAAAGGGCGGCTCAAAGGGGTGCTGGAGGTTTTTCAGCGCAGCCCGCTCGCACCCGATGATGAACGTCTTGCCTTTTTAGAGAGTCTCGCCGCCCAGCTGGCGGTGGCGATGGATAACCTCGCCTTGTTTGCCGATTTGCAGACCGTCAATCTACAACTTGCCTTTGCCTACGATGCCACCATCGAAGGTTTTTCGCGCGCACTGGATTTGCGCGACCAAGAAGCGGAAAATCACTCGTTGCACGTGACAGAAATGAGTTTGCGTCTCGGGCAGCAATTGGGCTTGACGGACGCCGAGCTGGTTCATGTGCGGCGCGGCGCGCTGCTGCACGACATTGGCAAAATTGGTATTCCCGACTCGATTTTGCGTTCCGATAAACTCTCCGCGCAGGAATTGGAAATTATGCGACAGCATCCCCAATATGCGTACGACATTTTATCGCCGATCGAATACTTGCGCCCTGCGTTAGAAATTCCCTACTGTCATCACGAGCATTGGGATGGCACGGGGTACCCGCGCGGTCTCAAGGGCGAACAAATTCCAGTCGCAGCGCGGTTGTTTGCCGTCGCGGACCTGTGGGAAGTGCTGACCAGTGAACGCCCGTACGGTCGCGCTCGGACGCCGACAGAGGCAGTCGCGGAGCTGCGCGCACAAGCTAGCAAGCAGTTTGATCCACACGTGGTCGAGGTTTTTGCGCGATTGTGTGAAGAAGATGACCCGCTCTTTGCGCTC
Organism: Chloroflexota bacterium; assembly: GCA_016209205.1. GTDB lineage: Bacteria > Chloroflexota > Anaerolineae > UBA4142 > SHND01 > SHND01. Next base: position 7,380 of record JACQWQ010000002.1, read on the forward strand.
GCCGCTTACAGTCAGACCTAGTTTTCCGTTATTATTGTGCGCAATGACTCCCGTCCGCCGCCAATATCTCCACATCAAAAAGCAGTTCCCCGAAACGATCCTTTTTTTTCGGCTCGGCGATTTTTATGAAACGTTCGACGAGGACGCGAAAGATGAGTTTGAAGGGGATGCGCAGAAGAATTAGACAGGAAGCCATTCGAGTTGTCAACTGTAACGCGCTGTGCTAGACTCGAAACCATGTTAGGAAGAAGCGGTGGAGGCCAAGTATGATCCACATTGAGTTACCCGAACGACTTCAGCATGAATTTGAACATCGCGCACAGCAGGTCTATGGCAAAGACAGCGTTGCACGCGCCTTCGTCGAGGCGCTTGAACTTTGGCTGGCACAACATCGCGAGAATTTGATCGAGCCCGAGCGCGCTATGAACGATCAGGCATACACCCTGCTCGCGGCTGAGCTGGAACAAAAACATGCAGGCAAATGGGCGGTAATTGCGCATGGCAAGCTGCAGGGCACCGGTGATTCCCTTGAACAAGTCGCGCCGCTGGCGCCAACCGCTCGCGACCGATTGGTGTTCCGGATTGGCGCAACTCGTTCTCAAGAGGTAGAGCTCGGATCATAAACCGCTTCCGGTTTCCCATAGTGACTTTATGCCATGTTCCACTATAATCGTCGCAAATGACCACTCCCGTTCGCCGCCAATACCTCCAAATCAAAAAGCAATTCCCTGAAACGATTGTATTCTTTCGTCTCGGGGACTTTTATGAAACGTTCGACGACGATGCCAAAATCGTCAGCGACGTTTGTCAGATCGTCCTGACCGGACGCGAAATGGGTGACGGCGAACGTGTGCCCCTCGCGGGCGTGCCGTATCACGCGGTTGACAATTACATCGCGCGCTTGATTCAAGCGGGACACAAGGTCGCGATTGTCGAACAGACTACGCCCGAACCGATCAAGGGTCTCATGGAAAGACAGGTCACGCGCGTCGTGACCCCGGGCACCATCGTCGAGCCGAATCTCCTTCAGGACAAAGCCAACAACTATCTCGCGTCGGTGATTATTCAAGACGGACGCGCGGGCATCGCGCACGCGGATATTACGACGGGCGTATTCGCCGCGACGGAATTGGATGCGCGGGATGTGGCGATGGAACTGGATCGGATTCAGCCCGCCGAAATTTTGTTTTTGACCAAAGAGACACGCGAGCATTTTGCGTACCCGACGACGCACGTCAACCCACTCGACGCCGACGCCGCCGCGCGCACACTGCTCGAACAATTTCACGTTGCCGCATTGGATGGGTTTGGGCTGCAAGGCCTGATGCTGGCGACGCGCGCGGCGGCGGGCATCGTGCGCTATCTCCAAGAAAATCAGCGCGGCGCGTTGGGGCAATTGCGCGCGCTGTGCGTGTATCACACCGACGCGTTCATGACGCTCGATGCGCCGACGCGCCGCAATCTCGAACTCGTCGTCGGAATGCGCGGCGGCGGACCCAAATTTTCGCTGCTCGGCGTGTTGGACGATACGCGTACGCCGATGGGCGGACGTTTGCTGCGCCAATGGCTTGTCCAACCGTTACGCGAACGCGATGCGTTGAATGCGCGTTTGGATCGCGTAGACGCGTTTTTCCACGACACCGCGACACGCGAGCGCGTG
>JACQWQ010000169.1:0-32125 GCA_016209205.1 Chloroflexota bacterium
ACCACGCATTGGGCGACCACAAGGGTGCGCCCCTACATACATGAAAACACACAAACATTTGTACCCGCAAGGCAATGCCTTGTGCTTGCCCGCTGGGTTGGATGACCACGCATTGGGCGACCACAAGGGTGCGCCCCTACATACATGAAAACACACAAACATTTGTACCCGCAAGGCAATGCCTTGTGCTTGCCCGCTGGGTTGGATGACCACGCATTGGGCGACCACAAGCATTGGGCGACCACAAGGGTGCGCCCCTACATACATGAAAACACACAAACATTTGTACCCGCAAGTCACCGCATTTGATAATTTGTACAACGCGTTCAAAGGTGCGGCGCGCGGCAAGCGCAGTCATGCGGATGTGGCGCGTTTTGAATACGAATTGGAAGAAAACCTGACGCGTTTGCAGGAAGAATTGGAAACCAAAACGTATCAACCCGGACGCTATTTCTCGTTTCGCATTTATGACCCCAAGCCGCGTTTGATTTCCGCCGCGCCGTTTCGCGACCGCGTGGTGCATCACGCCTTATGCCAGATTATCGAGCCGCTGTTCGAGCGGCGTTTTATGCCAAGCCGTAGTTTGGCGAATGATTCGTATGCCTGCCGCGTTGGGAAAGGTACGCACGCCGCGTTGAACCGCGCGCAGCAGTTTGCGCGCCAGTATCCGTATGTGCTCAAGATGGATTTGGAACATTTTTTTCCGACGATTGACCTGGCGATTTTGCGCGCGCAGTTGGCGCACGTGATTGCCGACCCCGAGACGATGTGGCTGATTGACCAAATCTTGCACGGCGGCGCGGGTGTAAATTCTTCCGAAGCGCCGCCGTATTATTTTCCGGGCGATGATTTATTCGCGGCATTACGCCCGCGTGGACTACCCATTGGAAATCTCACCTCGCAGTTTTGGGCGAATGTGTATTTGAATCCGCTCGACCAATTCATCAAACGCGAGTTGAAATGTCACGGCTATGTGCGCTATGTGGACGACTTGCTGCTTTTTGCGCCCGACAAGCCGACTTTGCACCCATGGCGCAAACGAGCGATTGAATTTGCCGCGACGCTGCGTCAACATTTTCATGAAAATGAGGCGATGGTCTTTCCGACGCGCACGGGGATTCCATTTCTCGGTTGGCGCGTGTATCCGACGCATCGGCTGCTCAAACGGCGCAATGGCGTCGCGTTTCAACGGCGTCTGAACAAATTGTGCGCGCAGTTGGCAGACGGTGAAATTACACTCGAACGCGTTGACCTGTCCGTGAAGAGCTGGCTCGCGCACGCGCAGCACGGCGATACGTATGGCTTAAGGCGCGCGGTGTTGTCGCGGAAGGTTATTCCGCGTCCTAAAACGGTCGCATGAATCAATCCCCTATTTTTTCCAAGACGTATGATTTCGTCGCGTGGCTGATTCCGCTGACGCTCAAGTTTCCGCGGCAGCAGCGGTTTGTGCTGGCAGCTGCATTGCAGCAGGACGCACTGCGCTTTCAGGGGTTGCTGATTGAAGCGACCCATCAAGCCGCGCCGCGCGCGCGACTGTTGGACGCGGACGCGGAACTCGACAAGTTACGCACGCATCTGCGGATGTGTCTCGATTTGAAATTGGTCAACGGCGGACAGTACGAACACGCGGCGAAACAAATGACAGAGCTGGGCAGATTGTTGGGTGGATGGCTAAAGACTTTACATGGGTAAGGAAATGTGGGACGCGCAACATCCGCTGTGGTAGGCGTAACAGGAATACACCCGATAATTGGAACGACAATAACGGTTTTCGGGTGGTGTCGCATGACTCGCAGAGAGAGACCGGTAAAGCTCGGCTACGAAATTCTGCGCTGCATCAAAATTGATTTGCGAATCGCATGACTCAACGAAACGTCCTCCACAAAATCAGCGCCAGCACCAACACCGCGCACCAGCCGATAAATCCTGACACTCCCCACAGCATCAACGCAAATTCCGATTGCGGAAAAAACGCGGGCGCGACGCGCAAGAACGCGGCGAGGTTGCCCAAGCCAAACAGCCACGTAACCAAATCGGGATGCGTCACACCGCGCTTGCCGCTAAAGCCCGGCGCCATCCGCACTGACATGCCGCAAATCAACAACGTGATGAACCCCGCCATCAAGGCGTGACGCGCGGCATCTTGTGGAATGGGGATGCTTTCATTCACCCCTGGCAGCGCGCGCAGCACATCCAGAATGACCGCGACGACGAGCCACGCGAACGCGGAATAAATCAACCACTCGAATCGGCCGTACTCGCCATAGTCAGGAAAATGCGCGCGCGTGGGTTTCCGCAGATACTCCAAATCCGGTCGCGTGTCCGGCGCGCGGTCAACCGTCCACGGCGGACGGCGCCGCACCAAATCCAATCGCCACAAGAAAATAAGAATGCACGCGTTCAACAGAATGACGCCGAGGACGGCAAGGGCATCCACCGTCAACACGAGGATGTAATTCGCGCTCAAGACGCGTCCCGTAAACACCAGCCCATCGTCCGCAATGGCCACGAGAAAAGGCAGCGCGCGCAGCGCCAGGGCGAACGCGTAAAACGCGGCGAGCTTGCGCCAGCCGTTGCGCGGCGGTAACGCGAGCCGCAAGAACAACGGCAGATTGCGCAGCGAAAATACAATCGCCATTGGAATCGCTACCCCGTACAGCATCAGCGTAATCGCGAGTTGGTCGTAACGCGCGGCGATGACGTTGCGCGATTCGGTGAACGCATTCCAAGTTCCCAACAAATTCAAAAAAAATGCAAGCGCGAGACAGACGAATCCGATGCGTGCGAACGGTTCGACGGGATACGCGGGCGCGTCGCGCTTCAATGGTTTTGCCGCGCGCGCCGTTGCCATGAGCATCCACGCAATACAGACCAGTCCTGCCGCTTCCAAAAATGCCGCGCCGAGCATTGCCGCGCGCGGTACGCCCGCAAATGCGCTCGCGGCAAACCATCCTGCCAGAGGTTGCGCTGCGACGCGCAAAACGATTCCGCTCACGAGCAAAGCAAAGGCGTACGGTAACCGCTGGCTTGATTGCAAGGAAACGCCGCGCAGTCTTGGCATAAAGAACAAGCCCATGCCCAAAACGGCCAAGCCGAGCCAACCGAACAATTGCGCGTGCCCGTGCGCTTGCACCAGCGCGCTGTACCACGAACCCGGCATGACGCCGAACGCCAGCGACGCGACCAAAATCGCGCCATAGCCAAAGCCCGCCGTCAGAGCGACGGCTAACGCGGCAGTAATGAATGGTTCGTGAATGCGCCGCTTCCAAATTGCCTGGCGCGTCGTGTTTTCCGACTCCATTTTGTGATTCCTGTACGTTGTGCTTGAAATTATTTTTTCGTTAAAATTGCCAAGTTGTGACTTTGGTCACATCCTTTTGTCGCTTTTTGCCGTACAGTTTTGTGGAATTAAACTGATGCAAGCAAGAGAGGCAAAGGAAATGAGAATCAAGTTACTGATCATTGCGGCGGTTTCCATCGTCGGTGTTTGGGCTGCCGCGTGCGCTGCCCCACCGCTGCCAAATTCGCAAGTTTCGGGAAATGTATCCACCGGCGCCAATCCCAAAGGAACTCCCGATGCCGCCGCCGCAGACATGCCCATGACCGAAAGCGTGCAGGTCGCCGTGAATCGAATTGGGACTCAACCGCTGCAACCGGAAGCCAAGTTGGATCAGCCGAATGTCGCGCGCGATCCGGCAAAGGTGCCGCCGCCGATTACACGCACAGAACCTACGACCGTAGAAGTGACTCTGACGCTCAAAGAAGCGGTTGCCGAAATGGCGGATGGAACCTCGTACAGTTTTTGGACGTTTGACGGCACAGTGCCCGGGCCGATGATTCGCGTGATGGAAGGCGATACTGTGAAATTGACACTCACCAATCCGAGCACCAACACCACGCCGCACAATATAGATTTGCACGCGGTCAATGGTCCCGGCGGCGGCGCGGCGGTGACGAATGTCGCGCCCGGCGAATCCAAAACGTTTACGTTCCAGGCGCTCAATCCCGGCGCATACGTATACCATTGCGCGTATGCGCCGCCGTTTCATCACATCGCGCAGGGCATGTACGGCGCGATTGTGGTCGAACCAAAAGGCGGGCTGCCTCAAGTTGACCGCGAATTCTACGTGATGCAAGGCGAATGGTACACCACCGGCAAATTCGGCGACAAGGGCAATCAAGAATTCTCCTTTGACAAGGCGCTTGCCGAACAGCCCGAATACTTTACCATGAACGGACGCGCCGATGCGCTCACAAAATTATACCCGCTGCACGCCAAGGTCGGTGAAACGGTGCGTCTCTTTTTCGGCAACGGTGGTCCGAATGTCGGCTCGAATTTTCACATCATTGGCGAAATCTTTGACCGTGTATATACCGGTTCCCCCAAAACGCCGGTCGAGAACGAAGAGACCTGGTACGTGCCGCCGGGTTCGGTGGCGACATTTGAATTCAAATTGGACGAACCCGGAAATTATACACTCGTGGATCACGCCTTGTGGCGCGTTGCCAAAGGCGCGGCGGGAGTGTTGACCGTAGAGGGAAATTGGGACGATTCGTGCTTGCCTGGAAGACCGCCGGATATTATGGTCTCGACCGCTGGTTGCTCGCATGGTTGGGCACCCCATGGAAAGTTGGTTACCTACTCCGACCTGTGAATCGAACCCTGCAACCTCGACCCGTCGAGATACGCCAATGAACTTGCGGACACTGATACAATCATCGCGCGACACAAAAAAACGGGCGACATGCGTCGCCCGTTTTTTGCGTGTCTCAATCCGTCGGTAAATGATCTTGCACTCGATGTTCGACGGCGTAGGCGGCGGCTTCGGCGCGGGTCGAAAGATCGAGCTTGCTCAAAATGGAACTCACGTAATTGCGCACCGTTTTTTCGCTGAGGAAAACCGCGTCGGCGATTTCTTTGTTCGTCCTGCCTTTGGCGACGAGCGCGAGAATTTTCAACTCTTGATCGCTCAACGTCGCGAACGCTTCATCTTCGGCTTTGCGCGAGGCTTCGCGGACGCGCGCGAAAACTTTTTGCATCAGCGCCGGGTCCACCAGGGATTCGCCGCGCCCGATTTTTTCCAGCGCAGTGACGAGTTCGTTGCTCCCAATTTGCTTCAAGACATAGCCTGACGCGCCCGCCGCAATGGCTTCGAACAGCAATTCGTCTTCGGCGTACGAAGTGAGCATGATGACTTTGGTGCCGGGATGGTGCTGGACGATTTCGCGTGTCGCTTCAATCCCGTTTTTGCCGGGCAGGCGAATATCCATCACCACCACGTCCGGTTTGTACCGCGCCACGCGGTCCAGCGCGTCGCTGGCGTTGCTCGCTTCGGCGACCACTTGAAATTGAGAGTTGCGCGCCAGGAGGGCTTTAAGCCCGAGGCGAACGACTTCATGGTCGTCCACCAAAACAATTCGCAAACTTTTGCTCATAAAGCCCCTCGTCGGGTTGGGGATACCGGTCCGCCGTGAACCGGAAAAAATCGTTTATAATTGTGCCTGTTGCTGAACACTTGCGCTATTGTGTTGATGACGCGATTATAACATGAATCCATTTCTTGTTCTCAGTACGCGCGCGCTGCGCTGGCTTGCCATTGTGCTGCCCATTGTTTTTTGGGGCGGCGTCCTCGTACTGCGTTCCGTCTTGTTTCCAGAGCAGGCGTCGTTGGAAGGCGACCTGTTTGCGTTGACGGTGATCGGACTCGGCGCAACGCTGTTTTCCTTTTGGATTTTTCGCATCGTCGAGGTGCACGAAGCCGAAATTCGCCGCCGTTCGCTGCAACTCGCCGCGCTGCACAACGCCACCATCGCGCTAACGACCGAGCTCGATTTGAATGTGGTGCTGCAAAAGGTGGTGGATTTGGCGCGCGAATTGGTGGGCGCACGCTACGGCGCGTTGGGTGTGTTGGGACACGATGGGCAGTTCATCGAGCAATTCATTACCTCCGGGCTCTCGGCGGAAGAGCGTGCGCACATCGGCGCACCGCCGCGCGGACATGGGCTGCTCGGCGTGCTCATTCGCGAAGGCAAACCGATTCGCATTTCCGACATCACGGCGGATGAACACTCGGTCGGTTTTCCGCCCAACCATCCGCCGATGCAGTCGCTGCTCGGCGTGCCGATTAAATTCAAAGGGCGCGTCATCGGCGATTTGTATATGGCGGACAAACTGGCGAGCGACGATGCGATTGCCGTCTTTTCCTCGCAGGATCAAGAGGTGTTGGAAATGTTTGCTGCACAGGCGGCGATTGCCATCGAGAACGCGCAGCTGTATCGTCAAAAACAGCAGCTCGCGGTCTTGCAAGAACGCGAACGCTTTGGCATGGATTTGCACGACGGTATCATTCAATCCATTTACGCCATTGGCTTGATGCTCGAAGATACGGAAACGCGCATCGCCGAAGAACCACCGGTCGCCATGACGCGCGTGCACCAAGCGATTTTGGGATTAAATGAGGTCATCCGCGATATCCGCAATTATATTTTGGATTTGCGCCCGCAGCGTTTTCAGGGTCGGGACTTGCGGCGGGGACTGGAAGAATTGGTTTTGGATTTGCGCGCCAACACGTTTTTGGACGTGAGCTTGACGGCGGACAACCTCGAGCCGCAGCTCTTGTCGCCGGAACAGACGGTGGAAATCTTGCACGTGGCGCAAGAAGCCCTGAGCAACGTACGGAAACATGCGCGCGCCAGCGCGGTGGAGCTTGACCTGATTCGGGATGCGAACGCAGTAGTGCTCGTTGTTCAAGATAATGGGATCGGTATAGAGGAGGGGCGTCGGGATGGCTTGGGCGGCAATGGCTTGCGCAATATGCAGGAACGCGCGCGTTCCGCCGGTGGACAAATTCAGATTGAACCCGGTGAAACGATTGGCACGCGTATCAGCTTGCGGATTCCGGTCGGCGACTCGAAACTGCCCTTGTGAGTGGACGAATTTTTTTTCACGGATTGTCCTTTGCATTGTGGGACATTTGCCCCTTAAGCCGCCGAGTCCTTTCCTCTATACTCGTCAACGATGAAACGCATTCCCATTGTCATCGCCGACGATCATCTCCAAGTCCGCACACAGATCCTAGCGCGACTGAGCCGCGAAGCTGATTTTTCCGTCGTAGGTCTCACCGATAATAGCGCGGCGACCGTTGCGTGCGTCACAGCCACCCACCCTCAAATTGTTCTCATCGATCCCATGATGGGCGACGGGATGGGTTTGGATGCCATTCGGCAGTTGCGCACCCAAGTTCCCGACACCACCATCGTCGTTCTCACTGCCTTTACCGACACCGCCCAAAAAATCGAACTGGGAAAATTGGGGGTGCGTTTCATCCTCAACAAAGGCATCGAATCGTACCAACTCGTGCAGCAGCTGCATCAAGCGGCGCACAACACGAACGGCAAGACATAATCCATTTTCAAGGCGATACTTTCGCCCATCAACAAGCATCGTACCCCAAAACCCGTTTTCGCAGAGCGCACCTGGCTCTCGAAAACGGGTTTTTGGCGAGTGCATATTTAACGTCGGGCTCACCTTGAACGGAAAAAGCTTCCCCGCAACCGGCGCGATTGTGGCGAAAAAAGGTGAAAAGATTCGTGTTCGTTTCATGAACGAGGGTTTGCAGATTCACCCGATGCACTCGCACGGTTATTACATGTCTGTCACGCATAAAGACGGATTCCCGCTCGAGCACCCGTACAAAGCCGACGTGCTCAACATTGCGCCCGGCGAACGTTATGATGTCATCATTGTCGCCGACGAGCCCGGCGTGTGGGCGTTCCACTGTCATATCCTCACCCATGCGGAATCCCCGCACGGCATGTTCGGGATGGTGACTGCGTTGATCGTAAACGAAGCGTAGCATTTAACGCGGAAAATGAGACGGGCACACCGTCAGCGCAACGCCTTACCGGAACAAGGTAGGGCGTTTTTGTTGGCGCGCCATGTCCAGTACCCGGTTTCGAGCTTATGGAAGCGACCTGGAATTTGTGGTTGACGATCATCGCGTGTGGTGTCGTCACGTTTCTAATTCGGTTGTCGTTTATCGCGCTGCACGAGCGCGTCGCGATGCCGGACTGGTTCACGCGCGCGTTGACGTTCGTGCCCGTCGCCGTCTTGTCCGCCATTACGCTGCCTGAAATTGTGATTCAAAACAACGCGCTGGTCGCCTCGCCATTCAACGCGCGGATCATTGCAGCCCTGCTCGCCGTCCTCGTCGCGTGGCGCACGAAAAATGTGTGGGCGACGATTGGGGTAGGTATGGCGGCGCTGTGGGGGATTCAAATTTTGATCAAATAAAAAAATGGCGGACATGTATCGTCCGCTATATAGAATGTAATCAGGCTCATTTTTCGAGAGGCAGACGCAGCGGCGTAACATATCCTAGAGCGGATTCCACATTCGTATGTGGGTTGTAGGGGCAATCCCTCGTGGTTGCCCAACCGGAATGGGCGAGGACAAGCCGTCGCCCCTACGCGGATACCACCAATCAACTCGGAATCTGCTCTAGGACCCGCATATTCAATTCGTTTGGCAAGAGTTCAGGATAACGTCGCCGAAACGCGCCGCGCAATCCTGCCAATGCAAACTCACTGGCTGCCATCATCGTCAACAATCGCTGCGCGGGCGAGACTCGCGCCAACAGTTCCAATTGTTGCCAGTCAATCGGGTCCAATTCCAATACAAAATTTTTTGGTTCCATTCGACAGAATTGTAACACATATCATAAATTCACTGACATACTACCTTGCCCTCTTCAATCGGCGGCGCGTTGAACAGGTCGTCCACCGCCGCGCGCACCCGCTCTTTGTCAAACACCAATACCGATTTGCCGTCGGGCGTCATCCAAAAATGCCACATCGTTTCGTCCACTACGCGCCCGCGCAGGTTGCCCGGTTTGACATTGGCGCCGATTTGGACGAGGCGCGGCAAGTCAATCGTCCCGAAATCGGTTTGCACCGCATCCTGCAATTGGTCGTACAACTGCGGAACTTTGGGGAGAATGTCCGGCGACAAGACTTTTTCGCGCAGGGCAAAGACGACGCGCTGTTGGCGCTGCGCGCGCGAAATATCGCCGCTGCCGTGGCGTTGGCGCACAAACAAGAGCGCGGTCGCGCCGTCCATGTGCTGCATCCCGGCATTGACCTGAAAATGGCGAAAGCCCGTCGGCGATGTCGCGTCAACAAAATCATCTTCGAGCGGGCACGGCACGTTCACGTCAATCCCGCCGAGCGTGTCCACAATTTTGGTAAAGCCGTCGAAATTGACACGCGCGTGTTTGTCAATGCGAATGTCGAAATTCTCGGCGATGACGCGTTTCAAGAGTCCGGGACCGCCGTCCGGATATTTCGTGTACTCGCCCCAGAAATCGGTAATGTTGATGCGATCCCACCCGCGCGTCGGAATGTTGACGTACAAGTCGCGCGGCAAGCTCAGAACGGCGGCGCGCCCGTTCGTCGTATCGAGGAACGCGATCATGATCACGTCGGTGCGCCACACCGGTTCGCCCGGACGTTGGTCACTGCCGAGCAGTAACACATTGAGCGTCTGGTCGAGTTTGCCGGAGGCGGTGGGGAGACGTTCCGCGTAGAGACGTTCCGCGTAGAGACGTTCCGCCGGAACGTCTCTACGCGGAACGTCTGTACCGGCGGGAATCGTCGGCTGCTTGAGGAGGTTGATGTCTTCGCTTTCTTCCGGCGGAACGAATGCAAATTTCGGCGTGGGCGGAATGCCCGTCGGAATGTCGAGCGTCGGCTGTGCGCCAAAACCTGCGTCGAACGCAGTTGAGACGACTTGGTGCGCGAGTTCCTCGGTCTGCGCTTGAAAATAAAAACCGAACGCGCCCAACAGCAAGGACACGGCGACCAGCGCGAGAATCAAAATGGAAAGCCGGCTCGGTCCGCCGCCGGACGATGCCGGAGGTGCTTGGCGCGTCGAGCGTCGTTTGCGTCTTGCCACGCATCCAATAATACTCTAACTCGCGTGCGCTGACCAGTGCGCGCCATTCGTTTACGCAATCCATACGTGGACTCGTTGAACTTTTCAAATCGAGTTGTTGAAACGCCTGAATCAATACCTTCGCCAAAATCACTTTTCCCCGCTCGCGGCGGATGCGAGTGAAGTTCATTCGCATCCGCCGCGAGCGGAGGGGAATTGGCGAAGGGGTTGAACAACGCGACGGGATTGCGGTGGGGTTGTGGACAACGGTTAACCTCAATCCTGTACTTGCAGTACGCGGCGTTCCTGAATGCGTGTTGAATCGTTGAGCTGAAGCAGCGCGACAGTGGCTCGCGCCTCTGGCGTTAGGGGAATAATGCGCGCGTCCTCCATGCGAAAGTGCGTGTGCCAACGTTGCCTGCGCGGATTAAGAAGCGGTGTAATCAAATTGGTTTGCGGATCAATCGAGGCGAGGTCGCTGCCTTTGTAGCGATTGCATTGAAAACAGGCAAAAGCCAAATTTTCAAGCGTTGTTGCGCCGCCGTGTTTGACTGCGATCACATGATCCACTTCATGGGGATAAAAACCGATTTGGGGTTTGTGACAATACTCGCAGCGATGCTGCGCGCGTTCGATGATGGCTTGACGCAGCGGGTTGGGAATGAGGGCAGGCATTATGATACCGATTGCGCGTAAGGTAATGTGCGCGCTTTGAGCATCGTCACGAGATGGTCGATCCGAACGTATTCGTCGAGCTCCTGCGCTTCTGCGGTGGTCAATCCGGCGGAACGTTCTTTGTCCAACAGCATGTTCGCACGCGTACGCATCTCGGTCGTGGGTCCGAATTGGAGAATTTCATCACGCGTGGGGTCGCTCGCCAGAAATTCCAAGATGTAGCGATACACTTGGGCTGGCAGCGGGGAGAGTTCTTGCAAACCCAATGCCAACACTTCGGGCAACCGCGTGCGCGCTTGTTCAAGCCGTTCCGCGAGCAGTTCCGGTACCTGAATCGTAATTTCGATCATCGTCTTACCTCGTGTATCGAATGTACGCGGAGTTGGCACAATGTCAAACGCAATGAAATTTTTGTGCGGGTTTTTACCGTGTTTGGATGAGTTGCGTAACTTGGGGTGAGAGCGTGTGGACCAATGTATGCTGCTTTGTGCAAATTGCCACGCAGAAATTCATGACCTGCGTCTCAGCATGAGAAATTTGCTCAAGCGGCTACCCAAACATTGAAACACAATTCATAAAAAACGGAGGATGACTATGAGTCATTCTCCGTTCTTGTGGGCCCGGCAGGGGTCGAACCTGCAACCAACGCCTTCAGGTTTGTGTTGGTTTCCCAACTCCCCGGACTATCCCTTCACCATCACGGTGCTCCCGTTTTAGGTGGCAGCCATCTAGTCTCTACACCTTCGATGAAAAATTGAGTTTCATCATCGCTTGGCTCGGGATTGCCTGACACGGTTTCCCCGAATTTGACTGCATTCATCCGTACGATTTCTCGCACAGCGCACCAAATTTGATGAGGGCGCTGCTCTGACCTTTGAGCTACAGGCCCAATCTTTTGTACCAATCTCTTTCACGCGCCGTTTTCTTGCGATGACAATTCGCACAGCGGATTTGGCATTTAGCAATTTCGCATTCAATCTTTTCCCATGCTACGCCATCGAGGACGAGTTGCGAAATCCCGCGTGCCTTGTCCTTGATGTGATCGAACTGAAGGACAATCGGATCCGTCTCACCGCAATCTACGCAAGGATGCGTACTCAAATAACTATGGACGCGCTCGCGATTCCGTTGGATAGATTCTAATTTTTGCCGCGCCGATTTCTTTTTGTAATCTTCAAGATTGCGCTCATAAAATGCGCGTTTGAATTTTCGATTGCAGTCTCTACAAGTAGTGTGACGAATATAGAGAAGCCGATTGCGAAAACTAAATTCGTCAATCGGCTTGAAACTTTTGCAGCTGCCACAACGTCTTGTTTCCACCAAAAAAAGAGCGGGAGACGAGATTCGAACTCGCGGCGTCATCCTTGGAAGGGATGCATTCTACCACTGAATTACTCCCGCATGTGATCTTGCAACAATCTATTTGTGATGTGGTGAGTGTAGTCGTGCATGACAATTTGCGCAAAGAACGTCGCACTTTCGTGTTTCTTGCAAAATACGTTCGATGCTCCAACCGTGATGTACTGCCTGCGCGAGCGAGAGGTCTTTGGCCTTTGGGTCGCGGTGGTGAAAATCGAGCGTAGCAGGATCGTTCTCACCGCACTGCTGACATTTCAAGATGGACTTGTATTCGAAGAACCACTGCTGGATTTCGTCTCGCCGACTCTCTTTGCGCGCTTTGACGCGTGCTGCATTTTGACGGTACCACCAACGCCCATATTCGCGCGCTTTTTCTCTATCCTGCTCCGTCTCGATTTTCCGCGGCATGGCTCACCGTTTGCCACTCATTCCTCAGCACTCGTTCCTCATCACTCTCTGTAGTCGGGGCGAGAGGATTCGAACCTCCGACTTCTTGGTCCCAAACCAAGCGCGCTACCGGACTGCGCTACGCCCCGCTTTTGTCAAGATGTTGCTCACACCAACGGCAAAGAGTATAGCGCGGATTTGGAGGAGCGTCAAGAAAAAAAACGCGGGACGGTCTTGACCATCCCGCGTTGACGTACTGTGGTGCGCAAACTTACGGATCCGTCGCAAGCCCGTATCCCGTGAACGAAGTGATCGCCAGATAGCTGCGATCCGGCGTAGCACATGTTGCATGCCATGTGCCCGGTTCACTGGAGGTATACGGCGGGAAATCGTCCAAAGATGCGCCTGTCGCGAACGAGCCGCTCCCATCCGTCGTGACATTTTGGTTCAAGAAGCTGAGCACGCGACCATCGGGGCGCGTGAGCCAGCAGTTGACGACCGTGTTGGCGGGATAGCCATACCCCAAGATCGCAAAGAACGAGCCATAAATCGGCACGCTGTCCGGGGACACCATGATCCACGCGCCTCCGGCTTCGGTCACGCTCAGACCACTAATCGCGAAACCCGCCTCCCCGGCAAGTCCGCTGCTGGGTGAACGTACGGTTACCATGTATTCGCCGATACAGGCGCTCGATCCAAAGACGATCGTAAAGGCGATATTGCCGTCCGCATCCGCTTTAACCGTTTCCGGTCCGACCCACAGCGAAGAAGAAGCCGCGCCCAACGCGCCGAGGGAAAGTTGATCAATGCCGAGACCGCTGCATTTCGAGCCGTCCGGCTGCGTGACCCACACGTTTGCTTGTTCCCATGCGTTGAAGCCGCCGCCCCAGAACGTGACCACATAGTCATCTACAGAGGCATAGAGCCAGGCGGTCGAATTGTTTTCGGCGCGCGATTGCACCTCGATGTTGATTTTGTGCTCGTTGATCACGGTATTGCCGAGACCAAGCGCATGAATCACAAACGTATAGTTGCCGATTGGGACGCTGTAAAAGCCCGGATACTCGGTGACGAAATAGAACGTCGCAATACCGTTCTCATCGGCTTTGACCGTCGTGGGGAAAAAGCCATAGATGTTGATCCCGGACGCGCGCCCGTCGGGTTCAACTGCATAGACGTTGGTAAGAACATTCGGCGCGTAACCATCACATGCGATCCAGAACGTGGTACCAACCGGCGCACTCGTGTCCGGCGATACCAAACAAGAACTGCTTGCCGCATTCGCGGGACGTACTGCCAAACCAAGGGCAATCAGAGCGAAAAGGATTGCCGCCAGTTTGAGATACCTCATACTTGCCTCCTTGTTGAAATACGTACTTTTGACGACGCTGCGGCTGCGATGTGCGAAAAAAGTGAGGTGGTGTGTTGATGCCCTATTTTGTATCTATTTTGGCTTTTACGCAAGTGGCAATTTTTGAATTTCATCAGAGCGCCCTTTGCGAAGGTTAGCGCACGGTCAGGATGCCCAAGTCCACCACATCGCCCAATACCTCCAACGTGCGCGGGTTGTACAATTTCGCGATGGCATGATATTCCCCCGGCGCAAGTGTCGGTGGAATTTTCAGACGCAGCGGCTCACGATACAATGCGTCCGCGCCCTTCTTGGACGCAATTTCCCAACGCGTCATCGGCAGTACATCACTCAGCGGGGTTTCGTCCACTTGCGCGATATTTTCGCCGTTCGCGTTCAGCAGTTGCAGCGAAACCTGATAATTGTAATTGACCGTCTGCAATAATTTCCAATACAGCACCGCGTCAAAAAACTGTCCGCGCGCCACTTCGCGTGCGCCCGTTTCATAGCCCAGCAATTCGACGCGGTCGCCCAAATTCCTGTTGCTGCGCGTTGCGTTGGGCGGCAGTTCACGCGTCGGCTTGGTGATAAAGCCCTGCACGCGCGTTTGGGATTCGCCGCCAAAAGATTGGTCGTCCAAGAGAATCGCGTGCGTATTAAAATAATCGCGAATCACACCGTCAGGGTCAACGACCGTATCGTAAATCCGCAGCATCCACACGCGCGGCGCATTGGCAAAGACGCGGTCGAGCGCGGCGCGCGTTTCCTCTGCCGTCGTCGCGTAAAAATCGGATTGCGGGTCGCCCCAGCCAAGATTTGGCGCGCCATCAATCGAACCCGTCTGCAAAATCAACGGTGCGATAGTTTCGATAGTGCGATAGTGCGATAGTCGTTCGCGCGTTAGGGTTTCGGGAAAATAGTATTCGAGCGCGGGATACGCGTACCCCGCATTCACCAAAATCACATCGCCCGGACGCCAATGCTCGGCGAGGTAGTTGACCGCGCCGCGCAAATCGTCTTTCGCATACTGCGGGTTGTGCCAAAAATTGTAAAGCGAATAGCCCGTCAGCGCGAGGAATGCGATGCCGAGCAGTGCGGCGAACGCGGTGATTAATTTAGGGATTGCGTCGCGGCGTACCTGCCCCCAGGCGCTCAAACCGCGTGCGGTGATATACAACGCGTACGCGGCGAGAATGTAAAACGCGGGCGAATACGTGAACATGTAGCGCACGTGATACAACGGTTTCCACAATGAAAACAGATAAATCGCGGCAAGTGGCATCAGAAAATAACCAAGTAGAAACAGAGACGATGGCTGATGTTCGAATCTGGAATTTCTAGTTTCTAATTTCGAATTTCGAATTTCGAATTTCGATTTCCATTCGCGCCACACCAACGCGCCCATTGGAATAAAAAGCAGCAGCGCGACAAATCCAAAAACATTTACGTCCACCGCTTGTCCAAACGCAAGCGCGCTGAATGTTTCCAAGAGTATGCGCGGGAGCGCAACAAATTCACGCCATGGCGGCACGGGCGGATCGGTCGCCTGACGAAATGCGATGGGCAGCCAGGGGAGATAGAGCAGGACGAGCGTGAGTTGGGAGAGCAAGAAAGTAATCAGTAATCGGTGATCAGTAATCAGTGACCAGTGATCAGTGATCAGTAATCGGTGATCAGTGATCAGTTTGCGATTTGCGATTCGCCATCTGCCATCTGCCACACGCCATCCGCGATATGCCGCCCACAGCCATTCGAACACCATCAGAAACACAAAATAATAGAGCGTGTAAAAACCCAGCCCGGTAAAAATCGCGTACGCGAAAAAATCGCGCGAGAAAATTTTCGATTGCGCCAACATGCGGCGCAAAAAATAGACGGACAGCAAACCCAACGTTGCACCGACGGTGTACATGCGCACTTCTTGCGAATACCATACATTGTACGGCGAGATCGCAACAAAAAGTGCGGCGAGCAATGCAATCCAACTCCCCTCTCTTTTTAGGAGAGGGGTCGGGGGTGAGGTCCAAACGCGCGTCACGCGATACACCAACGCGATCAGTAACACGCCAACCCACAGCGAGAGGAACGCCGCGGAAAATTCCCACCATCCCGCGAGTTGGACCCAAAAGCGCAAGAGCAAATAATAAAGGGGGGGGTGAATATCGCCCGCCGTGTGACGTATCAGTTCGGGAATCTCGGCGCGGGCGAGGAGCAAACTCACCGTTTCGTCGTACCACAAACTGTTTGCGCCGAGACGATAGAGGCGGAGTGCAAACCCGAGCAGCAAAACCAGATACGGAGCAAATTTCAAAACGCGTTTCACAGCCGAACTATGTTAGCACAGTATCAGACAGACCAGAAACCTTCGCGTCTTTTGCGCCCTGACCTGAGTTGTTTATACTGGGTGCATGAAACCGTTTTGTGTCTTGTGCCTCTTGTTCTTGTTTGGCTGCACCACACAACCGCCGCAACCCACCATTACGCCGTCTTCCGTCCCTACTTTGGCTAGCCCCACCGCGCCGACCGCGACCAATCTGCCGATTTCCCGGCCATCCGGCCATCCGACTAACCGACTAACCGACCTCCCAACCATCCGACCACCCGACATCCCGACTAACCGACCAACCGATCCCATTCTCGTCGGTGCGGGGGACATTGCCGTGTGCGACGCGCAAGGCGATGAAGCGACCGCGCGCTTGTTGGACAACCTTGAGGGCATTGTGTTCACGCTCGGCGACAATGTATATCCGAACGGTTCACCCGAACAATTTCAAAAATGTTACGAACCTACGTGGGGACGGCACAAGGCGCGCACGTATCCCGTTCCCGGTAATCACGATTACAACACCGGCGGCGCGAAGGGCTATTACGATTATTTTGGCGCACGCGCAGGCGATCCGAAAAAAGGGTATTACGCGTACGACGTTGGCGCGTGGCGCATCATCGCGTTAAACAGCGAGATGGATACGGGAGAAAATTCCGCGCAGGTGCAGTGGCTGCGCGACGATTTGGCGCAGCACCCGACGCAATGCGCGTTGGCAATGTTTCATCGCCCGCTGTTTAGTTCGGGACCGCACGGGCGCGACGGAGGCGGCGAAAAAACGCGCGTGTTCTGGCAGGTGTTGTATGAAAACAATGCCGACGTGATTTTGAACGGACACGATCACGATTACGAACGCTTTGCACCCCAAGACCCCAACGGCAAAGCAGACGCGGCGCGCGGCATTCGCGAATTCGTCGTCGGCACGGGTGGGGGAGTGCCGTACGCTTTTGGCGAAATCAAACCGAACAGCGAGGCGCGCCGCGCGGGACGGTTCGGCGTTTTGAAATTGACGCTGCGCGCGACGAGTTACGATTGGGAATTCATCGCGGTCACGGGCGCGTTGTTTGGCGACAGCGGGCGGGGCGAATGCCATTGACTCTTGTCCTATTTCTGCGCGTGCGGGGACTTGCTACACTGGACGCGGAGGTGTGACATGCATTCACGCATTCTTGTTTTGCTCGCGCTCATCGCAATGGTTTTGATCGCCGCATCCATGCCGCACGCGGCAATGAGTGCGCCCGCCGCGCGTTCGTTTCCCGATACGACCGACGGCATTTTCGTTTTCAACGATCAACTTGCAACGTGGGACATGAGCGAAGCGCAATTTGCACTTGCCGCCGCGCAGTATGTCGGTTCGCAAAAACTGATCGTGAGCGACACGCGGCATCTGCGTCAATACAATCCGAATTTTCTCGTGCTCCATTACCGGCTCGGTCAAGCGTTGGGGCACAGCAGCCCGGACGGGAACTGCAATGCCACGACGAACTACATCTACATCGTCAACGGCGATAAATGGGTGCGCGAGTACCCGCGCCCAAAGCAAGTGCAAGAGGAATGGTTCGCCCATCGCAATCGTCAGCGGGTATTCAATTGCGCGTACGGACATTATTTGATGAATTTGAAAAATGCGAGTTGGCGCGCGTGGTGGTCGAATCAAGTCATCAAGCAATTGCAGAACAACGAGAACGACGGTGTGTTTGCCGATAGTTACAGTGTCCCGAATTATTTTGGCGGCTGCTCGTGGAAACCGTGTCTGCCCGTCATTGATGCAAAATTTGAAACCAAATGGGCGAACATGGAGCGCGCGTTTACGGATTTCATTCGCGCGCAGTTTGCCGGGCGTTGGGTGTGGCTACCGAATGTGGGCGCGTGGATTACATCGCGCGATCCGTCGGATTATTCCAACACCGACGGCGTAATGTTTGAAGGATACGCGGAATGGGGCGAGGGAAATTATTTTGCGGAGGACGATTGGGTCTTGCAGCAGAATCGCGCGCTCGCGCTCATCAACGCCAACAAAATCGTCATTGCGCAAACGTACCCGAATGCGAACGACGTGGACGAGCGCATGTTCATTCTCGGCACGTACTTGCTGGTCAAAGGGACGCGCACCTACGTCAATCTCGACACGGGTCTCGCGCCCGAATGGTTTCCCGAATACGCGCTCGATTTGGGCAGTCCGATGCAAACGTTCCCCGTGTCCATCAACGCGTTGTACGACGCGGACGCGCAGGTGTATCGCCGGTTATATCAAAACGGACGCGTGCTGGTGAATCCCTCCGACGCGACGCGGAATGTAAATTTGGGCGCGACGTATTATCGCGCGACGCCACAAGGGGGGGGTGACGTGCCGTCGGATGGACAAATTCCTGCGGCGTGGAAAATCGTTTACAGCGCGGTCACGTCGGTCATGCTTGCCCCGCATCAAGCGGCAGTGCTGCTGAACGCCGCGCCGTAAGAAACTTTTTTCTTGAATGATTGGTCCGCCGTGCCGTCGAGCTGCTATTGCCAGTGGGTGGCGAGCAGCGGCCGCCAGATGCCGCCGGGCATCGTGGTCGGCGAGGTCAGGGAGGGCGCTGCGATGCGCCATAACGACGCGGGCGCGGTGTCATTGTTCGTGTGCGATTCAAAGGCAATCGATTTTCCGTCGGGCGACCACGAAGGCGCGCTGTCTTCTTGCGTGTTTTGGTTCGTCACGCGCAGCGGCGCGCCCCCTTGCGCGGAAATGACAAAGATGTTCGGCGCGGGCAAGCCGCCAACGTCGGAGGAGTAGACGACCCATTTGCCATCGGGCGACCAGCTGGCATCGGTGTCACCGCCGGTTGTGGTGAGCGGCTGAACGGCGGTGCCGTCTGGCGCCATCGTGTAGAGACACCAATTGTCGGCGCCTTGCGCGCGGCGTTGAAAGACGATGCGCTCGCCCGTCGGCGACCAATTCGGTTCGCGGTCGTCGGTGCCGCCGCCGGGTCCGTCGGTCAACGGCGTGAGCTGTGTGCCGTCCGCGCGCACTTTCCAGATGCTTCCCGCCTGCTGCGGGTCAGGCACATTTTTGTCCACCTCGAAAACGATCCACTGACCATCCGGCGAAAAGCTCGGCTCGAGGTAAATCGTGTTCGAGGTGTGATGCGTGACGCGAAAGCGCTGGCTGCCGTCAGGCGCGCTCGTCCAAATCTCATCGGTGTCCACGCGGTCGGAGGCGAAGGTGAGACGTTTGGTTGCCGCATTCCACGCCGCGCCGGGCAAGTTGACGCTCTCATGCCCCCTCTCGTCAAGCACGCGCGCCGGCGTCCGCGTCGCGAGCGGCAGCTTGTAGATGCCCGCGCGCCCGGCGCCATAGCCCTTGTAAAACAATGTGAATAGAACCTTGCGACCGCCGGGCGCGTACGCCGGATTTTGCGCGCTCTTGGGCGCGGCGGGGGCGTAGAGGCGTTCCGCGCCGTCCGCGCGTTTCACCAACGGCGCAGCAGGCGCCGCATCGGCGGAAGCGAGCGCGAGGGTATAGAGAAGCGCCGCCGCGCTTGCCAACACGACCCGCAGCACGCGCAAGTTTTTTTTCGCAGGCATCGGCGTGACCTCCCGTTCATCCAATGATTGTCTCTGCGTTGGCAATATCAGATTACGACAACTTTTTATCGGCTCGCGCGGCTCATGCGCGCCAACATGAGCGCCATTGCGCCGAACGTCGTAAAGAACGCAATGCTCAATTTGGTCACGTCCACGACGGGCTTGACGGTTACGCCATCCGCATTGACCGTGACGATTGCGACGGGACGCCCCGCCGAAAAACCGCCGCCGCCTCCGCCGCCACCACCGCCGCCCGCGGGCGCATTTTGTTCCGACGCGGCGGGATTATTTTCTTGCTCTGTCGGCGGAGCACCTTCGCCGATGCCATAACCAAAGCCCATCCCCACCGTCACTTCGGACAACGTAATCACCGTTTGACCATTCGCGTGCACAGGTTGGCTGTATACCGCGCCCGGCTGCGTCACGGCAAATAATTTGTCGAGGGTGTGCATCCCTTCGGCTTGATTGTGTTGCGCCGCCTCCACGGACTTGGACCAAATGCTCATTTCTTGACTCCTTTCCAATTTACGAAAAACACGATGGGCAGCAGGATCAAACTGACTGCCATTGCAATTTGACTGATGAGCGTCAAATCGGGCACCGCAATTGTTTCACGTTTGCCGTCGCGTTCTATGATGATCGAAACGGGACGGTTCCACACGAACCCGCCGAATGGAAAACGTACGCTCAACACGCGCGCTTGCGGAACAAGCCGCGTGTTTTCAACCATCAGCGGATCGCCCGAAATTTTTTCCCACTGCAGAATCTCGCCAATTCGCATCTTTATCTCCTTTGTTGCAAATCGCGTATCGCAAATCGCAAATCGCAAATCGCGTATCGCGTATCGCAAATCGCGGACTTTCTGATCACTGAAGACCGATGACTGATTACTGATCACTGATTACTGATCACTCGCTCACTCGCTCACTCAATCTCTCTCTCTCTCTCCCTCGCTCCATCCACAGCCCCCCCGTTTGCTCCATCCAATCCGCGATGCGTTCGACGGCGCGCGGCACGTCGTTGTCGGAAATGTCCAGCGTCAGCGTCGGCAGAATCGAATCGCGCACCAGCCGCGTCATCAATTCCTGTTCGCGCACGAAAATGTTCAAATCGTCGTACTGCGATGGTTTGCCCGAAACCTTCAAGCGTTCCGCGCGCGCGGCGGCGAAAGATTCCGGCGTGCGCGTCATAAACACGATGCGAAAACCGAGCGGCACGAGACGTCCTTCGAGCCAGTGAAAATCGTAATCCTTGCCGTATGTTTGCAATTGATACGCGCGCGTGGAAATGTGAAATGCGGTCTGCGATTCTTACTGAATCGTCCGATCCACGAGTAATAGCGATTCAATTCGAACAACCGCGCCCACGTCGCGTACGTTTCCATCGCCAACGCCTCTTCGTACGGTTCAAAGTTAATAGGTCCGCGACCCCACGGATAATTTGTGAACGTGCACCATTCCGCCGAAATGAGCGGCGAATGATATTTGTATTTGCGCGGTCCGACGATGCGCGGGTGCTCATTCAATGCAAACGCAATGTCGGTCTTGAAGGTGAGGCGCGTGCCTTCGAGAATGATTTTCGGGACGAGTTTAGGCATGGCAGCAATACTAACATCCTTCCGCAAAATAAAAAAAGCGCGTGCTTGGAAAATTTCCAAGCACGCGCGAGGCATCCTCGACAGGAAGGGGCAGAATCACAGCATGGACTCGACGATTTTGATCAGCTGTTCTCTGGTTATCCCATCACTATAAGTGGTGACACCAATGACGATTCCATTTCGCTCCAAGACGAGTTCGTGAACGAATCCCGGCACCCAAGTAGGTTCTTGGGCGTCTGTCACTTTGACCCATGTCCCGCCAATATACAGCGCCTCATGTCCTTTGATAGTTAATTTCTGAGTTGACCCTTCGCCGATGTATGGTCGCTGAAGCGAATCGCCTTTCCATTCTTGAATCCCTAGACAGGAATAGTTCAGATAGGCAACGCGTTCCGGCGCGCCATAGAACCGTTCCTGCATGACGCAGCCGGGCGGCAGATACGTTGGCAGAACGAGTGAGAAACCCAGATTCTTTTCCAACTCGTCTATCGGCATAAAACGTGGCTTGTCGGGACGCGGCTCAAGCGTTCGTGGCGCAGGCGGCAGTGTTGCCACCTCGCGCGGCGCAAAATGCGGCAAGCTCCCTTGCGCCAAGACCAATCCCGTGACGAGGAGCGCTGGAATGAATGCGCCCAGAAAGGCACAAATGAATCGCGTGGAGTGTGGCATAACTGATTCTCGGGAATGGTTACTTCATGGACTTGGCAATTTCTATCAGTTGATCCTCGGATGCATCCTGACCAGACACCATCCGAATGACCAAACCGCTCCGCTCAAAACCGAGCGTCTTGAGATCGAGTGACCATGTTGTCCGTCCGTTTGGTTGGTCTTCCCACATTCCATCAATAACGAGAGCTGGTTCGCCTCCAACCAGTACCTGGTGAGTAGAGTGCGGCGCCACAAGCGGATGATCTATATGTGTGGCTTTCCTTTCTATGATCGTAGCGCAAGAATAATGCAGCCGCGCTGCATTTCCGACAGAGTCATAACTAGTCCCTCTAAGATGACAACCAGAGGGTAAGTTGGTTGGTAGCAAGATGGAGAACCCAACTTGCTGCTCTAACGCCGAGATGCCCATGGAATCGTTTTGGGCAGATGGTGAAATATAGGACTCGAGCGCGCTCGGAAAATTCTCGATTTCACGAGGAACAAAGTGCGGCAAGCCACCCTGCGCAAGAGCAACTCCTGTTACCAGAACACTCATCAAAAGTAACAGGATTATAAGTGAATAGATTCTGGTTTTGTTGAACATATTCTCTACCTCCCTGGACATTTGCCTCTCTGGTTCAAAGAGTTACACAAGCTCACTATTTCAGATGTGCACCCATAGATTATTGGGCGCTGTCGGTCCGCATCTATTCTTCGAGCTGATAGCGAATCAGCACTTTATGAAGACCTCCTGGTGTTCCGAGATGATCTCCTTTTTGCTCAACGATTCCCACCTTGGGACAAAACCATTCCTGATAGCTGACACCAGGCCACTTTTCCTGCAAGAGAAAGCAGTTTTCAAATTGTCCTGCAGGGACGCTAACCGAACCGACTTTGGTCACCTGACGGGACAATCCGGTGTCAACCTGATACCAAGTTGCCCCAACTTCTAGCGGAAAGACAAACTTGAGCAATGCCTCGTCCAAGGTGGATAGATCCAGTTTGTCTTCCTGATAGTAAAGGCGATTCCCGCTCAACACCAGCCAGTAATCGCTTGAGGTAGCTGCCCTTAACATCTTCTCCAGCTCTTTTGGAACAAACATTGGCAGGTCGGCACTCGTTTCCTGATGTATCTTCGCTGCAACATAGGACGAGGTAGTCTTGACATCTATGACTGTCTCGGTGATCAGCTGTGTAGTGGTCATGATGTCGCGCGAATTAAAGCCTTCGTAACGCGTGGCTTGGTAAAGCCATATATTATTTAGTGTCAACGGGAATTCAGTCTTTAGGTTGGCTAGTGAAAGAGTAGGAAGGGCTACTGTCGAGGTCGGTTCAGGAGAAATTGATACAAACGTCGTCGGGACTGTGGTTGGAGTTAGTTCGAACGAAGGCGGCGAAATCGTTGTTAGTGCTGGTGTTCGCGTCTGCTCCGCAATGACAATTGGTGTTGCTGGCATCACATTCTTCGTAGCGGTTGCACTGCATGAGGTTATTAGCGCACTTGCAATTAGCCAGAAACCGATAGCCCAACCTTGTTGCTTGTTTGCATACATTGCTGCTTGCTTTCCCTGCTGGATACTATTCTATCCGAGACTGTTAATGCTTATCCGCCGAATCGCTCTGTTTTCCAATCTCCAGCGCGCGAACACTTTGAAGACAATCCATCCAAATAGCGCTGAAAAAATGATTTGCACAACCCAATTAAAGATGTGTATCGAAGACTGCTGGGCGACAACTGCGAGAATTACAGCAATTCCGAAAATCAAAGTTGACGTTATCACACTCGATAGATCAACTGCGATTAGCTCGTGGGTACCGAAGCATCCGCAACTGCTTCCTTGCCGCGTAATCATCAGAAACAGTTTGAAAGCCAAGAATAAACTAAACAATCCAGCATTCACCAATGCTACGAACTCTATTCGGACACCAAAAGCCAATAGAAAAGCCAGAACTATTTCCAAGACGCCAAATAGACGACTGGCAACCGGCGAGAAGAACAGTCCAATGAGTCGCGCTTGCCGCCCTTCACCCCTAGGTTCTACATAAGGACGGTCTAGCTTGGCAAGTCCTGAAACTCCTAGAAAAAATGCGAAATAGAGTATCAGTATAGATGCTGCCGCTGCAAGAATCATAAGCTCCTCTTTAAGATCTCATTCGGATAAAACTTATACTTAACCTGAGAACAATATGTTCGAAGCGAGGATTGTACCATCATTCAGTGGCAAACCAATAACTTGCACCCGTTTGCCCTGTAACTGCTGGCGATTACTAATAATTTGATCGTACACTTCCTTATATTTCAAGTAATCGGGTCTAACCTCTATGACAGCCCTCTTGGCAGATGCGTCTGTATAAACGATTTTGGTCTTGTCCTTTTCAGGATGTACGCCATCCACTGTGACATAGGTATTCACGATATTCACAAACATCATTTCAACAATAAACTCGCCTCCATTCCTTTGACCTCGTGCGACGACGTCATCGCTAGGCTCAATAACGTGGGAATACGAGCCAAAATGGTTGCCCTTGTTGTACTTTCCCTTCCAGACAATTGACTCGTCTGTGATGATAAGTCTCAATCTACTATCAGTGTATCGGTCCTGAATCCAGATCGAGTCGCGTTCCAAACTCAGGACCTCGCCGCTAGCAATCCTGGCTTTTAGCTCCTCTAGTGAGGCCGTCTGAGGCGCAGATTGCAAATCAAGTTGCCGAAACGCGCTCTCGTTGTTATTGGCGGGGAATGCAGTCAGTGATCGTGCTACGGGAACGAAGGCAAACATGCCCGAAAGTATACGGATGAAAGCTCTGCGAGAGATGTTGGGACTCTTCATTGGTCAATACTCCTTTTTAGACAATTCTAACCGTCGCTGAAAGTGACAGTACCTGAATGACCATGTTCATTATGTATATACGCCATAACGAGCTCGACCATCATTAGGGTCGCCATGAAGATACACGAACAAATCTTTTAAGAGGTCGAGAATAGGGGTAGACGAGCCGTCTACGGTGCCATGACATCTTGTTTGCATAGAGCAACTTCCGGAACATGAACTACTTCTGCAACAGCATTGACCGTGGATGGGGCCCTGCCATGATGAGCCTGTACATTGATCGAAGATAATAACAGATGTGCCACAACTTCGCTGGGGTAGTACTCCGCACGACTGATCACTAAATACTCTGCCATATGTAATATCCAGTGAACCAGTACAACACGCACCACCGTTGCAGGCAGAAAACCACGAAGCATTACCGAAATACCACTGTGCCATCTTTACCTCCCCTAATTTTGGATAAATGTCTACCGACTTGTCATAAACCACAAACAAATAATTCCGCTCAACCCCACGACATGCTAAAAACTCGCTGAACGTTGAGAAATAGCCTATGAAACAGTCACCAAATAAGGCGCATGCTCCCAGCCATTTGGATACGCAGCATCCAACATCGTTCTGGCTTGCTCATCATGGAGCGTCAAAGCTTCGAGTTTGCCCTGCGCTTCCTTCTCGATGGCGCGGGCGATATCGGTGCATTTGGAACAATGGGAATCGAAAAGCAGATAGCGATGCATTAGCACCTCCTCAAATTGAACGGATATGCCGTCAATATACGAGGAGCGCCAAGATTTGTCTATAGCGGATTCCCGCCATTTTCCGCTACCCGCGCTCACGAGTTTTCAAACATGCGATTTTCCCGCGCCCACTGTCCCGCTTCATGCCGCGACCCCAATTCCAACTTTTTCAGAATCGCCGTGACGTGATGCTCTACGGTATGCACTTTCATTTGCAACGCGCGTGCGATGTCCTTGTTGCTTTTTCCCGCAGCCAGTTCGCGCAGCACCTGCTTTTCACGCGGCGAAAGCTGCCTGAATCTTTCGGCGCGTTCCTGTTCCGTGTGTTCCCGCCGCAGCAGCCGCGCCAGAATTCCACTCGCGCCGTTTGCCAACGCGGTCAACAGCAACACATCGTCCTCGCCAAACGCGTTCCCTTGCGGACTTTCAACATTGATGACGCCCAGAATCTGGTTGCGCGTTCGCAGCGGCACACAGACTTCGGCGCGGGTTTCTGGGAAAAGCCCCCGATAGCGCGGTTCGTGCGTGATGTCTGGAACATTGAGCGGCGCACCGTGTTCCAGCACCCAGCCCACCACGCCTTGCCCCGGCGCGACAGTCAGCGTCTGTTTCAGGTCATCGGGAATCCCGTATCCCGCCGCGAAACGCAGTACGCCGTCCTCTCCAACCAATCCAATCCCGAACTGCGGATACCCAATTTCCTCCTGCACAATGTCCGCCAAGGCTTGCAGCGCCGTCGTACACGAAACAAACTCGTGGTTGCTCCACGCGAGGAGTTGGCTCAAAACGTGCAGCTGTGCCTGCAGCACACGCACGTCTGGCAAATCCAATTCTTGCATCGGTTTTCCTCCAAAGGGTTTTCAGAAGCCAAGCCACGTAACTCGACGCGTGGATCACCGCCTTGCCAAAAGAGGCCTCCTGCCGCGCCGTATCGCAATATGCCTCCCTCGTTTTTCTGTAAGCCAGACGCTTCAACGTGCTTGACCGTTCCCCCCTGTCGTCAGCAACATCGCGCTCACACCCAAGCCCACATAAATCCAAAACAACGTCACCGAATGCGGAAAATCCAAATTGAAAAAGTAATGATCCACCACGCCCGCCGTCATTGCGCCAATCAACGCTGCGCACACGCCAAGCAAAATCGGCGACAGCCGCGCGTCGTCGCGCAATCCGTCGAGCCACGCTTGCAGCGCGTTCCAAAAGAAAGTCCCCATCGTCAATAAAAACACCGCGACGCCGACCAAGCCCATCTGTTCCGCCATCAGCAAATACACCGACGACACGCCGATGTACGTATCCAAGTCGGGCGAACCGAGAAAACCCACGCCAAAGATCGGATAACGCGAAATCAGTGTGAGTGCGTCTTTGTATTCGCCCAAACGCATCTGCGTCGCGCGATCCGCGCCCGCGAACGCGTCGAGCAAATGCGAAATGTAATCTTGCGTGATGGGAATAAACCAAAAGATGATTGCGCCAATCATCAGAATCGGCAGGAGGCGGCGATATTTCACGAAGGCAATCAGCACGAGCGAAACGCCGAATCCCAAAAACGCGCCGCGTGAAAACGTCAGCACTAAACACAAAAACATCGCAGCGACGCTTCCGAAAATCACCCAACGCGGCAGCAGCGGTCTCGACGCAAACACTTGCGGCGCGGTCAGTGCCGCCATCAAAATCATCAGCCCGCCCAACACGTTCGGGTCCACTGAAGTGGAAATCGCGCGCAGTGTGCCTTCCGGGTCGTCGTTGATGAAACGCAAGACGCCGGGACCGTCGGGATATTTCACATAGCGCAAAAGCGACAAAATCCGAATCGTTATATCGCGCGGCAGAAAATAAAACACAATGCCGAGCACCGCCGACACCGCGCCCGCGATGATGATAACCCGCATCACCTTTTCCAAGCGTTCGCGCGTATTCACGACGTTTACGATCAAAAAATACGTCGCAATCGCCAGCAAAATTTCGGCAAAGCGGCGCACGATCGCGACCTGCAAGCCCGCGTGCGACATGCCGATCACGAATGAGAAAATTGCCAGCACCATGAACGCGACAATGGGCACGCCGAGAAACGTGAATTGAAAATGCGCGGACGCGCCGTTCGCGTCCTCGTCCTGCCGCGTCATCGCCCGCGCGAACCACATCGCAAACAAGGCGAGCAGCGCGAGGTCGAGAAACGTCGGATTGAAACCGAGATTGACGGGAATGGATGCGAACGGTGCAAGAATCGCCACGCCGATCACCGCGTAGAGACCGTACTCGATGTTGGTCATGACGACGATGCCCGCCGCCAGCGCGAAAATGCCCGCAATCACAATGACGGGTGAGGTGAACGAAACTGCGGCGGCGAGAATTAACGCGAGCGCGACGCCGAGCACCAGCGCGACGAGAATCGCGAGTGCGTTGTTTGTGGCAATGCGTTCGGAAAACTCGAGTTGCATAGTTGCGTATGGCAGATAGCGGATAGCCGATGGCAGATAGCGAATCGCGTATCGCAGCCCGTGAAGCGTGAAACGTGAAGCGTGAAACGTCACACGTCACACGTCAGGCGCGAGTTTTTTGATTCGCGTGATTCGTCGTCATGCTCCGCATGACAGTATTCGTGGACAACAAATAAATCAGCGCACCAATACACGCCAACAATGTGAGCGCCGAAATCGCCGCGCCGAGTTTGAACGAAAGCGGATCGTACCACGTTTCGATGCGGTGTTGTCCCGCGCGCACGGGAATCGCGCGCAGGGTTAGATTCGCGCGCAAAATCTCGGTCGGTTGTTCGTCCACCGTCGCGCGCCAGCCCGGGTAAAAATTTTCACTCAAGACTAGTAAGCCACCGGCAGGTGTGTTTACGTCGAGCGTCATGCGTTCTGCTTGCCACATCGGAAATGCAATAATACTTCGGGGGATGCGAGAAAACTTGTTCCTGCTGAGCAGTTGCATGGCGCGGCTATCGTCTTGTTCCAACACCGCATCGTTTGTCATCCATACGCGCGGCGTCGCGCTTTGTACGCGCACCAGCGCAATGTCTCCCTCTTGTGAAACAATTTCGCCATTCACCTTCTGCGGTTGTTTGGTGATGACATATTTGACGTTCAACCATTCGTAAGCATTTGGGAGTTGCAGTAGCTTATCGTACCGCGCCAGCCGCAGCGGCGAAATTCCATCAACCTCTTCCAGCCCCGTCGCAATTCCGAAATGTCCGGGCAGCAATTGTTTATCCGCCGCCACACGAAACATTCCCGAATCGCTCTGCAATTGTTCCGCGAACGGAATGTCCGCGAAACGGTCCTCCACGCGCCCTTTGTTCGCCGGTTCGCTCACGCTCCACAAATCAAACAAAATCAAAACAATCGCACATACAGCAAAAATCCGTATGGAACGTTCGCCGTAACGTTCCCGTTTGCCGTAACGTTCCCCTTCCCCGAAACGTTCCCGCTCGCGCGCAAAATACAAATACAACCCCACGAGCAAACTCGCCAACCCGAATTGAATCAGCATCAAGCCCGCGCGGTCGCCGAGAAACGCTAGGCGTCCTTCTGGATTCAGCGCGCCCGCGACAAAAAATACCAACAGCAGCGCGAGCATCATCACCGCGCCTGCGGGCAGCAGCGCGAATAATTTCCTTGCGCGTTTTGCATCAAAAATGCTTAACAGGTCCGTGATGCCATATCCCGCCAACATCGCCAGCGCGAAACTGACGACGAACGCCAATCGTTCTTGTTGGCGAAACAGCGACGCGCCCGGTACGAACAAATAAAAAATCACATACGCAAATACATAAAATCCAAACGATAGAATCAACGCGCCGAGCGCGAGCAAGCCCCAAAAAATCGTTTCCTTGCGTTTGCGCAGCAGTGCGAACAATGCGAGCCACAACGGTAAAATTCCCACATACAGCGGCGATGCGAACGCGCTCGCATAGCCCGGCAAAATAAATTGCAAAAGATCGAGCGTCGGAAACCCTTTCGCCGCGTCTGCAAACGACAATGCCTCGCGCGTCGAAAGTTGTTGATATTCAATGGCAGGCACAAGTTGAACCGCGGCGATGCCAAAAGCGATGAGCGCGAGTAGTGCAATTACGCCAAGAGCGCGTATCGTGTATCGCCCGGGATTGTCATTGCGAGGAGCGTTTTTTGCGACGAAGCAATCTCCCCCGCGCCGAGATTGCTTCGCAAAAAACGCTCGCAATGACAAGTTGCACATGGGGTATCGTATATCGCGTGTCGCCTGTCCGTTGCGCCACAAAAAATAAATCACGCTCACGCCAAAGACAAACAAAAATGTCTGTGGATGTCCCGCGAGCGCCGCGACGCCCAACACCATCCCCGCCGCAATCAAGTCCCTCATCCCCAGCCCCTCTCCCAAAGGGAGAAGGGAGTTTCGTTCCCCTCTCCCAAAGGGAGAGGGGTTAGGGGTGAGGGTGACAGAGTGGGGAACCGCGCGGTCAATAAAAAACAGTGCCAACGGCAGCCACACCGCCGTTTCCAAAATCGCCAATTGCAACGATGGATACGACGTCAAATACCCGCCAAACATAAAAACCAGCGCGCTGACAAACGCGCCGACGCGTGCCGTACGGAACGTTCGCCGTAACGTTCCCTCTTCGCGCTGCAAAACCCGCCGCGCAAACAAATACGTGAACGCGCCCGCCAGCCAAAAATGCAGCAGCGCTTCCAATTCGAGTGCAAACAGCGAAAAGGATTTGAAGAGCACGAGATTCAGCAGCGTATTCGCTAACGCGATGGGATAAAATACTGCGCTCTGAATATCGGCGAGGAACGGATGCCCGCTGTTGAAATTCTCCGACCAGAGCGGAATACGCCCTTCCGAGAACGCGCGCGCTTCGTACAAGCGGAACGCGTAAAACTGGTCGGTGAAATCGCCGGGCGGAAATTGCGCGCGGTCGAGCGGATTCGGCGTCAGGATGCGCCAAAAGAACAGCGCGACCAAACCCGCGAGCAAAAATACAAACGCGAAATCAACAGGCGAAAATGCAAGGGCTTGTGCTTGCCCGTTGCGTTTCTCTGATGTTCGTTGCAAAGCATTCTGATGCGGTATCATTGTAAGGGAATCAGCAGTTCATTTTTGTCGCGCGATTTCTTGGGCGCGGTAAGTTCCAAACAATTTTTTCCATTGCCATCACACACGCTTAATCGCAATTCCGTCGCGCGCTGCGCATCGGACGAGAGCGCAAGTTGGCTCACCACCGTTTCGTTTTTTCTCCAAAAACTGGTCGGATATTCCGGCGCGCTGGGGGTATATAACCCCTCCGCTGCACGACCCTCCGCGTCATCGCGATAACGCAGACGAATCCTAAAATCATGCGCGGGTGCATTGCTCACGCGCCAATACAGCACCAATTTGGACGGAGTGCTTTGCATGTCAACGCGATAACCGAGCAGCGTCAGCGTCTCGCCAAAAACCGCGCCGCTTTTGGTCATTGTATTCAGATATTGCGATGCGGTAGCATAGAGCTGCAAACGCAGAGTGTCCACGCGCCATTGGTTCACCAAATCCCCGCGCCGCACCAACCATTTTTCCACAAAACTGTCCGGGTCCCAATAATCGGGCGCGGCGGGAATGAACCATACGCGCAGATAATTTGCATTGAGCGCGTTCAACTGCTGCGTCGTTTTGGTGTCGGGCAAAAACGTTTCGGGATACACCACCAACGGCAACTTGGTGCGGTCATAATACACCAGCGACGTTTCGGGAAAATTTTGCACGATGAGGTCGCCCGGCTGCGCGTTGGCATTGATAATGTCCGTCAACCCGCGCCAATCCGGCGCCTTGGCGAACGCGGGATTGGTCCAATAGTTGAACAGCGCGAGCGCGGCGACCAGCGCGAGCGCGGCGAAAATGACGAGGCGTGAAACGTGAGGCGTGAAACGTGAGGCGTGAAACGTGAGGCGTGAAACGTGAAACGTGAAACGTGAAACGTGAAACGTAGTAACGAATTTATTCGTTCGTGAAACTCCAGACGTAGTAACGAATTCATTCGTTCGTAAAGCGTCAATCAAGTCGAACACGCCCGTAATGCCGAACGCGAGGAGCAAATAATACGCGGGCGCAACGCCGTTCAAATAGCGTTCGAGGTATAAGGGGCGAATTGTATTTAGCGCAAACACCGCGACGGTCGGCACGCCCGCGTAAAGGGCAAAAAACAAGCCGCGTTTCCAATCGCGCTGCCAGAGAAAAATCAAACCGAGCAGCGCGAGCAACGCGAACGGAATCCACAACCACGCGCGCCATTCCGCGTCCAACGTTTCCCCCACCGTAAACGCGCTAAATGTTTCACGCGCAAGGTCCCACAACGCGACGCCTTGCCGCCCGCTGCCTTCCCCGTACGCCGAAACGCGGTTCGACAGAATCAGCGGATACGGCAAGTACAACGCGGCTAAAACCATTTGCGCGCCGAGCCACTGCGCGAGTTTCTTAAGGTCGCGCCACATCGTCGCAAACACGAACAGATTCAACGCCAGCAAAATAAGCGCTTCGTAATAATGCGAATACAACGCGGCGAGTTCGACGATGATAAAAAACAGTAGGGGCAATGCCTTGTGCTTGCCCTGTGCGTTGGGCGACCACGATTTGGGCGACCACGATTTGGGCGACCACGAGGAATCGCCCCTACCCTGTGCGTTGGGCGACCACGATTTGGGCGACCACGAGGGATCGCCCCTACCCTGTGCGTTGGGCGACCACGATTTGGGCGACCACGA
>JACQWQ010000169.1:32177-64052 GCA_016209205.1 Chloroflexota bacterium
GGCGACCACAAGGAGGGCGACCACAAGGAGGACGACAACAAGGAGGGCGACCACAAGGAGGGCAACCACCAGGGATCGACCCTACGATACCATTGCCAAAAAAATATCAATGCCAGCAAACTCAACGCGGGCCACATCGTATAATTGCGCACGTCTTGTGAATGCCAAATCTGGTACGGATTGATGGCGATGAGGAATGCGGCAGTCAAACCATTTATTTCCCCTCTCTTTGTAGGAGAGGGGTTAGGGGTGCGCTCGATGTGCCCATGAGTCCCGTGTTCCCCTCTCCTTGCGGGAGAGGGGTTAGAGGTGCGCTCGATGTGCCCATGAGTCTCGTGTTCCCCTCTCTTTGCAGGAGAGGAGTTAGGGGTGCGCTCGATGTGCCCATGAGTCCCGTGTTCCCCTCTCTTTGTAGGAGAGGGGTTAGGGGTGAGGTCGCGCGCCAAACGATACACAAGCGGCACACACAACACGCCAAAAAACGCGGAAAAAAAGCGCGTCGCAAATTCGCCGTCGCCCGCGAGCGCGATCCAAGCGCGCAACAGAAAATACAACAGCGGTGGGTTCGGCTCGATGGTGAGCGTCTCGCGCCACATTTGTGCGAGCGGTTTTTGCACGAATAAAACGGTGAACGACTCATCGCCGCGCAGCGAAAAAAAATCGAGGCGGAACATCCGCAGCGCGAACGCGAGCAATAGGATGCCCAACAAAATGAGGAACGTGCGGGAAATTTTCATACGACGCGTCGTGCCACTGCCAACAATGAAATGCCATAGGGAAAGCGTCGCCGCGACGCCGCGCGCATTTCGGCGCTAAAGAGCTGCGTCAAGACATGGTTAATCGAACGGGGCAGCGGCGTCAAATCCGAATGCGCGGATCCGTTCGAAGCGACGGCTTGCCGTCGCACGAATCGCAAGAACGCAATCAACGGAAAGAGCAGCATGTTCAAATACGTTAGCGTTTCGACGCGCAGGTCCGCCTGTTCGATTTTGGCGCGTAAATCGCGCGCCATGTACCGGTGTTTGTGCCCCACCGCGACGTCGTGGGCGCTCCACAAAAAGCGATACGCGGGCAATTGCACGATCATGCGCCCGCCCGGTTTCAGCGTGCGGCGAATTTCTTGGAACGCGGCAACGTCGTGTTGAATGTTGCAAATCACGTCGAACGAAAAGGCGACGTCGAAAAACCGGTCGGGAAACGGCAATTCGAGCAGCGACGCGACGAGCGCGCGTTCCTTGCGAATGCCGCGCATCCGGCAAAACTGAATCGCTTCTTGGGCAATGTCCACGCCCCATGCGTCGCCGTGTTGCGCCAGTGATTGCAAATTTTTTCCCGTGCCGCAGCCCGCGTCCAAAATCCGCGTCGCGCCGTCACGCCCCACGTACTGCGCAATCAATTCTTGCAGCAGCACGCGCAAGCCGCGATACCACCAATACTCTTCTTCGATCTCGAACATGACGCGATACTCGCGCGCGAGCATCGCCATGCTGGCAGCGGTTTCGTGAGCCGACTGGGATGCGGTCATGGAATCCGCAGCTCCTCGAACAAAATACGATCCCCGCTCGGATTGCCGTTCGCGTCAAAGGTCGGCAGGCGCGTAAAATCGGCGGGATGGTACATGCCGATTTCGATTTGATATGTGCCGGGTTGGGCATTGGGCGCAACCTCGAACTCGTACGTGTCGGAAAAAATTTCGCCCGGCGCCCAGCTCGTCGTCGGACGCGCCCCGTCGAGCGGCTCCTTGTCCTGCTGTCCGAAAATCTGGTTTTGGGAATTGATCAAGTGCGTGAAAACTTTGTACGAGGTGTCCATGGTTTTTAACGCGCGCCAATACAATTTCAGTTTGACCTGCGCGCCCGGTCTCAGCGGGTCCGGCGCATTCAATTCATAACCCAGAAATTCAATCTGGTCGCCCAGGCGCGCGTTCAGCGGGTGGGCAATGGAAGGCAGGTCCGTCGAACGCGTCAGTGCGTCTACCGTTGCGCTGCCGAACGTCAGCGCCTTGTCCCAAGATAACGTCGTTTGCGGTCCAAGCCCGTCGAGCGTCAAGCGCAAATCATAAAGCCCCGCCGCCGCGTCGCCCGGCACCGGCGCGCCCACGTTCACTTGGACAATGTCGCCCGCTTGGCGATTTGCGAGCTCGAGGGTAAAGGGCGTGGACGATTGCGCGCGATTCCAAAATTGCCACCCCGGCGCGGCGAGTTCGACCTTGCCCGTGAGATCATGTCCGGGATTCTGCACGACTTGAAAATACAACGAGAGTGGAATGGCGCTGCCGGGACTGGCGCGGGATTCCTGATCGAAACCGACAAAATTCACCGCGCTGCCGAAAGGGACATTCGCATGTTGATCAATCACCAGCGTGCGCGGATCACGCGGCGTAGGCGGGCGCGTCACGACGAGGTCGGCGAGCGGAATAGATTTGGCGCTTTCGGAACCGTCAGCCAAGCGCGCGGTCAGTGGTTCGTGTCCCGCCGCGTAATACACGTTCATTTCAATTTTATATTTTCCCGGCGGCGCGCCCGGGTCTACGACCACGTCATGTTGATCGAGATACAGCGTCTGCGCGCGCCACTTGGAAACGGGATACAGATTGCCAATCGGCGGCGCGTCCCATTGGCCCCACACCTTGCCGTTTTCGTCCGTCACCCGCAGCGAGACGGAAATCGCATTCGGCATTCTCTGGCTCAAGCGCCAATACAATTTCACCGCCGCGCGCGTGCCCGGCTCCATCTGACGCGGCGCGTCATAACCGCGCACTTGCAAATGATCGCCAAACATGATCTGCGTAGGCTGGGGAATGACCACCCCGCGTTTTTGCTTTACGCCGCGATACACGAACTGCTGCAAAATGATGCGCGAAGCGATCGCTGGAAAATACACAATGTCCACCGATTCGCCGTACTTGCGCATCAAATTGTTGATGGCGTATTTCGGATCGCCGACGGGCTGATGGATTTCGAGAAACCAAACGCGTCCGTGCTTGCGATACGCTTGCACGACGGATTCGCGGTCCAAAAATTGCTGCCAGTCTTGCGTCTGTCCGAGGTGCGGCAGTGATTCCCATTGCAGTCCGTCGGGTGCATAGTACTCTACAATTTTTTCCGCTTGCGGCGCGACGAGCAGCAAGTAATCGTCGGCGCGCAAACGTTCCCGCAAAAATTGTGACCACGCCTTGTGATCGTCTTTGGCGTACGTCGCATCGAAATACAAATTGCTGAGCGAATATATTGTACCAAGCAAAAACGGCAACGCTACGAAGAGCACAATCAAAGCATACATGACGTTTGACGTTTCACGCATGACGTTTGACATTTCACGTTTGACGTTTGACGTTTGACGTTTGACGTTAAGGCGTAAAACGTCAAACTGCCTGCCCTGAATGGAATGAAGGGTCAAACGTCGCGCCAGCGCATCCACACCCACCGCCAAGCCGATGTAAAACGCGGGACTGGCGGTGATGAGATGGCGCGAATTCAAATAGAGCGGGCGCAGGTACGAGCCGAGATGCAACGCCAAAGCCGGTAAAAACAAATATGTCGCCAGAAAGAGCGCCGCGCGCGCGTCGCGCGACTTGACGCGGATCGTGGAAAATACGCCGACGAGCCACAAGGCGACCAAGACCAAGTCGAGCAGCGCGACCTCATCGAGCTTTCCCGTTACGCCGATAGCAAATGAATTCCACACATCGCGCAGCATGATGAACAAGGGCACAAACGTCGCGCCGACTTGGTCCCAGGACGCCAAATCTTGCTGTCCGCGCGGGAGCGTAATCAAAATTGCCGCCAAGCCGAGCAGCATCAAACCGGCAAGCGCGGTTGTCGGAGACGCGAGACGCGCGCGCCATAAACGCGCGTTGTCACCAAAAATGACAAGCGTCGCGGCAAAGAACGGAAGCAGCACGAACGACAAATAGTGCGTTGCGAGCGTCGCCGCCACGCTCAAGCCGAATACGCCGAACCAACGCGACCCGACCGCGCGCCACGTTCGCGGATTTGTTTTCAACCAACGCAGCAGCGCGTAAACGGCGAGGACGCTCCACAACAAGACGAGCGCGTACGGGCGCGCCTCTTGCGCATACCAGACATAAAACGGCGCGAGCGCGGCAAAGAAAACGGTGAGCAGGGCGACGAGTTTATTGTTAGACAACAGCCGCGTCAGCGGATAGAGCATCGCCAACGTCAACAGATTCGCAAACGCGGACAAAAAGCGCAGCGCAAATTCCGTCGCGCCCGCGACGAGAACACTGAAATGGAGGAGCAAAAAATAGAGCGGCGGGTGCAGATCGCGCGTGGCGACGTTTTGAATCTGAATCGTATTGGCGAGAATGTTCGGGATCGCATTGACGGCGCGGTCCCACGAGAGCGATTCATCCCACCACAAGCTCATGGCATCGAGATGGTAGAGGCGCAGACCCCACGCCAAGAGGAGCAGCAAAGTGAGCCATAGCGCTGGATTGCAAATCCAGCGCGCACAGGAACGGCGCGCACAGGAAAAAAAGGCGCGAACCACGCGCCAGAAATGAGAACCGTACATGAATGTGACAGCTGCCAATTATATCCACAGCGAGAGGATTCCGAAAAAAGGCAAAAGTTTCTGCGCAAGGGCGAAAAATTCAAGTATGCTATAATCGTTCTGCTATGCCTCTGGATGTCGCGTTGAATGACGTCGTGCGTTTGCGCAAACCGCACCCCTGCGGCGGCTATGAATGGACGGTCGTCCGTCTCGGCGCCGATATCGGCATGGTGTGTAACACGTGCAAACATCGCGTATTGCTGCCGCGCCGCGAGTTTGGCAAGCGCGTCAAGAGATTTGTTGCCCGCGCGCCGCGCGCACCGGGCAGCGCGGGGACATTGCCGCCTGACGAACCAAGCATTGGAACCACGGAATGAATCAAGCACAGGGCTACCCGCCCGTTCTCCGCAATCTCAACTTTTTAAAATTGTGGATTGCTCAAATCCTCTCCTTGATGGCGCTTCAGAGTCTGTTGCTGCTCGCTCTGATTCTCATTGAACAAGTCAATCGCTCCTCGATCCAGACCGCCGGCGTGGTTGTGGCATTCAGTCTGCCCGCCGTGATTTTTGGACCCATCGCCGGAATCATTCTCGACCGCGTTTCCAAAAAGATGATTTTGGTCGTCTCCAATTTGGCGCGCGTGGCAAGTCAAGCGCTGCTCGCGCTGCTGGCGTATCTCGGCATTACCCACAGCATTGACCCTTGGTTGTTCGTCGGTTTGGTATATATCACGATTTTTATCACTTCTGCCATTGGACAATTTTTTTCCCCGGCGGAAGGGTCCATGATTCCGCTCGTCATCCACCGCGAGAATTTGCTTGCCGCCAATTCGTTGTTTACCCTCACGATTGTCGCGATCCAAGTCGTCGCGTTGATTGTGTATGTGCCGATTGCGGTCAAGACGTTTGGCATTTTTGGCGCGTTCGTTTCGCTCGCCCTGTTTTATGGCGTCGCCACCGTGCTCTTGTTCCTCTTGCCCGACGATCCGGTCATCCCGCGCGAAACCAATCATGCCGAATCGGCGATCCGGCGCGGCTGGCGCGAAATCGGCGAGGGCTGGCAGTATGTCATCCGCAATAAATTGCTGCTCGTCGCCGTTCTGCAATTCGCGCTGGTCTTTATGATTGTGTCCGTTCTGGGCGAACAAGCGCCGGGGTATGCGTCGCGCGTGTTGGGCATGCAAACCGAAGACGCCGTCTATGTCTTTTCGCCCGCGGGGTTTGGCATCGTGCTGGCAAGTTTCTTTGTCGTGCGCCTGGGGCAGCGTGTGCCGCGTTTCATCTTGCCGCTCGTAGGCATGTTTTGCATGGCGCTGGGGCTCATCGGTTTGGGCGCGCTCGGTTTGGGCGGCAGACAAACGGTCACGACAACCTTTGATGTGGCAGGCATTTCGCTGACGGCGGTTTGGCTCATCGGCATCATGTCTCCGTTGGCAGGCATCGGGCTGGCGCTCGTTTTGATTCCCGCGCAAACCGCAGTTCAAGAACAGGCGACGGATGATATTCGCGGGCGCGTGTTGACCGTACAGCTGACACTGGCGAACGCGTTGAGCATACCATTGTTGGTTGCGGCAGGCGGGTTTGCCGATGTGTTTGGCATTCCACAAATCGTCATCGCGCTGGGCGTGCTGCTCCTGCCCCTCGCGTTTTTGAATTGGCGGTATGTGCGCCGCTTGCCCCAACCTCCGCCCCTGCCCTATCATACGCAGCCGATTCCGCTGCCCGGCGAAACGGCGGCAATGATCGAAGAAACCAACTAACGTTTGATCCAACCGACGCATGATCGCGCCGAGCAATAGGCGTCAAGCGTCAAACGTCAATTGAGTTTGACGTTTGACGTTTTACTTTATACTTTGCAGCGCATTCTCATTTTCTTTTCCGACACCGGCGGTGGGCATCGCGCCGCGGCGAACGCGCTGCGCGAGGGCTTTCACCACCAATTCCCCGAACGGTACGAAATCATTTATGTGGACGGGTTCAAAGAATGCGCGCCGTTCCCGTTCAATCAAATTCCTTTGACCTATTTCCCGCTGACGACCTACACACCCTGGTTGTGGAGCGGGCTGTTTCATTTCAGCAATACGCGCTGGACGCTCCCGCTCGCTGCGGCCTTCGACGATTTCATTTTGCGCCGCGGCTGCGCCAACGCGATTCGCCGGCGCAAGCCCGCGCTCGTCATCAGCGTACACCCGCTGATCAATCGCGC
Organism: Chloroflexota bacterium; assembly: GCA_016209205.1. GTDB lineage: Bacteria > Chloroflexota > Anaerolineae > UBA4142 > SHND01 > SHND01. The sequence continues at coordinate 38,898 of JACQWQ010000169.1, forward strand.
CCCGTGCAACGCGCTGCGCGCCGTCGCTCCCCACACGCCGTTCGTCACCGTCATCACCGATTTGTTTGACGCGCACGGGATGTGGTTTTCCGCCGCGTCGGATTTGCTCACCACGCCGACACAGGGCGCGTTCGAGCGCGGCGTGCGCTGGGGCTTTCCCCAAGCAAAAATGCGCGTCGTCGGGCAACCGATTGCGCTGCAATTTGCAGAGAAATTTGCCGCACAGGGAACGGATGAATCCGTTACTACTTGGCGCGCGCGCTTGAACTTGAAGGCGGACGTGTTTACTTTGCTGCTCGTGGGGGGGGGGGAAGGCATGGGGCCTTTGCGCGCGATTGCGCGCGCGTTGGATGAAGCGGAATTGCCGATTCAATTGGCAATTATCGCCGGACGCAACGACACGCTGCGCGTACAATTGCAAAATGTGGAATGGCGCGTGCCGGTCAACATTCAAGGTTTTGTGACCGACATGCCCGACTGGATGCGCGCGAGCGATGTGGTGATTACCAAAGCGGGACCGGGGACGATCATGGAAACCTTGGCGGCGGGCAAGCCGATGATCTTGAGCGGCAACTTGCCGGGGCAAGAAGAAGGCAACGTCACCTTTGTCGAAAAAACGGGCGTGGGCGTTCTGCGGACGACGCCCGAAGCCATCGTCAAGCAGGTACGCGCCTGGTTGGCGCCGGGCAATCCAGAGCTCGCGCACATGCAAGAGAGCGCGCGACGTGAAGCGCGTCCCGCTGCCGCGCTGGAAATTGTGAAATTGATGGACGCGCTGTTGCGATGAACGATTCAGACCTGACAGGTTTTCAAGACGACCGTTCACCGTCTCGCGTGCGCGGTGTACAGCGTGACAGGGGTATGTAACGCGCACGCGATCAAAACCCGTCAGGTCTGAATGCAAAGAAATTCTTATCGCCCTTTGTTCTATTGTATAATCGTCACGAGGTAAATTTTTTCATGACAAACGAAACCAAACCGGCAGCTGCGCCGCCTTCACAAAATATATTGGCGCGCCTACGCTCTGTTTTACGCGGACCGATTCTCGTCGGCGTCGTCGCAGCGATCATCGCGATTGCGCTCTCGCTCTTTGGCATGTTGACCAATCCGAACGCGTCGCCGCTCAACCTGCGCTCCTTTTTGCTCGTCGTACTTATCGCGGGCGGCTCGTGGGGTCTCATCGCCTGGGCGATTGCGACGGCGGCAGTGGAAGCGGGCAAGGATTGACAGGTCACAAGTTGCAAGTCACCAGTCCCAAGCCACAAGATGCAAGTTGCGTCCTGCGACCTGTGACCTGCGTCCTGCAACCTGTAACCTGCAACCTGTAACCTGCGACCTGTAACATGAAAGCCGTTGTCATGGCGGGGGGCGAAGGGTCACGCTTGCGTCCGTTGACGCTGAATCGGCCCAAGCCCATGGTGCCGCTCGTCCATCGCGTCGTCATGGCGCACATTGGCGAATTGCTGCGCCGTAACCACTTTACCGACGTCGTCGTCACCTTGCAGTACCGCGCCGAAGACATTCAGAATTATTTCGGCGACGGGCAGGGCTTGGGTGTCAACATGCATTATTCGGTCGAGACGCGCCCGCTTGGCACCGCCGGTTCCGTCAAATATGCTGCGTCGCAATTGGAGAGCAGCGAGCCGTTCCTCGTCCTCAGCGGCGACGCGCTCACCGATTTCAATCTCGCCGACATCGTCGCCTTTCACAAACGCGTCGGCGCGCTGGCAACCCTCACCCTCACGCGCGTGCCCAACCCGCTCGAATTTGGCGTCATTGCGCTGGACGGCGACGGACGCATACAGGGCTTTGTCGAAAAACCATCGTGGGGCGAAATCCTTTCCGATACGGTCAACACCGGCATTTATGTTCTCTCGCATCAAGTCCTCGACGAGATCGCACCCGAGACGCCCGTAGATTTTTCGCGCGATCTGTTTCCCAAGTTATTGGAACGCGGCGCGCCGCTCTATGGATATGTCGCGCAAGGATATTGGACCGACGTCGGCACGCTCGAAGACTATCACAAAGCATCTGCGGATATTTTGAATCGCAAAGTAGACGTTGGCGAAATCGCGCCCACTTTGAGCGAGGGAATTTACGCCGAGGAAGATGTCGAGATCGAGGACGGGGTAGAATTGCGCGCCCCGATTTATCTCGGGCGCGGGGTGCGCATCAAACGCGGCGCGGCGGTGTACGGACCGACCGTCATTCGCGCGCATACGATCATAGATAATCGCGCGCACGTGGACCGCAGTATTCTCTGGCAAAATGCGTACGTCGGGCAGGGCGTCGAACTGCGCGGCGCGATTGTCGCGGGGCGCAGCAGCATCGGCGCGCGCGCGGTCGTGTTTGAAGGCGCGGTGATCGCCGATCAATGCACTATCGGTGAAGGCGCGGTGATTCATCCCAACGTCAAAGTGTGGCCCCAAAAACGCGTCGACGCGGGCGCGACGCTGCGTTCTTCGCTCATCTGGGGTTCACAGGCGCGCCGCACGTTGTTCGGGCGCTATGGCGTGACGGGACTGGTGAACGTGGATTTGACGCCCGAATTTGCCACGCGGCTCGGCGCGGCGTTTGGCGCGAGCTTGCCCAAACACAGCACCGTCGTCATCAATCGCGATCCACACCGCAGCCCGCGCATGATCAAGCGCGGCATCATTGCCGGGCTGCCCTCGGCGGGCTTGAACGTCATTGACATCAAGAGCGACCCGATTCCCGTCGCGCGTTATTACACCCGCGCCATTCACGCCGCCGGGGGCGTACACGTGCGGCTTTCGCCGTACGACCCGCGCACGGTGGACATTCGATTCTTTTCCGGCGACGGCTTGAATTTGTCCAAAGCGCGCGAGCGCGCTATCGAAACCATTTTCTTTCGCGAGGATTTTCGTCGCGTCTATTTGGACGACATCGGACGCATCGAAGACGCGCCGGGCATTGCCGAAAAGCGATACAGCGATGATTTCGTCAAAGCGTTGAATGCGGATGCGATTTACGCGGCGCGGTTTCAGATTGTCGTAGACTATTCCAATGGTCCCGCGGCAACGGTCTTGCCGTCCCTGTTGAACCGTCTGGGTGTGGACGTGGTCGCGTTGAACGAACGCATTGACGAGGCGAAAATTTCGCTGTCGCAAGAAGAATTTCAGCGCGCGCTCGACCGGCTGGGCGCGATCACCGTCGCGGTGGGCGCGACGCTCGGCGTGCGCATTGACGTGGGCGGTGAACGGATCTGGCTGGTGGATCATCTGGGGCACAAATTGTCCGGCGGCATGGCGGCCGCCGTTTTAACGGAATTGCTGTTGCGTGATGAAACGCTGCACGGGGGCGCGATTGTTTTGCCGCTCAATCAACCGAACCTGCTCGAGCAATTGGCGCTCAAGCACGGTGCGCAGAGCGTGCGCGTCAAAAATGACCAGCAGGCATTGATGGAAGCGGCGCTGGCGCCGGATGTGCGGTTAGCCCTTGGCGGCGGCGGCGATTTCATTTTTCCCGAGTTTCACCCGGCGATAGACGGTCAAATTGCGATTGCCAAATTATTGGAACTGCTCGCCATCCACAAGACCACTCTGCATCAGGTCGTGCGCGGGCTGCCGCCGTTTCATTTGGCGCAGCGCCGCATGTACTGCGCGTGGGAGCACAAAGGCACGGTGCTGCGGGTGTTGAACGAACAATATCACGAACGCATCCTCAACAGCACCGACGGCGTCAAGCTGCGCTTGAATGATAACGATTGGGTGCTCATCGCCCCCGATCCCGATGGACCGTTCTTTCACATTTACGCCGAAGGCAGCTCGCGCGACGCGGCGAATGCCACCGCCGATAAATACGCGCGCATCGTGGAAGGATTGCGCGCATGACCGTTGCCGCGAGTGACATTGCCGACGCGCTGCGCTGGGGGTGGTGCGCGCTGGGCGCAGTCTGGATTGTCTACGCGTGGCTGCACCGTGTGGAGTATGTGCGCGTGTTGTGGGGCCTGGTCGGTCTGGGCGCGCTCGATGGGGCGCTGCACTTGCTCGCCGATTTTGTCGAGCGCCCCGCTTCCAATTTGCCTTCCGATTTTTCGTTGTATTCTGTGGTAATGTTGAGCGCGGCAGGCGCGGGTTTGTGCGCCGCGTGTGTGTATGCGCGATGGCGCGGCATGAATCTGACGACGGTGCTCGTCGCCGCGTTGGTGGTCATACTGGCGGGCGCGTTGGCGGGACGCGCGCAGTTTGTATGGCTGAATTGGGACTATTACGCGGAAAACATGGATGCCATCGCCGAGGTGGCGCAAGGTGGTTTCGCGCTGCGCGGCGCGCTGCTAGCCGGTTTGCTCGCATTGTTTTTGTTCGCGCGCGTCACACGCAGCGCGTTTTGGCAATTGGCGGATGCGGCGGCGTTGGGCCTGTCGCTCGCCGCGAGCATTGGTTGGTACGGCGCGCACCTCACGCACAACTATTACGGCGTCGCGCTCGACGACGCGCTGCCGTCTGCCCAAGTGTTCGAACCGCTCGCGCAAACTATGCGCGGGTTCGCCTTTTCTTTCGTTCAAGACTTGCCGGACGCGTATAATGTCATCGCGCTGCGCATTCCGGTGCAGCTCATGGCAAGCATTTTTTTCATGACATTATTTTTTGTTTTGCTCGCCGTCGCGCGGCGCAAAAAAGCGCGCACACATGACGGGAGTGTTTTTGTAACGTATCTCGCGCTCGCGTCGGCGGCGGGCTTGGTCTTTGGTTTTTGGCGCGGCGATGCAACGCTGCTGTGGTATGGGTTGCGCGCGGACCAATGGCTGGATGCGGCGCTGTTGGTGCTCGCGCTCGCGCTCGCGGGTGGATGCCAATGGTCCGCGCGCCAACGCGCCCGTGCGCCGCAATCCCCATTCGAGGTGATCCAGCCCGCATGAGCCGCCGCGCCCCGTTCCTCGTCACGAGCCAAACACCGTTTGACGAAATGTTTGCGCGCCTGCGCACGCAGCCGCGCATCGCCATTGATACCGAAGCCGACTCGTTGTATTCCTATTTTGACAAAGTCTGCCTCCTCCAGCTGTCCATCCCCGAACACGATTACATTCTCGATACGCTCACCTTCAGAGAGCTGCAACCGCTCGGCGAATTGTTTGCCGATCCGGCGGTGGAACTCGTCTTTCACGCGGCGGAATATGACATCCTCTCGATGAAGCGCGATTTTGGCTTTACATTTGAAAACATTTTCGACACGATGGTCGCGGCGCGCATTCTCGGTTGGAAACAGGTCGGGCTGGGCAGCATCCTGGAAGAGCACTTTGGCGTCAAACTTGACAAGCGTTTTCAGCGCGCCGATTGGGGCAAACGCCCGCTCGCGCCGGAACTGATCGAATATGCGCGCGACGACACGCATTATCTCTTGCGTCTGTACGCCGTACAGCACACGGCATTGGAAAAAGCGGGACGGCTGGAAGAGGCGCGTGCGGAATTTGCCAAGCTCACACGCGTCGTCTGGGGCGAACGCGAATTTGATCCGAACCGTTACGCGACGCTGCCGGGCGCGCGCGAGCTCGACCCGGTTTCGTTGGGCGTGCTGCGCGAGCTGTACGGCTTGCGCGAAAACATTGCGCGCAAACAGGACCGCCCCCCGTTCAAAGTCATTGCCAATGCGACGCTGCTGCGCATCGCGCGCACACAGCCGCGTACCCTGGTGGAATTATCGGCGCTGCCCGGGGTGGGCGAATGGTTTTTGCGACGGCACGGACGCGAAGCATTGCGTGCGATTGAACGCGGGCGCGAGCGACCCCAAAATCGTTTGCCCAAACCCCCGCGCGGCGTTCCCCCCTTGCCCGACAATGCGTCGCGGGAACGCTATACCCGTCTGAAAGAATGGCGCAAAACGCGCGCCCTGGCGCGCGGGGTTGACCCGGACGTGATTGTTTCGAACGACGCGCTACTTGAAATTGCGCGCGCCTACCCGAAAGCGATTGAAGCTTTGGAAGCCATTCCCGCGTTGGGAGAATGGAAAGCGCGCGAATATGGCGCAGAGCTGCTGCGCGTTTTGAACGGCGCGAAATAGTCTATTTGCTCTTGCTGTTTCCGCCCGAATCAGGTTCAGCGGCGTCCTTGTCTCCCCGTCTCCCTTCCGATACGCGATCCAGTTCCTGATTCAACGCCTTGACCTGCTGATTCAATTCCCGTACGCGGCGTGACATGTGTTGAAAGAGCCGATACGCCATTGCCGGGTCTTGGTGCACGCGTTTCATAAAGTTTTCCTTGTCCACGGTGAGCAAGCGCACCAGAGTCAACGCGCGCACCGTCGCCGTTTGTTCTTGCTTTTCAAAGATCGCCGACACGCCGAGGAATTCGCCCGCGCCCCGCACGCCCAAAAATACCTCTTGCCCCCCCTGTTCCTGAACCAGCGCGACCTGTCCCTCTTGAATTACAAACATCTCATCGCTCATTTCACCTTGACGGATCAAGATGTCCCCCGGCTGGTACACTCTGCCCAATTCGCCGCGCCCTGTGATTGACTCACTTGCAGTTCGAATTCCGCCCGCCGTTCCCACACCGCCATCTTCCGGCTGAGGTCTGCCCAAAGCCGACAGAATTACATCGCTGGCTAGACGCAGCCAGAACGCGGGATGGAGCATGCGGCCCAAGATTTCGCTGTACGGCGCGCTGCCGGTGAACATGTCCCACAACACCATGCTCATCCGCTGTGCGCTGCCGCCGCGTTGTTGTTCCCGGCGCGTCATGCGCAACACCGCGCTCCGCGCGATGCTCCGATGCTGAATCTGCTGCGTAAAGCAAAAGATCAATTTGCCCATCCGGTTATCACGGTTGATGGCTTGACAGGCGGGCAAATAGCGCCGCTGAAAATCGCGCGCGCCAATGCCTTCGAATACGACCGTCGTCGCCGCAGCTTTGGCGGTGCGATACGCCGCGCCAATGCCGTCCTTGTATAAACGCGTTACCCCGCTGTCGCCGATAAAGACGATGCGGTCGCCAAAGGGCTGGAGCGCCCCGGCGATGTTGATGCGCGGCTGGCATTGACACGCGGCTTGTTCCAAAGACACGGCAGGCGGAAAACATGCTTTGACTTGAGGCGACTCGAAAAACGCGCGAATGAGTGCGCCGTCAATTTCCTCGCCGAGCAAACACACTGAGGCATAATCGCCTTTGGGAATGATTGCCGCAAATTCCAAACGCGGCAGGTCGAGCATAAAGACGTGCATCGAAGTGCCCAACACGCGATTCACAGTGTCTTCGCCCAAATAGTATTCGCGAATCAGCGTCTTGGTCGTTTGCGGCGGACGATACGCGATTGGCAAAGCTTGGAGCACACTCTGGGTGACCGAGTTGACGCCCGACGCGACCACGAGCAAATCATACGCGACTGCGGCGCAGCCGCGCGCTCTGACAATGGGACGCCCGTGGTCCCAACGCACCTCTTCGACGCGTGCGCGCCGGACATTCGCTCCTTGGCGTGTCGCCAGCGCCAGCAAGTGTCCGTCAAAGCTGCCCCACTTGAGTTCATTCAAGCCGCGGGGACCGGGACCGCGAAACACGGCGCCGATGCGTTTTTCGTAAGGGCGTATCAATGCGCACGCTCCCCAGGTCCATGTGCAAAACATACGAATCAATCCCGCGCTGCACCACCGTCGTCGGCAGCGGCAAGCCCTCGACCGCGAGGTGCTGCACGAGCGATTCCGAAATGATGCCGCCGCACATGTTACAGCCCGGCGGTCCCGGTGTCTCGAAATCGCGCGGCTCGTAAATATCAATCTGCAAATTCAGACCGTTGCGCGCCGCGAGGTCGAGCGCGAAAAAACTAAAAAAGGAACCCGCGGGCCCACCACCCATCACGGCAATGCACGAGTTGTTTTCTAGTTTCAATCTGGTGGATTGGGACATAGTTGCATGCACGTGGCGTTTCAAGCAGCTGCCACGCAATATCATAAACCCACCGGTCATTACCAGAATGAGGCGGGTTCTGAAATCAAATCGCATCCAAGTTCTCTCGCGGTGGAGAGGACCTAGTTATTCGACCACTTCAATCGCGAGGCGGTAAATCGGCAACTTGTAGCCAAGAGTTAGCCCCGGTCCATCCTCCAACGCGCTCAAGTGCGGCAGTTGGTAATTCCACGGCGGCTTGCCCTTGCCTTGATAGATGGTGGGCCACAGCTCGATGAGATGCGTCCCCGGCTCACCCGTTGCGACCATGTTGAGCGTAATATCCCCCACGCTGTTGAAACCACAAGCATAACCGATATATGCATTATCGTATGTGACCGCAACCGTGTTGTCAAGCTCCGTCCAACCAATGCCTTTGACGTGGATCGTAAAGCTCTCACCCACTTTGACACGCTTGGGTGTTACCTCGACGAGACTGCGCTCGACATAGTATGGAATTTCTGCCAAGACGGTATCGCCCTGAATGACGCGCACGGTGTGCCAACCGCCCAAATCATCGGGCACCTGCAAGTCTGCCTGGAGCGAACCATTCGCGTCCGTAGTCGCCTGCTGCAGGGGTGTTTCAATCAAATTCCAGCCGCTCGGGCTCAAGCGATTGCCGCGTGCGCTCACCCAGACCAAATCTACCGTGGCGTTGACAGGGAGGTTCGCCGCGCGCAGCTTGGTTTTGGTGAGAATCGGACCCGTTGTGGGTTCCAGTGTCGCGTTGACATTGCGCGCGCTGGTGTTTTTACCGGACGCGGTCTTGGGCGCGGCGGTATCCACGACTTGGACAACTTTAGCACTCGGGAAATCTAATGTATCTTGCGGCGCGCCCTTGTCTTCGGTCACGGCAAAGTCAAAACGAAACTGCTCGATGTGGGCGACGGGCGACTGCTGAATGTTGAGATAGGGCACGGCTTTGTTCGCGTTGCCAATTTCGATCACGTGTTTGCCCGGCGCTCCCGCCGCGCGGATGACCGCAGAGACAGTGCCGCGTGTCGTGACGGCGGAAATGAAACCCATGTACTGGTTGTCATAGCGCACCGCAATCGTGCTGTCATCAATCCCTGCGCCGAGACCTTTGACCTGAATCGTGATGGGTGTGCCGAGTGCGCCTTCGGTGGGTGTGATCTTGACTTGGCGTAAAATGCGAAAGCCCCCGCGCGCAATATCTTTGCCGTTAATCACCCCATAGATGTCGTGTACTTCGCCGAAATCTTCCGGCGCCGTAAAGGTTGCGCTCACGCGCCCTTGCGCGTCCACCACCGCTTTGCCCAACGCCACGCGCTTTTCGACGAATTTGCGTTCGTAAAATTCAATCGTTTCGGCGCTGGCTTGCATGGAGAAATTGCCGTCCACGGTCTTCCAGAGAAACTCGATGGTTTGGTTAGGCGGCAGCCCTTCGCCGTTGATAGTGAAACTAGAGCCGATGTAGCCCTTGACGGGTTCGACCTTCAAGAGAGCGAGCGAAACCGGAGTTGGCTCGGTCGCACTGGCAATGTTCGGCTGCTGCGCGACAGCGGTGGGCGCGCTGCGCGGCGGGACAGCGGCTTGTGGTGCTGGTTGTGTCGCACACGCCGCAAAAATGAAAATCGCGCTGAGAAGGATGAGGAAGCTCGGTAAAGGAAATGAGCGGCTCATGGTCGTGCTCCATTCGATCACAGAGCCATTCGCGCCAGCGAATGGCTCTGCTTTACAAGGGTGGTGTCAATCAATAATCTGCACGCGGCTGTCTATCCCGCCTTGAGTACTTTGGATCAATGCAGGCGTCTTCCACGTGAAGGTCTTGCCGTCTTTGTTGGTGACGACAATGCTATAGTCCAGCGCGCCAATCGGGTAATCCGGCGGAATGTCCCAGCCAGTTGCCCACATCCACGGCGCGTCCGGCATACCAGCGCCGCCCGCGCGTTGTGAAAAGCGCCCGGTCAAATCATCCGCACCGGGAATTTTGATTTTTACGGTGGCGCCGTCTTTGTCGGTCAGACGTTTACCCGTTGTGGTATCAACGAGCTCAAACCGCCAAACAATTTTCGTGCCGCGCTTGAACACGCCGCTAACCACGCACCCGACGCTTGGTTCAAGCCCGTACTTGCTGGGATGCTTGCCGCTGATCAGTGTTTCAACATACACGGTGTAGGCACCCACCGGCTCGGTGTACGACTCGGGCATCGCGCGTTTCGCCGGTGGCGTGAAGTCAGCGGGCGCTGCGGTTGGCGGGGGCTTGGGTGTCCAAGTTGGCTTGGGTTCCCAAACGACGCCGGTGAACTGTTTTGACGCTGGCGCTTTTTGCAGGTCCGCGATCTGTTTTTCTTTGTCGGACAGTTGTTGTTGGAGCGCCGCAACCTTTTGGTCTTGCGCTGCCAACTGCGCCTTGGTCGCGTCGTACTCGCTCTGCGAAATACCTCCGCACGCTGCGAGCAAGAGGGTGACGCCGACAGCAATCCCGCACAGTACGAATAGACTGAATACCTTTTTCCTTCTCATTGTTCCTCCATGTTGGACATATTGTTCGTACAATCATCGTTGGGCCGCGAGAGGGTTTACATAAGCTCACCCCCTTGCTCGGTCGCGAAAGACGCCAAAGATCTGGAACAGCACAAAGCCATAGATTGCCCAGGCGGTTCCGACGACGAGAACCAAAGTCGCGGGGGCATAATGACGAATTTCGTCGAGACCTGCCGGTTCCACGATGTACGCGGGCGGAGGTGTGCCCACCTGCGTAACCGCGATGGTTTGCGTGCTCTCGGCATAAACACCCATGCCTTCGAACACCGCAGTGATCTTTTGCTCTCGCGTCGCCAGCGTCGGTTTGAAATCGAGGAACGCGACGCCGTTCGCGTCCGTCCTCGCCATGCCAATGTTCATCTTGCTCTTGACGCCCGCAAACTCGGCGTCAATAAAGAATTGAACTTGCGCTTTGTCCACTGGCGCGCCATTGACATCTTTCAGCACCGTCATCAGACTGATCGCTTCGCCGCGCGTTTCCCAGGCGGACGGGGTGACGTCGAGCTTGATGGCCGTCCGCGCTGCTGCTGCCGCGCTGCTGCTGCCGCGCTGCTGCTGCCGCCGCCCGCGCCATTCACCTTCAGATGCCCGTTCTGCAAATAGTCGTGCAGGTCACACTTTAGATCCAATACGGTTTAGTTAAGGATCCTCGCAGAGACCTTTCAGGTTTCCGGAAACCTGAAAGGTCTTGGGTCACGGCTTATCTAAACCGTATTGACTTTAGATCGCATTTGAAAGTAAAGGTGCCCGGCTTGTCGGCGATGAACTTGACGGTTGCCTCACGGTTGTTAGAGCAGATTCCGAGTTGATTGGTGGTATCCGCGTAGGGGCGACGGCTTGTCCTCGCCCATTCCGGTTGGGCAACCACGAGGGATTGCCCCTACAACCCACATACGAATGTGGAATCCGCTCTAATGTCCAGCTTGTCCCACTCGAGCTTGTAGCCCTCGAGCACCATCACGTGCTCTTCATTCACGTACCCTTGATGCGCCCACGTAAAAGTCAGTTCGACGAGATCGCCTTGATTCACCTCGATGGTGAAATCGCCGGTCTGTCCGTTGAAACCACCGTCGTTGATCTCTACCACCACGTGATTCTTGTCGTGACCGAGCGGCGGACCATCGGCGCGAACAAATTGGAGCGGCGGCAGCGCCAGGGCCAAACCGATCAACAAAGCAATTCGCTTATTCACTTGCAACACCTCCTGCGCCAACCACGACCGGCGTGGGTTGAACCGGCGCGGCAGCGCGTTCCCATCCTTCCTTGATCTCCCACACGGAAATGATCGGAAAGAACTTGGCAAAGAGCGTAAAGACCAACGCGAATGCCGCAAACGAGCCGATGCTGATGACGATTTCCACCCAGGTCGGTGCATACATGCCCCATTGATTCGCCATCAATGGCAGCGCCAGAGAAGGTACGACGATCACAAAGCGTTTCAACCACATCCCGACGTTCACCAGAATCGAGGCAAACATGATGAGGGGAATCGTTCGCGTCCACGGCAGGGCGATGATGAGGATCGGGATGACGATGCCGCCGAGCACAAAGCCCCAAAACGGCAGTGCATAGGCGCCGACCATCAATTCTTCCAGCAGAAACTTTTCACCCTCTTGCATCTTGTAGCCGGTCGTCAAATACTCGGCAAAGGTAAAGTAAAAGTAGATGACGCCCAACACGAGCAGCAGGTAGCCGAGATAGTGAAAATGCTTTTCCGTGATGTATGCCTCGAGGTGGTAAATGCGCCGAAAGAGATACATTACGGTGATGATGCCCGCGATGCCCGAAAAGATTGCGCCCACGACAAAGTACGGCCCAAAAATCGTGCTGTTCCATCCCGCGCGCATCGTCATGGCAAAGAGCCACGATACGACCGTGTGCACCGACACGGCGATGGGGATGATGAGAATCATCATGATCGAGATTCCCCGCTCCAGACGCCGGTGCTGTTCGGGCGTGTTGCGCCATCCCATCGCGAGGACCTTGTAGAGCGTCCATTGCAGGCGATTGATTTTTCCCTTGAGCCGATCGCGTGCAATCGCAATGTCGGGAATGAGCGGAAGGTAAAGGTAGATGATGCTGCCGGTGATGTAGGTGCTGATAGCGACGAAATCCCAAACGATGGGCGAGCCGAGTTGTCCATACATCAGCAGATGCGGGATGCGGTCCGGGCGTCCGATGTCAATGATGGGCATGAGTCCGCCGACCATCAAGGCGACGACGGTAATGCACTCTGCCATACGTGTTACGGGGCGGCGCCATTCGGCGTGCGTAACGCGCAAGATTGCCGAGATGAGCGTGCCCGCATGACTGATGCCGATGAAAAACACAAAGTTGGTGATGTACAAGCCCCAGATCACCGTGTCGCGCAGCGCCGTCACCGCCAAGCCGTTCTGAACCTGATACGCGTAAGCGGCGATCCCGCTCGCCGTGAGAACGCCGAGCAAGCCGACCCAAACGTACCAGACCCACGTCGTGCGCGTGAGCGGACGCAGCGCGGTGCGTTCCAATTCTTGTTCCTGCTGCGCGATCATTTATGTCCTCCATGCGGATTTTCCAAGGTTGCGCCCAGTTCTTGCCACGAGCGCGCGGGCTGGGGATGACGGTGTTCGTTCACATCGTTTCCAAGACAATGATGCGCGGGAGCAAACACGCTGTTTTCTCTACGGCTTCGAGCGGGTCTCCCGCCTCCGTCACATTGCCAAAGCCGCTTTGCGCCAGCGGCTCCCGCAGCGCACCCCGCAGCAGCTGGTGCCCTTCGATCAGCAATACATTTTCCACACTGCTACCATAAGCCAGGGGATGCAGAATATCTATCGTGCGCGGCATGATGTGGCATAAAAAAAGACGCTATTTTCATAGCGTCTTTGAGAATGTGGTTCCGGCTGCTGTTTACGTTTCTACCTCGATCAAGCCCCGTCGAATCGCGTACTTGATCAGCTCGGCGCGATTGTGCAAGTTCAGTTTTTCCATGATGTGCGCATAGTGCGTTTGCACGGTGCTCAGACTCAACACCAAACGGTCGGCAATCTCACGATTCGACAGTCCCTCCGCGATCAGGGTCAAAATTTCGCGCTCGCGCGGCGTCAATCCCAAATAGGTATCTTGCGCGGCTTGTTCGCCGCTCAGATGCGCGCGATCGAGATAATCCGCGACAAGTTTCTTTGCCACCGCCGGATAGAGAAAGACTTCGCCGCGCGCGACGGCGCGCACCGCCGCAATCAAATCACTCGCGGCGGCGCGTTTCAAGACGTACCCGGATGCGCCCGCTTGGAGCACGCGAAAGAAATATTCGTCGCTCTCGTGCATCGTCAAGGCGAGCAGCTGAATGCGCGGCTGGCTCTGTTTGATGACGCGCGTCGCCTCCAGCCCGTCCAGCTCGGGCATCGTCAAGTCCATCACCATGACGGTCGGCTGGAGCTCGCGCGCCAACCGTATCGCTTCACGCCCGTTCGCCGCCGCCGCTTGATTCGCCAACCCCTGCAAAAGCGGCACATCGTTCTCGGAGAACGTGGTTTCGCGCGTGAAATTATAGAGCATCAACGCGCCCAGCCGCGCGCCCTTGGCTTCGAGTGGTACACCCAACGCGCTCTGGATTTCGCGTTCGCCGATGGCGCGACGAAAGTGGAGGCGGTTGCTCACACTCAGATTGAGCTGGCTGGCGCGCACCTCTTCGCAAGTCGGCAGCAGCGCATACATATCTGCTTCAAAAACATGTCCGGCAATGCCTTCGCCCCGGCGAAAGCGTATTTGCGCGCACGCGCTGATGTCAAGACCAAAAGAGGCGCGCACCGTGAGCGTTTCCGACTCGCGCTCGAACAAAAAGAGCGCCGCGCTCTCAGCCGCCGGAAAGACCTGGTGTGTTTTGTGCATCAGGATGCGAAACAGGGCATCGAGGTTGAGCGTCGCGGTGAGGGCTTGCGACGATTCGACGAGCGCGGTGAGTTCGCGCGTGCGCTGCTCGACCCGCGCCTCCAGTTCCTCGTTCCAGCGAGCGATTTCCTGCCGCGATTGTTTCAGCTCGAGACGCATGTCGTTGAACGAACGCGCCAGCACGCCGACTTCCCCTTCGCCGCTGATGTTGATCTGGTAATCGAGATCGCCGTGCGCGATTTGCTGTGAGGCGTGAATCAGCGCGTTCACCGGATGGACGACGCGGCGCGTGGTGATCCAGGCGAGCACCAATCCGCCGAGCAACGCGAACAATCCGCCGCCGATGAACCAGGTTTGCACAGCGCGCGGCAGCAAGAGCGCGGCGTCCATATTCTGTTCGACGACCACGCCCCAGGGCAATTGCGCCAACGGCGCGAACGCGATGACGTGACCCCCGTTCGCGCTGTTGTGCATGCGCACCCCCGCTTCATTCTTTTGCCACAGTTCCTCGACGAGCACGAGATGCGGACTGCCCAGCGCCTTTTTACTGACCGGATAACTCGCGACGACAAGCCCGGCGCGGTCTATGAGCTCGAGCTGATACCCAACTTCGTTGAGGGCGAGCGCGGACTGGAGTTCGGAGGCAAGGTAGGATTGTTCGACCAAGCCGACTAGAAAACCCGAATACGTGTCGGTGTGGATGGGAACCGTATAGACGATGGCAGTGCTCGTGAGCGGTTCGAGCACCGCGCCGTTGCTGACCGTCAGACTGGAAGCTTGATGATTTGGCTCGGGCGGCTGAAATTGGGTGAGATACGCGCCGAGCAAATCGTCGCGGCGCGGCTCAATCCACACAATCTTGCGCTGCGCATCGGTGAGGATGATCGTACCGAGGGTTTCGGACGAATGGAGTTGGAGCCAATGATCGCGCAGCGCGCGCAACATGTGCGCGGTATCGGCGGAATCACTCACGCTGAACATGGAAGGAATCAAGAGGGCGGTTTCTTCGATCTCTTCTTGCATGTGCGCCGGGGGATTGTCCATTTGGCGGGCGATGGTACGTGCCACCAGCAGGCGCTCGTGATAGACGAACTCGGTGGACTGTTGAACCGCCTGCTGTGCGACCCAGGCGAACAGCGCGGTGAAAATGACCAACCCCAGGGTCACGTAAATCATGATCCGGCGCTGTAAGCCAATTCGCTTGAACCGTTGGTACAAGTTACGCAGCATGATGCTCCATTTACAAAGATACCCTGCAATTCTAGCGCAGGCGCCGATTGCAGAACAGGTTCAACTGTCTCGCAATCGGCGTGACAAAGCCAAACTCTCGAGAGGCATCGGTTCTCATGGCGAAAAAAAGACGCGCAGCCGTTGAACGGTAGACGCCCGACGCAAACGTGGGTGACTGGCGAATATCTCACCGACCCGTACACGCTGGAAATCAAACCTGCTGTGCCGCCGGGCAAATACAAAATTCTCGTCGGCTGGTATGATGCCAGCGATCCCGCGTTCGCGCGTTTGCACGTATTCGATGCGAGTGGGAAGGATGTGGGGGATTTTGTGGGGTTGAGTCAGATGGTAGTGGTGAAATAGCGTTGTCCATTCAACAAAAACTGCGGCAATAGGTTGCCGCAGTTTTTGCTCAAGAAGATCAGGGCACATCAAGTTGATTTGCCATCAAACTTGGCTGCACCTATTCAATCCATTCACCCGCAGAGAAACTGATAAGATTTCCAGTACGTTCTGAAATGCGATAGGTAATCCCATCGTGAAACTTCCCCGAACGGTCTTCTTTGAGGCGCACTTTTCCCGTGATTGAGATGACCCAGATAGGACCACGTTCTGAATAACGACCGAGTGTGCTCCCATCATAGGTTTGGTCTTTGTGCCATTCTATACTTATGCGCCCTTTTTCTTGGTGTGCGGTTTCCATATCCCATGGTTTTTCCCAGACGGCAAGTTGGCGGTCATAATCAAATGCCATTTGCAGGGATTCTTCTTTGGTTAGAGGATGCGCCAGTTCGGGCTGGGTTGACTTGACTGAGGCGGGTGGACCTGGTGTCTTGGTTGGAGCAGCCGTTGGCATTGGTCGTCCTGCGCGGGCAATCTCATCATTCGTGGACATTAATATCCATACGAGGATACCTGTAACAAGCAGGAGCAAGAAGAACAATGCATTTTTCTTATTCATAATTCAATTGTGTCCTCTCCGCATCCATGCAAATTCTAGCATGGTCCCCACCCAAGTGCTGTAAATTGTCCGACGCGATCCACGCAATAATCAGAAGTTGTCTGTGCAAAGGTCCAATCAAACGAGGTCCATGAGCCGTTTGCATAGAATGCCATATTATTACACTGGACAGCAAGTGTCATACCCGCAGTTCCACCCTCTGCTCCGCAAGCCACCATGCTACCAGAAACATAGTCAGGTGCATTCCGGGTGATTGTGTAGACCTTCGCCCCATTACGACGGACAATCCAACTTGCGGCGC
Source organism: Chloroflexota bacterium (assembly GCA_016209205.1). GTDB lineage: Bacteria > Chloroflexota > Anaerolineae > UBA4142 > SHND01 > SHND01. Next base: position 55,669 of record JACQWQ010000169.1, read on the forward strand.
CAGCTTTGCGCAGCACGGCGAAATTGTACCAAGTATTATCTCCAAGATCGCCGAGGTCATATTGTTTGTCGAACTTGCCTTTCTTGGTTTGCCACGAGGCATATTGTTGAAGAATATTCATTCTTGGCGAAGCAGTACCTTTGTAGTAACCAGTTTCGACAAAAGCAGCAGTATTACCACAGGGAGGTAAAGTGGTACATACTGCAACCGGACTTGCGCGAAAGGTGTCTGCAGCGGGTTGCTGAGCTGTCCAAACAAGGGCTCTCATTCCAGCGACCCCATCCACGCCAAAAGCGCCAAATGCTTGTTCTACCCACCCCTGCCCTTGTGCGCTCACTTTATTGGATTGAATCTCCAAGACTCCAATCACAATCAAGAGCAACATGAACACCTTGCACAGTATGCTAATATTTTTTGTCACTGTTGACGTTTTACTCCCCCGTTCAGATGATAATTAAATCGAGAATATACAATGGACTCCAGCGCAACTAGACGGTGTAATTATTTAGTCCTCACGCATTTACACAGCCCCCCAGCATTTGCCGCTATTATAGCGAAAAAAATAAATGTCAATCGAAATGTTTTTTGTTTTCTCTCCTTTATGCTATCATCCCCGCGCTCGCTTCTCGTCTCTCGTTTCTCCTTTGAGCAAAAATGCCCAAACCCAGCATTTCCGTTTTCTTTCCCTGCTACAACGATGCCGGAACGATTGGCATCATGGTGATGCGCGCGCTTCAGTCGCTGCGCGAGGTCGCCGACGCGTACGAAGTGTTTGTCTTTGACGATGGCTCGTCCGACGATTCGCGCGAGATTTTGGCGGAATTAAAGCGCATTTATCCAAATGAATTTTGGTACGAAGCGCATCAAGAACCGTACGGCTATGGCGGACAAATTCGCGCCGCGATTCAAGCCGCGCGCAAAGAATGGTTTTTTTACACCGACGGCGACGCGCAGTACGACGCGCGCGAATTGAAACGGCTCGTCGAAAAAATTGCCGATGACGTGGATGTGGTCAACGGCTATAAAATCAAGCGCCAGGACCCGTGGATACGCATCGTCCTCGGTTACGCGTACCAGTATTTCATCAAATTCATCTTCGGTTTGCAGATTCGCGATGTGGATTGCGATTTCCGTTTGATGCGCCGCAAAATTTTTGAGGTGGTGGAATTGGAAAGCACGAGCGGCACCATCACGTTCGAATTGGTGAAAAAAATTCAAGACGCGGGCTATCGTTTCGTCGAGGTGCCCGTGCATCACTATTATCGTCAATACGGGACATCGCAATTTTTTAATTTCCCGCGCGTCGGGCGCACGCTCGTCGCGATTTGGGGATGGTGGTGGCGCTTGGTAGTCAAACAAGAAGCGGTGAAAGCGTACCAGCCGAAGCGCGCGTTGCAGTTGCGAGGTCAGAGTGCTGAGGACTGAGCCATTGCATTTGCCGATGCGAACGCATTGGGCTATACTGGGCGCGAGCAGAAATTCTGCATTGGCAGAAATTCAGGAGAGGCAAATGGAAGTAACTTTACAGGTCCGACAGCGCGGCACGCTAACTTTACCTGCGGAATTGCGCGATAAATACGGCATCCGCGAAGGCGATACCTTTCGGCTGGTTGATCTGGACGGCATCTTTGTCTTGACGCCCATGGTCCCGCTCGTCCCCGATTTGGCGCGTGACATCGAACAAGCGCGCCGCAAAGCGGGGCTGCGCACTGGCGACATGCTCAAAGATTTGCGTAAACAGCGCACGCGATACTATCGCGAAAAATACAAACGCACCAATGCCCGCGCCGCACGTTAAACTCAAGGTCTTTGTGGACGCCGACGTGATTTTTGCAGGTTCTACCGCGCCATCGGAACACGGAGCGAGTCATGTCGTCCTGCGTATGGGGGAAATCACGCTCCTCGATTGTATTACTTCCGCGCAAGCCATCACCGAAGTGGAGCGGAATTTGCAAGAGAAATTGCCTGCCAAGTTGCCCGAGTTCCACTTGATTGTTAACCGCAGCCTGCGCGTCGTCGCCGACCCCGAATTCGGTGAGCTGTCTGCGTATCGTGGACATGCCGAACCGGAGGACCTCCCCCTGCTTGTCGCTGCTCTGCGTGAAACGCGTCCCTATTTCTTGACATTTAATCTACGGCATTATCATCCGCGCGGGTTGCCGATCCGGGTGATGCGCCCCGGCGATTTTCTTGCTGCGGTACGTGAACGCTTGACTGCTCTCGCGGCAAACAAAGAATGAGTCACAACGCCTTTGCAAATGAAAACATTCTCATCACCGGCGGACTCGGTTTCATCGGCGCGAATTTGGCGCTGCGCCTGGTGGAACTGGGCGCGCACGTGACGCTGGTAGATTCGCTCATTCCCGAATACGGCGGTAATTTTTTCAACATCGAACCCATCAAGCATCGCGTCACGGTCAATATCGCGGACGTGCGCGACGAATTTTCAATGGACTATCTCGTGCGCGGGCGCGATTATTTGTTCAATCTCGCCGGGCAAACGTCGCACCTCGATTCGATGCAAAACCCGTACGCCGATTTGGATATCAACTGCCGCGCCCAATTGTCCATTCTCGAAGCGTGCCGCAAAAACAACGCACACGTCAAAATCGTATACGCCTCCACACGCCAAATTTACGGCAAGCCCGATTATTTGCCGGTGGACGAAAAACACCTGCTCCACCCGACCGACGTGAACGGCATCAACAAAATGGCGGGCGAGTGGTATCACATTTTGTACAACAACGTGCACGGCATTCGCGCGGTTTCATTACGATTGACCAACACGTACGGTCCGCGCATGCGCGTCAAGGACGCGCGCCAAACGTTTTTGGGGATTTGGATCAAACGCGTGATTGACGACGAACCGATTGAAATTTGGGGCGACGGTTTGCAGCTGCGCGATTTCAATTACGTGGACGACGTGGTGGATGCACTGCTGCTCACGGCAGCAAGCGACACGGCGAACGGACAGATTTACAATCTTGGCAGTGCTGAGGTCATCAACTTTTGCAACCTCGCCGAGAAATTGCTTCGCCTGAACGGTGCAGGTGAATACAAAATCATCCCATTCCCGCCCGAGCGCCAAGCGATTGATATTGGCGATTACTATTCCGACTTTACATTGATCCGCCAGCGGCTCGGCTGGGAACCGCGCGTGGATTTGGACGAAGGGCTGCATCGCACGCTCGAATTTTATCGCAAGCATCGGGAGTATTATTGGTGAAGGGGAAACAGGGAAACAAGTATCCAAGGAACACTGTCTACCTGTTTACCTATCTACCTGTTTACTATTTATCTGTCAACGTGATTCCATTTTTCGACCTCAAAAAACAATACGCGTCTATCAAAACCGAAATTGATGCGGCGACGCAGCGCGTGTATGCGAGCGGTTGGTTCATTCTCGGACCCGAGACCGAAGCATTTGAAAAGGAATTCGCGGAATACATCGGCGTCCAACACGCGGTCGGCGTCAATTCGGGCACCGACGCGCTGCATCTCGCCATTCGCGCGCTCGGCATCGGGCCGGGCGATCAAGTGATTACCGTGCCGAATACCGCAGTCGCCACCGTCGCGGCAATCGAGATGGCGGGCGCGACGCCGGTGTTGTGCGACGTGCGTCAAGATTCCATGACGATGAATGCGGATTCTTTCGCCGCCGCGATTACGTCGAAAACGCGCGCGGTGATTCCGGTGCACCTCTTTGGCCAATCCGCGGAACTCGACGCCATCATCGGCATTGCGCGTCAATACAAACTCGCGGTGATCGAAGATTGCGCGCAAGCGCACGGCGCGACGTATCAAGGTCAGCGCGTCGGTTCGTTTGGCGACGTTGCGTGTTTCAGTTTTTATCCGACCAAAAATCTCGGCGCGTACGGCGACGGCGGCGCGGTGTTGACGAATGAGGCGCGCCTCGCCGACAAAGTAAAACTGCTGCGGCAGTACGGCTGGCGCGCGCGTTACGAAAGCGAAATCAGCGGCGTCAATACGCGCCTCGACGAATTGCAAGCCGCGCTTTTGCGCGTGAAATTGCAGCACCTGTCGGAATGGAATGATGCGCGTCGCGAGCGCGCAGGACTGTACACCGAACTGCTGCCCAACCGGCGCGTGCATCCGCCCGTCGAAATGCCGTACGGCGCGCACGTGTATCATTTGTATGTGGTGCAGTGCGATGAAGCCCAGGGCGCGTCGCGCGATTATCTTGCCGCGTTTCTCAAAGAGCGCGAAATCGGTACGGCAGTGCAATATCCGACGCCCATTCATTTGCAGCTCGCCTATCAATCGCTCGCGCCGGAAGGTGCGCTGCCCGTCGCCGAAAAACTCGCGCGCGAAATTCTTTCGCTTCCGCTTTACCCCGAACTATCGCTCGACGACGTGCGCACCGTCGCCGACGCGCTCCGCGAATTTGAATCGTGAAATTTTTTCCCGCACAAGAGAGGGCGACCATAAAGGGGGCGACCATAAAGGGGGCGACCATAAAGGGGGCGACCATAAAGGGGGCGACCATAAAGGGGGCGACCATAAAGGGGGCGACCATAAAGGGGGCGACCATAAAGGGGGCGACCATAAAATTTCCTAACGCGTCGCGGATTGACGTTGGCAGCGGAAACGATACGCCGTTCGTGCAGGGATTTTCGTTTCGCGAAAACTTGGCCGACGGCAGCAACGCGCGTTGGAGCGCTGCGAATGCGGAAATTCATTTTTGGGGCGTGGGCGCGCAAGACGGCGCATTAAAATTGCGCTTGAACGCGCCCGAACAAAATCGCGCGGCGGACGTGCAAATTTGGGCGAATGAAAAATTGCTCGCCACACTTGAACCCGCGCCCGGATTCAACGAAATTTCCTTTCCAATTACGCGCGGCGAGATTGGCGCAAGCGGCGATTTGGTCGTCAAAATCGCGAGCAGCACATTCACCGCGCCGCCGGATACGCGCAATCTCGGCGTACAGGTAGACAAGGCGGAATTTGTCGGCAATGGCGCGCCCGTGATTCCTCCACTCCGTGTGGCGCTTTTTATCCCGCTGCTGGCGCTGCTGGGCTTTGTCATTGGGAGTGTGTGGAGTGGAACGCGCGTGGGCGGATGGCTTGCGGCGCTTGCGCTTGCTGTTGCAAATGCGATTGGCTTGATGTCTGCGCGCGTCGAAACCGCGTATTTTGTTGCCCCGCTGTTTTTCACCACACTGGTGTTGTTTGTCGGCGCGCTCGCGTTTGCGGTTGCGTTAAAGCGTTTGACGAATGTGCTGCCTGCGCCCGCGTTGTCGCACAGAACATTGCGCGCTTTATTTTTTGTCATGCTCGGCGCGTTCGCACTGCGCATGATCTTGGCGGTCGGTCCGGGTTACATTGTGGACACGCAAGATTACGTGGTGTGGTCGTACAAGACCGTGACGTACGGGCTGGGTTCGATGTATGCGTCCATCAACGGCTTGTGGATTTCGGACCAATCGCCGGGACTGAATTATGTTTTGCATGGGATGGGCTTGCTCTATCGCGCAATTTTTGCGCCCGATTTTTTGTATCCTGCGGTGGCAGGCGATCCTGCGCTGCGCGGCTTGAGCGACAATCCCGCGTTTCTCGCCGACCCGGTTCAGCGCACGCTATTGCGTTTGCCGATGCTGTTGGGAGATGTGGTCACCGGGGCGCTGGTTTTTGTTTGCGCGCGGAAATATGTTGCCGAACGTTTTGCGTGGCTCGTCGGTCTGGCGTATTGGTTCAACCCGGCGGTGCTGTGGAACGGCGCGTATTGGGGACAAGCCGATGCGCTTCATACGCTGTTGGTGTTGACCAGTTTTGTGTTGATCATCTTTCCGCGTCGCGTCGGTTGGGCGTTTTTTATCCTGGGAGTTGCCGCGTTCACGAAACCGCAGGCGATGATTTTTGGACCATTGCTGTTGTTGGCAGCATACAAAACCTCGAAGGTCTCTGAAGACCTTCGAGGTTTAAACGGCGTCGCGCGCGCGATTTTGTTCGGCGCGCTCGGCGCGGCGTTGATGTTGTTGCCGGTGCTGTTGACGGGGGGGACGCAGGGCTTGCTCGCGTATTTTGGCGATACGGTCGGGCATCATCCGATTCTGACAGCGAACGCGCACAATCTGTGGTGGTTCTTGTATCGCGATGAGATTGACTTGCAAGACACGATGGCAATTTTTCCCGCGGCACCGCTTTCGTATCGCACGTTCAGTATTTTGTTGTTCGGAATTTTCTATTTGGCGACTCTGGTCAAAGCGTGGCGCGTGTCCTTGGAAGAATTTTTCGCGCTGGGCGCATTTGTCGCGTTTGCGTTTTTTATGCTGCCCACGGAGATTCACGAAAATTACGGTTATGCCTTATTGCCATTGCTTGCGGCGGCGCTGACACGCGATAGAATGTTGATTGTGTTTTATCTCACCGTCAGCGCGACAATGACGTTGAATTACGCGCTGCACGACCCGCCGTTGTTTGCGCGCTGGGGGTTGAGCGACCCGCACGCGCAGCTCGCCTTGCCGCGTTGGTTCAATTCGCTAGCCAATTTGATAGTGCTGGGCGCTTGGACCGTGTATTTGTTTGTGTGGACGCGGATGCCACGCGCAAAATTTTTGCAATCTGTGAGTCGCACCTGATGTTAACTCCCGATCAACTCGAATACGAAGAGCGCGAACTGACGCCGCACGAGACCTTTCGCTCCTCGCGCGCAATTTTTCAGGCGCTGCTGCTGCTGATTCCCGCGATTCTGTCCAGCACGACGGGACAATTGTTTTTGAAAATGGGCATGAATCAAGTCAGTGCTTTCGCGTTCACCCCCGACGCGATTTTCGCCGCGCTGCCGAGTATCGTGTTCAATCTCCTGATTTGGCTCGGGTTCGCCGGTTTTCTCGGCGGCACAGTTTTTTGGCTCGGCGTAATTTCGCGCGCGCCGCTTTCGCTCGCCTATCCGATTTTGGCGATGAGCTATTTCGTGGTCGTTTTGGAATCGTGGTTGTTTTTGGGCGAGCAGGTCACGCTGCAGAAAATCATCGGCGTCGCAGTAATTGTCGGCGGCGTGATCGTTGTGGGTTTGAGTGAACAGCGGAAATAAATTGTTCACGCAGAGATGCAGAGGCGCAGAGAAAGGCACTGCTTGGCTTTTGTGTGTCGTGTGAGGTTTGGAATGTAATATGTCATCGTCAATGCTCAGTGGTTTGGTGCTCCTGCTCCCGGCGATTTTGCTCAGCACCACCGGCGAATTGTTTTTCAAAATCGGGATGAACCGCGTCGGTGGTTTTGAATTCAGTGCATCCGCGCTGCGCGTGGTATTACCGCGCGTGATTTTCAACCCGTTGATATGGCTCGGTTTTTTCGGTTTCGGTTTGGGCGCAGTGTTCTGGCTCGGCGTCTTGTCGCGTGTGCCATTGTCGCTCGCCTATCCGATTCTGGCGTTGAGTTATTTCGTCGTCGTCGTGGAAGCGTGGTTGTTTTTGCACGAACGCGTCACGTTACAGCGGCTGCTGGGCGTACTGGTGATTGTCGTGGGCGTAGTGATTGTGGGGCTGAGCGAAGGGACATAGAAAACAAAATTCCAAATTTCCAACAACGCAGTTGTTGGAAATTTGGAATTTTGTTTAGAAACAGTTGAAAGATATTGTTGTGCGTTGGAGCGCGAGTCTAGCGGCGCCGGGCATTGTGGCGCTCGCGTTTTTCGCGCGCGTGCATCGTCTTGCCGACAAAAATATCTGGTGGGACGAAGGATGGACGGTGTGGATGGCGCAGCACGATTGGGTGTGGATTGCGCTGCGCACCGCGCGCGATGAGCACCCCCCCCTGCACTACTGGCTGATGAATTTGTGGCAGGGTGTGTTTGGTCCCGCTGCGCTGACGGGACGTTTTTTTTCGCTCGCGTTCGGCGTGCTCGGCGTCGCATTGCTGTATCGCATCGGCAAAGAGATTGGCGGCGCGCGGTTGGGTTTGCTCGCGGCATTGTTTCTCGCGCTCGCGCGTTTTCAGATTTGGTGGTCGCAAGACATAAAAAACTATACATTGTCGGCTTTTTTCGCGTGGGCGAGTGTGTGGTTTGTATGGCGGATGGCAGATAGCGGATGGCAGATAGCAGATGGCAGATGGCGGATGGCGGATGGCGGATGGCTATATGCTATCGGCTATACGCTATCCGCGGCTCTCGCTTTGTTTTCGCATTACCTTGCGGCGTTGATTCTTTTGGCAAACAATGTCTTTGTCGGAATCATTTTGTTGGCGCAATGGCGCGCGGGGAAAAATCCATTGCCGCTTTTTTTGAAATGGAGCGCGGCGCAAATCGCGGTCGTGATATTGCTTGCCCCATGGCTGTACCTTTATTTGCAAAACGGCGCGACGTGGACTGCTGCGCCGACATTTGATTTCGCTCTGTTCTTGCGCCTCGCCGCAACGGTGTT
>JACQWQ010000149.1:0-4642 GCA_016209205.1 Chloroflexota bacterium
CACGAGGGGGTATGGGCTCACCATCTTTCGGACGAGTTTTACACTCGGGGTCTGAGCGGAGTCACCATACCCATTGGCGAATTGCTTATCTATAATATATCAGGTCTTGGGTCACGGCTTATCTAAACCGTATTGGGCTTGGGATTCGGGATGCACGATCTGCAAATGCAACAATTGCAATTGGTCCGCGTCTACATCACTCGGCGCGTGCATCATCAAGTCCTGCGCCCATTGATTTTTCGGGAAGGCAATCACGTCGCGGATATTGTCTTCACTGGCAAGAATCGCGACAAAGCGGTCAATGCCGGGCGCCATGCCGCCGTGCGGCGGCGCGCCAAACTCGAATGCTTCGAGCATGTGCCCGAAACGCGCGCGTTGGCGTTCTTCGTCAATATTCAACAGTGAGAAAATTTTGGCTTGCAATTCGCGGCTGTGAATCCGAATGCTGCCGCTCGCCAATTCGTAGCCGTTGCACACCATGTCGTAACTGTTGGCGCGCACCGCGCCGGGGTCGGTGTCAAGCAAATGCATGTCGGACGGCTTCGGCGAAGTGAATGGATGATGCGCGGCATCCCATCGCGCCTCTTCCGCGTTCCATTCGAACATCGGAAAATCCACTACCCACGCGAACGCGAGCGCGTTCGGGTCCGCGAGTTTCAAGCGCGCGCCCAGTTCCTTACGCAGCGCGCCCAGCGCGTCCCCCACCACTTTTGGTTGGTCCGCCACAAACAATAACAAATCGCCGACCTGCCCGCCCAGGCGTTCCACATACGCGTTTTGTTCTTCGGGCGTCAGATGTTTGCTCGCGGGTGAATGAATGCCGTCCGCGCGAAGCGCCATCGTCACCGCGCCCTTGGCGCCTTTGGCTTTGGCAATTTCGATCAATTCGTCCGTTTCGCGCCTTGAATAATCCGCGCAGCCGGGCACACAAATTCCTTTGACCTGTCCACCCGCAGCCAACGCGTTCTTGAAAACGGCAAACTGCGAATTGGCGGCAATGTCGCTGACGTTCGTCAATTCCATCCCGAAACGCAAATCGGGCTTGTCGCTGCCGTATTTGTCCAGCACCTCGTCGTACGTGAATTTGCGCCACGGCGTTTGCATGGTGCGTTCAGGCGCGACCTGTTTGACCAACGCGGTGAACAATTCCTCGACCAAATTCAACACGTCGTCTTGTTCGACGAATGCCATTTCGAGATCGAGCTGCGTAAATTCGGGCTGACGGTCCGCGCGCAAATCTTCGTCACGCATACAGCGCGCGATTTGAAAATAGCGTTCATAGCCCGCGACCATCAACAATTGTTTGAACTGCTGCGGTGACTGCGGCAGCGCGTAAAATTTGCCGGGGTGCACGCGGCTCGGCACCAAATAATCGCGCGCGCCTTCGGGCGTGCTCTTGGTCAAGATCGGCGTCTCAATCTCGATAAAGCCGCGCGCGTCCAGCCAATCGCGCATGAATTTCACCACGCGATGGCGGAGCGTCAAATTCTTGAGCATCCGTTCGCGGCGCAAATCGAGATAGCGATATGTCAAGCGCAGCGCATCGTCCACATCCTCATTTTTGTTAATCACGAACGGCGGCACTCGCGCGGCGTTCAAAATTTGCGCGGCGGTAACATGCACGTCAATTTCGCCCGTTGCCAGCGCGTGATTTTCCTGCCCCGCGGGCCGTTTCTCGACGACGCCTGTAACTTGAATGACATATTCGTTGCGCACGTCACTGCCGACGCGGTGCGCGTCGGGCGCGGTTTGCGGATTGAACACCACCTGCGTCAAACCAAAGCGATCGCGCAAGTCAATAAAAATCAAACCGCCGTGATCGCGGCGGCGGTGCACCCACCCCGCCAGCGTCACGGTCTTGCCCACGTCTCTTGCGGTCAATTCGCCGCACGTCTTGGATTTATACATGAATGCCTGCTTGATGAATGGAATAAAGAACGATTATAAGCGGATTGCGAAACGCCACAAATTGGAGAGAGACCTTCGAGGTTTTTGCCGCGCGCGCGGCTGTGCGAATTGTTCAAAACCTCGAAGGTCTTGGTGCAAACGAAATCCGCGCTAACGCAATTGCAAACACATATCAGGCGTGCCGAAACCGACGAGCGCGCGCCACGACGAACAGATTGGCGTGGTCAAGAGGCGCGAAATAAAACCGGAATTGTTCAGGTAAATGTCCGCCAAAATCAAACCGATGACGAGAAATGCGGCGAACATTTCGTATTTCGCATACTGCCAATAGATCCGGTCGGGCAAAAAGATCTGCCACAAGCGCGAGCCGTCCAATGGGGCGAGCGGAATCAAATTGAAAAACATCAGCGCGAGGTTCAAGATCACGAACGTTTCGACAAAGTAACCGGGCGAGAAATATAAATTCTGTCCGGCGAGGGTAAACACTTTTTGCGGATTGAACGTCAGCCAATGCGTTCGTAAGAGCAGCGCGCCCATCGTCGCGAGCAGCAAATTGGAAAGCGGGCCCGCTATCGCCACGAGCGCCATGCCGATTTTGGGATTCGGTTTTAATTTGGTCGCGTCAATTTGCACGGGCTTGCCCCACCCGACGCCGACAAACAACATCATCAACGAACCGATGGGATCGAGATGGTGCAGCGGATTCAGCGATACACGCCCCATTTTTTGCGGCGTATCATCGCCGAGTTTCAGCGCCGTCCACGCGTGACTCGCTTCGTGAACCGTCAGCGAAACGACGAGCACGGTCAACAGATAAATGATTACATATTCGATGGGAACACCTTGCAAACGAAATAACATTTCAACTCCTTTGGAAAAGTGACGGGTGACGGGTGACGTTCAAACTTCCGAAATTTGTGCGCTGATTACATCGCGAGAAATTTCGGAAGTTTGAACAATCTCTCCATCGCGCATCAAAATCGTCCGGTGCGCGGCGCGCGCTAAATTCGTTTCGTGTGTAATCAACAAAATCGTTTTCCCCGCGTCGCCCAATTCGCGCAGCAGCGCAAAAATCCCCTCCGCGTTCGTACTGTCCAAATTCCCCGTCGGTTCGTCGGCGAGCAATATCGGCGGGTCATTCACCAACGCCCGCGCAATTGCCACGCGCTGCTGTTCGCCCCCTGACAACTCGGAAGGTAATTGCGTCATGCGTGCGCCCAGCCCGACGCGTTCCAACATCGCTTCGGCGCGCGCGCGGCGCCCTCTGGCGGAACCGCCGCGCAGTTCCATCGGCAGCGCCACGTTTTCCAGGGCAGTCAGCGTCGGCAGCAATTGGAAAAATTGAAACACGATGCCAATGTGATTGCGCCGCCAGATTGCCAACGCGTTCTCGTCGAGCGTATCAATGCGCGTGCCATCCACCCACACTTGACCGGACGTCGGCTTGTCAATCCCGCTGACCAAATTCAACAGCGTAGATTTGCCGCTGCCGCTCGGACCGACCACTGCGACAAATTCGCCGCGTTCCACTTGCACGCAAACGTCGCGCAACGCATACAACGTACGCGCGCCCATCGTGTACACGCGCGTCACATTCTGCACGTCAATCAATATCTCGGTCATGCCCCAATGCTCATCTTGGTACCTATGCACTGAAATCTTTGCACAATTTGCAAGGATCTTTCCACCGCGAATCGGCGCGAATCGGCGCGAATCGCGTTACGAAAAATATTCGCGTAGATTGGCGTAGATTCGCGGTTTCTTGGTTTGGTTTCGGCTTGTCCGAATTAGAGAATCCAAGAAAACGACTATGTTATAATCTCGCCCGTCATGGACGATTATTCCGTTCGCCTCCCGGAATTTCAAGGGCCGCTCGACTTGCTTTTGCAAATGATCGAACGCGCAGAACTCGACATTACGCGCGTGTCGCTCGCCGCCGTCGCCGATCAGTATCTCGAATTTGTCAGCAAGCCCGGCAACATCGAATTGTCCGCGCTGGCGGATTATCTCGTCATGGCGGCGCGCTTGATCCTGATCAAATCGCGCGCGCTGCTGCCGCGCGTTCAACAAGAAATCACCGTCGAGGTCGAAGATTCCGCCGAAGCACTGGCGCGCCAATTGCGCGAATACAAAATGTTCAAACAAATCGCGCAGCACTTGCGCGAACGCGAACAGCAAAACGTTCACGTCTATCCGCGCCGCGCGCCCGCACCCAAGCCCACCGTCACGCGTCCGACCAAAATCGCGGGACTGACGTACAAAGCACTGTTCAACGCGCTGAAACGTACGGTCGAAGCGATGCCGACGTTGCCTGCGGGCACGATGATCGAGCCGCTCAAATTTTCCATCCATCACCGCATCGCGCGCATTCGTGACCTCACCACCGCGCAAGGACGCGTTCAATTTACGGCGCTGTTGGACGAAGCGAAAACGCGCGTCGAGATTATTGTTACTTTCCTCGCCGTCCTCGAATCGCTCAAGCGCAAACTGATTTTTGTGAACCAAGACGACATCTTCGGCGAAATCTATATTTCAAAACGCGATGAGGTGAACGCGAACGTTCCGACCCTCGAAGAACTGGAAAACGATTTCGCGTGAGAACCTCACCCCAGCCCTCTCCTACGCGGAGAGGGAGTGACCTCACCCCAGCCCTCTCCTACGCGGAGAGGGAGTGACCTCACCCCAGCCCTCTCCTACGCGGAGAGGGAGTGACCTCATCCCAGCCCTCTCCTAC
>JACQWQ010000149.1:4799-11944 GCA_016209205.1 Chloroflexota bacterium
CTCTCCTACGCGGAGAGGGAGTGACCGCATCCCAGCCCTCTCCTACGCGGAGAGGGAGTGACCTCATCCCAGCCCGCTCTTTACAGGGGAGGGTGAACTTCAATCCCCTCCCTTTTTAGGGGAGGGTTAGGGTGGGGTCAAATACGCGCGTTCCACGCGTTCCGCCAAATTTTCCCACGCATAATCCCGCGCCATCGCCGCCGCCGCGCCCGCGCCCAAACGCGCGCGTGTTTCCGCGTCGCCCAGCAAATCAATCACCCTGCGCGCGAATTCGTCCACATCACCCGGCGCAACCAATAACCCTGTCTCGCCATCCGAAATGTATTCGCGAATTTGGCCCACCGCTTCGCCGACCACCGGCACACCTGCCGCCAACAAATCAATCAATTTCACAGGACACTTGCAGCGATTGACGAGGGTATCGTCAAACGGATACAATGCCACATCCCCCGCCGCAAACAATCCGCGCAGCCGCGCCATCTCAACCCAGCCCGCATTCACGACGCGTTCGCGCCAACCGCGCACGCGCGCCATCTCCAAAAATTGTGTTTCTTCGCCAAACAATCCTTTGCCGACCAGAAGCAATTTCGCGTTGGGCAGTGGTGTCAACACGCGCGTGATTGTCTCTGCCAGACGCGCAAGGTCATATTCAAAAAAACGCGTATAGAGCAAGAGCGTCGGCGCATTTTCCAAACCCAATTCCACACGCACTGCGTGACGCGATTCGCCCCTCGGCGGCAAAGAGTTCACACCATTGGGCACATACATCACGCGTGCGCGCGGCGCACCCAAACTCCACACAATCGTTTCGAGCGCGCGACTCGCGACCGTCACTGCGTCCGCGTGCGTCAAACCCCACTGCTCTTGCCAGGCAAAAAATTTTTTCTGCACCCACGAATACGCTTCGAGGTCATTCCAGCCGCCCGCGCCTTCCCAGTCATCCGTGTCCAACACAAGGCGCGCTTTCGTCAACCCGACGCGTCGCATTTGCCACAACAGCCATTGTGTGACGCCCGCGTACGCTTTTGGTTTGAACACGTGCACCACTTCGGGTTGAAACGCACGCACGCGTGAAACGAGCCGCAGTGGAATTTGCGCGCGCGGCGCCACCGCGACATTTTCAACGCGCACACCTTCCTCGTCGTAAACGCGCCCTGCGTCTTGAGGATACGACCACGGCGGCAAAAATAGGGCAACACAATGCCCGCGCTCCTTTAATACTTTTGCCAACGGCAGCGCGCGCACCGCCATCGTGCCTTTCGGTTTCAGCCCAAACGGACCCACCATTGCGACGCGCATTGGGGTGATTATAACATGTCAGCGTTAACAGCTTCTGTTTGACGCATGAGTAAAGCATGAGATACACTGCATCAAGTTCAAACTTTCGATTGCTGCGGCAAATCCTATAGTTCTTCAGATTAGGTTCTGGACAGTTTGCGCCAAGACCTTCGAGGTTTCTACCGCGAACGCGTAAACTGGCGCACATCGTTCGGAAACCTCGAAGGTCTTGCAATCCAAAACCATTTCTGAACATCTATAGAATCGCATAAACCATCGGAAGATTGAAAACACAACTATGCGTGAAATTCGCGTTATACCGGATGTTCAAACGTTGTCACGTGTCGCGGCGGAGGAATTGGTGACCCAAGCGCGTGACGCCGTACACGCGCGCGGTGTGTTCCACGTCGCCTTGTCCGGCGGGGCGACGCCTCTCGGCACGTACACGCGCTTGGCGACGGATGACGCGCTGCGTCAAAAAATGCCGTGGGCCCAGACTCATTTTTGGTGGAGCGACGAGCGCCACGTGCCGCCGGCTCACGCCGACAGTAATTTTCGCGCGGCGCATGAGGCAATGCTCGCGCGCGTGCAGCTGCCCGCGCAAAACATTCACCGCATCCGCGCGGAAAATCCCGACGCCGCGCAAGCCGCGCAGGATTACGAAGCCGAACTGCGCGCCGTGTTTCAACTCGACGCCCCCGCGCTCCCACGCTTCGATTTGATCCTGCTCGGCATCGGTTCGGACGGGCACACCGCGTCGCTTTTTCCCGGCACCAAAGCGTTGAACGAAACACAGCGCCTTGTGGTCAGGAATTGGGTCGGAAAACTTTATACGTGGCGCATCACCTTTACCGCCCCGCTCATCAACACCGCGCGCGGCGTGATGTTTCTCGCCGCAGGCGACGACAAAGCCCTGCCGCTCAAAGGTGTCCTCGAAGGTCCGTACGAGCCAGTCCAACTACCCGCGCAATTGATTCAACCGCGCGAGGGCAAATTGATTTGGCTGCTCGATTTTCAAGCCGCAGGTGAATTGAGTCCGGCAATAAAAAATCCGTGACTAACGCCACGGATTTTTTATTGCCGCAATTTTTACATGTGACTTTGCGGACCTCCGCGCAGGAATTTTTCAGGGTCTTTTTCAAACGCGCGGCGACAGCCCGGCGAGCAGAAATAGTACTTGGCGCCCTTGTAGTCGAAGGTGATCGCGCCGGGGCCTTCGCCAACGGTCATCCCACAGACCGGGTCAATATGCTCGTCCGGACCCAGTTCTTGTTTCGCTTCGTGCTGGTGATGCATGAGACGTCTCCTTGGGAATAGTTTCAAAACTTGCGCTGCCTTGCAGACAGCGCAAGTTTTGAACTCGTACTAGAGTTGCGGCTTGAAATTGCGCAAGCGCAAACTGTTTGTCACAACAAAAATACTCGAAAACGCCATTGCCGCCGCGGCAATGATCGGACTCAACAAAATACCCCAAAACGGATACAACAAACCGGCGGCAAGTGGAATGCCCGCGACGTTATACGCGAATGCCCAAAAGTAATTGCCATAGATGGTGCGAATCGTCGCGCGCGAAAGTTGAATTGCCGTGACGATGCCGCGCAAATCGCCGCGCATGAGCGTAATGTCGGCGGCTTCCATCGCCACATCCGTACCCGTGCCCAGTGCAATGCCGACATCGGCAGCGGCTAACGCGGGCGCGTCGTTAATGCCATCGCCAACCATCGCGACGCGTTTACCCTGCGCTTGCAGCTCGCGCACTTTTTGTTCCTTGTCTTCGGGCAGCACCTCGGCGAAAAATTTGGGAATCCCAATCTGACGCGCAATCGCCGCCGCCGTACGTTGATTGTCGCCGGTGAGCATGTAGACCTCAATGCCCATTTTTTCGAGTGCGCCGACGGCAGCGCGCGATTCTGGCTTGAGCGTATCCGCAACAGCAATGATGCCCGCGACTTGGCCCTCCACTGCGACAAACATCGGCGTCTTGCCTTCGTCGGCAAGTTTTTGCGCCGGTTTGTCCAACGCGGTCGTTTTGATTTTTTGATCCACCATCAACTTGCTGTTGCCGATAATCACTTCGCGGCTGTCCACCCGCGCGCGAATGCCGTGCCCCGCCAACGCGCCGAAATCTACCGTGGGTGCGAGCGACAACCCTTTTGCATCCGCATACTCTACTATCGCCTGCCCCAACGGGTGCTCGCTGAATTTTTCGGCAGAGGCAGCCAGTTTCAACAATTCAATGTTCGCAGATGGCTGATCGCCAATGGCTGATGGCGCACCCTCGATTTGCATTTGGCTATCTGCCATCTGCCATCGGCTATCTGTAACAACGTCGGTCACAGCGGGCTTGCCGCGCGTCAGCGTTCCTGTTTTATCCAAAATAATCGCGTTCAGCTTGTGCGCGGTTTCCAACGCCTCGCCGCTGCGAATCAATACTCCCAGTTCTGCGCCCTTACCGGTGCTGACCATGATCGCGGTCGGCGTCGCTAAACCCAACGCGCACGGGCACGCGATGATCAATACCGCAATCGCATTCACCAACGCGAACGTAAACGCGGGCGACGGACCAAACACGAGCCACGTCACAAAGGTCAACGCCGCAATGACCAAGACAATCGGCACAAAGATCGCGGAAATTTGGTCGGCAAGTTTTTGAATCGGCGCTTTGCTCGTCTGCGCGTCCTCGACCAATTTCACGATCCGCGCGAGCGCGGTCTCTTTGCCCACCTTGCGCGCTTCGAAGGTAAACGCGCCGGTCTTGTTGACGGTGCCGCCCAACACTCTGTCGCCGATTTGTTTTTCGACCGGCACGCTTTCGCCGGTCAACATGGATTCATCTACACTCGACGCGCCGTCGAGAAGCACCCCGTCTACCGGAATGCGCTCCCCGGGACGCACAACCAACACATCGCCGACGCGCACTTGCTCGACGGCAATTTCACTTTCCGCGCCTTGACGCACTATACGCGCGGTCTTGGGCGTGAGGTTCATCAATTTCTTGATCGCCGCGCTCGTTTCTCCTTTGGCGCGCGCTTCAAGATATTTGCCGACTTTGATGAGCGTGATGATGACCGCCGCCGTTTCGAAATATACGTGGTCGCCCAGATTGACGCCAAACAAACGCGCCAACACCACCAGCACGCTGTAAAAATACGCGGCGTTCGTGCCAATTGAAATCAACATATCCATGTTGGCGGTGAAATGCTTGAGCGCCTTCCACGCGCCGACGTGATACGCGCGTCCCACATAGAACTGTACGGGTGTCGCCAGCAGCAGCAGCGCCCAGTCAAAATACGGCGAACCGAAAATCGCCATCAGCGCGGGATTGTCCATCCAAACATCGTGCAGCAAATCGCGCGCCATTGCCAAGCTGAACAACGGCACTGTAAATGCAATCCCGATAAGCAGGTTTGTCCGTTCACGCTGCAATTCGCGCTTGCGCGCTTGCGCCTCACGATCCACCGGCTGCGCGCTCGCGGCGGTTTCAGCTTCCGGTGCAAACTGCGCGCCCGCGTCTTTGAGTGCATCGCGCAACTCGGCAATCGTCACCGCGCCGGGAATGATTTCTATCGTCGCTTTATTCGCGGCGAGTTGTACATTCAACACCCCTGCAACCGCTTTCAACGCCGTCTCTGCTTTTGCCGCATCCGGTATTGCGCGCCAAGCCAGTTCAACCTTGTCGGTAATGACATCGTAACCAACATCTTGCACATGCCAAACCATATCCGGCACTCGAGCTTGCGCGGGATCGTACTGCACCGTCGCGCGTTCGGTTGCCAGATTCACGACCGCTTTGGAAACGCCTGGCGTATCTTGCAATCCATGTTCCACATGCGCGACGCAGCTCGCGCACGTCATGCCTTTGATCGGTAAAACAATTTGCCGAGTAGCCATTTCGCGTGTTCGCAGATCGCATATCGCTTATCGCGAATCGCATATCGCAGAGCAAATCCCTTGTTTTTGCGATTAGCGATTGGCGATACGCGAATCGCTACAGCTTGCTCGTCGTCTTGAACACATCCATCAATTCGCCGATGACGCGTTCGCGTTCGGCGGGTTTGTTCGAGCGAATTGCCGTGGTGACACAGGCATTCAGGTGACGTTCCAAAATCAGCGCGTTTAATTTGTCCAATGCTTTCTCGATTGCCTGCGTCTGTTTGATAATGTCAATGCAATACGCGTCTTGTTCCAACATGCGGACAACTGCGCCCATGTGCCCCTGAATCGAACGCGCGCGGTTCAGCAACAAAGTTTTTTCGTCTGTCGCCATGATTCGCTCCTCCGGTGATTGGAGTCGCCCTTGCCCTCGTTCTTACCCCATCCCCTATGGGGGGGGATATGCAAATCACCCGCAATTATAGGGTTATGAGAGAGACGTGTCAAGGGACAAATGTCCTCCCCCGGCTTTGTAAAATTAACCACTCAATGGTAGAATTTCAGCCATGTATCAACGATTCATTTTGCCGCGTCTCTTGAATGCGTTGAGTGACACCCCCGTGGTCGTTCTGCAAGGGGCGCGCCAAACCGGCAAAAGCACGCTGGCGCAGATGCTTGTGGCGCACGATTTCCCTGCCGCCTATCTCTCATTTGATAGTCTCACGACGTTGACGGCGGTGCAGCAAGACCCTGTCGGTTTCATTCAGGGACTGCGCGACAAATCCATCATTCTGGACGAAGTGCAGCGCGTCCCCGATGTGTTTCTGGCAATCAAAGCCGAAGTGGATACCCACCGCAAGCCGGGGCGCTTTCTGTTGACCGGCTCTGCCAATGCCTTGTTCCTGCCGCGTTTAGCGGACGCGCTCGTCGGGCGCATCGAAGTGTTGACGCTCTATCCCTTGGCGTCAGGTGAAATCCAAGGGCAAAATAGTGATTTCCTACAAATGGCTTTTACAGGCAAACTGCCCGCCCCTAAACAGATCGCCGCGGAACGACCAGAGATTATCGCGCGGGCGCTGCGCGGCGGTTATCCCGAAGTCCTCGCGCGCCCCAATCCGGAACGGCAGCGCGATTGGTTCGATTCCTACATTACGATGTTGTTGCAGCGCGACGTGCGTGACCTCGCGCAAATTCATGGCTTGAGTGAACTGCCTTTGCTGCTGTCTTTGATCGCCGCGCGCACAACGGCGTCGTTGAATGTATCCGATTTGGCGCGCGCGGCAAAAATTCCAGTGACTACGCTGAATCGCTACCTGACTCTTTTGCAGGCGACGTTTATTGTGCAGCTGATTCCTATGTGGTCGAGTAATTTGAGCAGTCGGTTGGCCAAAGCGCCCAAACTGCTGCTGAATGACAGCGGCTTGTTGGCGCACCTCGATGGTTTTACATTGTCCCAATTGGAGAACACCCCAACAGCCGTCGGCATGTTGTTGGAAAATTTTGTCGGCATGGAACTGGTCAAGCTTGCGTCGTGGGAGACTGGGCGTCCCCAAGTATTTTGCTTTCGCACCCATGACCAAAAAGAGGTGGACTATGTGCTCCAAGACCGACGCGGCAAAATTGTAGGCGTCGAAGTCAAAGCGGCGAGCGCGGTGGTTCCAGCCGACTTGCACGGGTTACGCGCGCTCGCCGAATTGACCGGCAAACGTTTTGCCTGCGGCGTTGTGCTGTATGCGGGCGACCAAATTATTCCGTTTGGCGCCCAGTTGTACGCTGTCCCCATCTCTGCGCTCTGGCGCAAGCTTGGGGAATAAGTAGTAACGAATTCATTCGTTCCGCGCGGTTGGTCTACGTCACACCCGCGCGCGTGGTAGTAACGTGCGACGCAGTTCGTCGCCTTATTCGTTCTTCATTCCACCGTCACACTCTTGGCGAGGTTGCGCGGTTGGTCTACGTCACACCCGCGCGCGTGGTAGTAACGTGCGACGCAGTTC
>JACQWQ010000179.1 GCA_016209205.1 Chloroflexota bacterium
CGCTCGCCGCTTTGCAGCGGATTGACGAGCGCCAACGCGGTCAAGCTGCTCGTGGCTTGATCCAACGTGTCGGTTGACAAAGCGCCGACGCGGCGCCATGACTCAAAAGACGCCGAAAGCGGAAAATACGATAATGCTGTGAGCGCGGTCCGCGCGTCGTTCGTCAACGTTCCCACCGCTTCGTCATAAATAAAACGCTGTAGGTCCGCGCCCAGTTGGGCGCCGCGTTGGAGCATCTCGATGGCGCGCTCAAAGCCCAGCCCGCGCACGCGAATCAAGCCGAGCGTCCACAAGAGCGCCAGCGGCGAGCCGCCGGTTTCTTGAAACAATTCGCGTTGTTGGACTTGATTTTCTTCCGCGCATAGAAATGCCAGGCGATTATCTGCTTCCGCTTCGTGCAGCATGATCGCGCGTGCCGTGTCCCAATCCAGGCGGTCCAGGCGCAGCCAACGCGCCCCGTCACCGCCTTGCCGACGGCTGGTCAGAATGGCTTTGCAGCCCGGCGGCAACGTTTGCAAAAATTCCGCGAGGGCTTCTTGGCCTTCTTTGGGCAGCGTCTCTAAATTGTCAAAGAGCAGCAGCGTGTGTGTACCTTGCAGGGCATCAAAGAGCGCCTGAAGTTTGTACGCCCCGACCAATTGCAAAATGCCAGGTTGTCCCAATGCACGCGCCGTATCATTCAAAATTTGATCGAGCGTTTGCGGCGCGAGGGGAATTGGTACGATGCCGGTCGGATTGAGGCGGTGCGCTTTGGCGCTGACAAAAATAAAATCTTCAAAGAGCGCGCGTTCTTTGCACAAATACGCGGCTTCGATTGCCAGCGCGGTTTTGCCGATGCCGCCGATGCCGCTGATGACGACACCCCAGCCGCGATCCTCCGGCAACATAGCGCGCAGCATCTTGGTCAATTCTTCTTGGCGTCCGAAAAACGGCGCGCGGCGCGGCAGATTATCGCGTCGCCGCGTGGGAGTGAGCGTGAGAATTGCCTGCGGCGTCAGCGGTCGTGTACTCTCTTGCTTGCTGTAGGCAATCAACAGCTTTTGCAGTTGATCAAACAGGAGATTCGCAAACCCCTCGGTTGTCTCGAAACTCTGCGCCAATCCCGGCTGCGTGCCGCCGGGGGCATCCAAATCCGCGAAAAAGGACTGGACCTTTTTGTACTGGTCGGGATCCAATTGGTCGAGCCGAACCGGTCTCATGCAGCGATAGAAACTGACGCGCGGGCGACCGAAATTGCGCCACAATTCGAGCGCGGCTCTGAATTCTTGATCTGTGCCCGACGGGGTTGAGGCGCCCGTTGGCGCACCCGTTCCTCCGGTCGCGCTTTCAAAGCGGTGCCAGAGGATGCCAATGAAAATATCCCAGCTCGTCGGGTGCAGTTGATCCAGTATCAATTGACGGGGCAATCCCGGATTCGGAACGACACTGCGCCAATCTATCACCTCAAGCCGTACGCCGACGTGATCCGCCAACGGTTCGAGCGTCGCCGCTGCCCATTCGATTTTGGCGCGCTCTGCTGCCACGTCAAAAGGGGCGCACGCCAAGATTCGCAGTGTTCGAATGTCCTTCATGGTGCATTGCCTCCGCTGCCATATACCCAAAAAACTGTATGCGCGTTTTCTTTTTCGAGAACGCGCATCAGGAGCTTGGCACGCGCGTTCAATCTACGTATAATCAGGTTCCAATTCGTCGGCACGAGGTGAAAGATGCAAACGACTCCCATCAATCCTGCAACGGTTTCTATCTCTGGTCTGGATGCCGCGTTCGTCCCGCCCGCGCCTCAAGCAGCTAGCGCGCAATTTTCTACGGCGAGCGCCGATCCGGTCTGTGGGCGCGTGTTGGATTGCCGCCAGACCGAGTTCACCCTCGCGTTCGAAGGCGAGACCCTGTACTTTTGTTCCGCCGAGTGCAAATTTGTCTTTCTCTCGTGCGCGGGGCGGAACCCCGGCACGCGTCCACAGCCCGGCGATTTTCCGGTGCGGCTTTGGGGCTAGACCAGAGCATTATCTTGTGTTAAAGCGCAGTTGCACTGCGCGTTCGCCGACGGCAGTTTGCAATGCAACCGCATTGCCACTGCCTTTCAACAAATAGGAGTTTGCTCTAGACCACAGCATCACAAGTCGCGCGGCGTTCCTGCGCCGCCTGCAAAAACTTGACCAACAGGTCGCCGTATTCGATTCCCGCCGCCGCGGCGGAAACGCCCACCGCTGATTCGGCGTTAATGTCCGGATTGGCATTCACATCCAAAAGATACGGCTCGCCGCCGCCGAGCCGTACATCTATGCGCGCATAGTCCCGGCACGCCAACGCGCGAAACGCCCCCACGGCCAATTCGTTCAGCTCTGCCATCACGCGCGCATCCAGTGTGACGGGATAGCGAAAATCCACCTCCGGCACATCCGAAATGAATTTGGCTTCGTACGAATAGATGTGGTGCAAACGCGCGCCGAACATGCCGTAATCCAATTCCAGCGGCGGCAAGAGCTCCAAGTTTGCATTTCCACACACCGTCACTGTGAACTCGCGACCGGGAATAAATTCCTCGACGAGCGCCGGGGCGTGAAAGACATCGAGCACAAAGGCAACCTGGCGCGCGAGCGCCGCCTCGTTTTGCACCACCGAATCGTTCGTGATGCCGATGCTCGCGTGTTGATTCGAGGGTTTCACAATCGCCGGAAATTTGCGCCAGGCCAGGTCTTGCAGCGTCTCGACGACACTCCCTTCCGGGATGCGCAAACCTTTTTCTCGCAAACGCGCGCGCACTTGTCTTTTGTCGGCGACCGTTCGCAGCGTCGCACTGCCGGAACCCAAATGGTTCAAGCCCAGCGCCTCGATTTCTTCCAGCGTCTCGATGTACCCCGAAGGGCGATCCGTAAAACCGTCGCACCAATTCACGACCAGCCATTCGGCAGGGTCATACCCTTTTCCGTCGAGCGCCCGCGCTACATTCCCGGCGACCATTTCTTCGGCGACCACATACCCGCGCGCTTGGAGCGCGTCGAGCAAAGGTATGTGCTCTTCCGTGCGTTCCGCCCAGTCCACTTGCGTCCATGAATTCTTGGCGCTCCATAGAAAAAGAATCTTGACCATTGCGATTCTATCTTAATGCGAGTGTTCACGCTTGTCTAGCGGAAAGCTGCGAATTTTCAATCGCTCTGGTGATTACCCGTTTTCAAAACCTGTGAGGTCTTGAAGACCTCACAGGTTTTGAAAACAGCTGTATTCTTCCACTTGTGAGTAATCACCAGAATCGCTGCGTTGACATCTCCCAGCGCCCGTGCTAGCGTGGCGTTGCGTGGCGCGCCACGCCGTACTTTGTCACCGGTCACCTTTTCAGGAGGACGAACGTTATACCGACACTGTCAGTGAACGACTTCCAAATGTATTATGAAATGAGCGGCGCGGGCGAGCCGTTGGTTTTGATTCACGGCTTGGGTTCGAGCACGCGCGATTGGGAATTTCAGACGCCCGAATTTTCAAAAAAATTGAAAGTCATTACGTTCGACGTGCGCGGGCACGGGCAATCGGAAAAACCGCCAGGTCCGTACAGCATGGCGTTGTTCGCCGCCGATACTGCCGCGCTGCTGCGCGCGCTGGGCATTGCATCCGCGCATATTATCGGCGTTTCGATGGGCGGCGGCGTTGCGATTCAATTCGCGCTCGATTATCCGGCGCTGGTGAAATCGCTGGTGATTGTCAACAGCGGGCCCGCCGTGTCCGCCGACCCCGCGCAGACGAAACGTGAAGTCGAGAGCCGCGTCGCCGTGGTCAAACAAATGGGCATGCGCGCGATGGGCGACGTGCTCGCGCCGCGTCTTTTTCCCAAACCGGAACAAGCCGCGCTGCGCGAAACATTTCGCGCGCGCTGGGCAGAGAACGACCCGCGCGCCTATATTGACGCGACGTTGACGATGGCAGATTGGAATGTGCTCGCCCGCGTGGGCGAAATTCAATGCCCCACACTGGTCATTGCCGCCGACCAAGATTACACGCCCGTTGCGATGAAAGAAGCCTACATCCAGCGCATGCCGAATGCAAAACTGGTCGTCCTCGCCGATTCGCACCACGCCGTCCCGATGGAACACCCGGAAGAATTTAACGCAGCGGTGATAGAGTTTTTGGATTCGGTAAATTCCTAATGCCCGAATTTGCGCGCGAGCCAACGCACACGCTCCCACGTCAGTAATAGCGCCAACACGAGAATGACGAGTGTGATCGCGAGATAAAACAAAATGATTGCCGGTGAATCGGACCCAAAGATCGGATTGAGCGGGTGCAAGATATTGACCGCGCCGCGCAATACAAACAACACCAGAAGCGCGTTCACCACTGCCGCGAACGCCATCCACACGGGGTGCTCCATCCAACGCGCGACAACATAAACCAACAGGGTTCCAAGCAAAATCCAGGTCGCGCTGGCCACATGCGGTTCGCTCAGCGTGATACCGCCCCATGCCAGAACCTGCGCCGGGAGACTCACCACGTAATGCGCGAGCCACAACAGCACCGCCATTTCCATTGCCGCTTGCGTCCACCGCACCAGCGCCGAACGAACCAACACCACTTGCACAATTCCGAGCACACCGGCAGCCAAATACGCCAGCATCGCCACCCGCTGCAACGCGCCGTGCAAATACACAATTTTCACGACATTGCCGAGCGTCGCTTCGGCAGGCGCCAAAACCAAGAGCACGCCGAGCAGCCCTATCAATCCGCCATACCACAACCAGTGATTGGTTTGTTCCAGTCGCGCCAGCAGCGTCATTATTTTTCCCTCCCTCGACGAGCTCACGGAATGATCGGGCAATTCTAGCACCGCTCCGCAGATAAACTCAATCGGCAACTAGCGCACGGGTATGCGTCACATTTTTGGGATGCCAGTCGCTGTAGAGCGACTTGGTGTTGTTGTTGCCGCGAATTCTATTCGCCCGATCCCGCGCATCGCGCGCATCGCGACTTGGTCCCGATCACCAAGATGACGCGATTGCGCAAGTGTGCGACAATAGGAGCATCCACACATTCGCTGCTGTAGCAAGGCAAAGATTTTCCCGGACCCTAGGGGTCACTCACGGATAACACGAAATGAAAATCAATATCCTCGGCGGCGGACCGGCAGGACTGTATTTTGCCGTCCTGATGAAAAAGCAAAATCCCGCGCACGACATCACGGTCGTCGAACGCGACGGACCAAACGATACCTTCGGCTGGGGCATTGTATTTTCAGAAACGACGCTCGACAATTTCGCGTTGCACGACCGCGCGACGTACGACGAATTTACGCGCGCGGCACAAAAACGCGATTGTGTGGTGATTCATCATCAAGACACCGTGACGCACGTTCACGGCAATCCGATTTCGGGCGTCGCGCGATTGACGTGGCTGCAAATTTTGCACCGGCGCTGCGCCGAGTTGGGCATCCCCATCCGTTTCAACACCAACGTCACCAACGTCGCGGATTATTTGGACTGCGATTTGCTCGTCGGCGCAGACGGCGCAAACAGTTTGGTACGTAAAACGTACGAGGGCTTTTTCATGCCCTCGATCGAAATTCGCCAAAACAAATACATCTGGCTCGGCACACAACAAAATTTCGACGGCTTGACGATGATGTTTCGTCCGACCGACGCGGGTTTGTTCATCGCCCATGCGTATCGTTTCAGCGCGACGCACAGCACGTTCATTGTCGAATGTCCGCCCGAAACGTGGCTCCACGCGGGCTTGGACAAAATGGGCGACGATGAAACGGTGACATCTCTCGCCAAGATTTTCCAACAAGAACTCGGCGGGCACGCGCTGCTGCACAACAATTTCGTGCGCTGGTTGAATTTCCCACTCGTCAAAACGCGCCGCTGGTGTCATCTCCCGCCGCAGGGCACGCCAATTGTCTTGCTCGGCGATGCACTGCACACCGCGCATTTTTCCATCGGTTCGGGCACCAAACTCGCGATGGAGGATTCGATCGCGCTTGCCGATGCGTTTGCGCGCTGCGGCGACATCCAAACCGCGCTGCCCGAATTTCAACGCGTGCGCAAACCCGTCGTGGATCGTATTCAAACCGCCGCGCTGCGCAGTTTGTCGTGGTTGGAAAATGTGCAAAAGTATATGCACCTCGCGCCGCTGCCGTTCGCGTATCGTTTAATGACGCGCAGCCAACGCGTCAGCTTTCGACGTATTCAAATGGCAGACCCCGAATTTGCGGCGCGTTACGAAGCATGGAAAAAAGCACAGCCCAAGCGCGGTCCGATTCCCGAAGAATTTCTCGACCTGTTCCAGAAAAAGACGTTCGGGCATCTGGCGACGCTCATGCCCGACGGCACGCCGCACGTGACGAGCGTTTACGTGGATTGGGACGGCAAACACGTTATCATCAATTCGGCGCGCGGGCGCGTCAAAGACAAAAACATGCAAGCGCGTCCGCACGTCGCGCTGCAAATTCCCGATCCCGACAATTCCGACCGTTATATTTCGATTCGCGGGCGCGTGGTGGAAATCACACGAGAAGGCGCGGACGCGCATCTGGACAAACTCGCGCAGCGGTATCTCGAAAAAGAATTTTATCCGCCGAGCATGCGTTTTGAAGGCGAGGTGCGCGCGTTGTATAAAATTTTGCCCGACAAAGTGACGGTGTGGAGTCCGTGGGGAGGGTAGAAATTCGAAATTCAAAATTAGAAATTCAAAATTCGCGCGATCAAGTTCTAATTTTGAATTTTGAATTTCGAATCTCCATTCTCAAAGACGAGATGAAAACACAAACGACCAACCTCGATGCTTACGGCGCGCGTCTGGATTTCGAGCGCGCGATGAGTTATGGCGATTATCTCGACCGCGACGCGTTATTGTCGGCGCAGCATTTACGTTCGGCCAATCACAACGAAATGCTGTTTCTTGTGATTCATCACGTCCAAGAGCTGTGGTTGAAATTGGTTTTGCACGAATTGAGCGCGGCGCGCGAGCGTATCAAGAGTGACGACCTCATGCCGAGTTTCAAAATGACGGCGCGCGTGTCGCGCATTCTCGAACAAATGGTGAGCGCGTGGGGCGTGCTTGCAACCATGACGCTGAGCGAATACTTGCAGTTTCGCGGCACACTCGGCAACGCGTCGGGTTTTCAATCGTACCAATATCGCCTGCTCGAATTCGTGATGGGCAACAAAAACGCGGTCGTGCTGAGACCGCACGCGCATCGTCCCGAAATTCACGCGGCGTTGGAACAAGAGCTGCGTACGCCGTCGTTGTACGACGAAGCATTACGTTTGATGGCGCGGCGCGGCAGCGCGCTGCCTCCCGAAGTGATCGAACGCGATTGGGCGCAGCCGTATCACGCGCATCCCGCGGTAGAACAAGCGTGGCTCGAAATTTATCGCGAACCCGAAACGCATTGGGACCTGTACGAACTCGCGGAAGAATTAATTGACCTCGAAGATTTGTTTCGCCAATGGCGTTTTCGTCACCTCACCACCGTCGAACGCATCATCGGTTTCAAGCAAGGCACGGGCGGTACGCCGGGCGTTCCGTATTTGAAAAAAATGTTGGACATGGTGTTGTTTCCCGAACT
The DNA here is from genome assembly GCA_016209205.1 of Chloroflexota bacterium. Classification (GTDB taxonomy): domain Bacteria; phylum Chloroflexota; class Anaerolineae; order UBA4142; family SHND01; genus SHND01. Next base: position 7,556 of record JACQWQ010000179.1, read on the forward strand.
CTGGAAAATTCGCACGGCTTTGTGATCCACTTCAACAAGGGGCATTACTCATGGCACCAGGTCATCTCGACGTAGGAGTGGATTCGCGGATTGAACTTTTATCCATTGTGCAATTTCTGAGCGGATACCGGTTAATTACCCAAAAGGATTCTTTGTACAGGCGGAATATCAACCACCATTTTTCACCGTACAAAAGTCACCCTGCTGTGAAATTGTTCGCAGAGCTGAGCAAAGATTTCAACTATGACGCGCCGCCTGCCGCAATGCTTCACCTCTCAGAACCGCCTGACCTACACTTACAGTTGCCCTTTACTGAGGATTTGGAGCGGAGAGCGGGTGGCAAGGACCGATTGGAACAATTCATAATACAGCTTCGAGATTTCGCCCGAGAGACGCGGTTCATGACTTTTTTTGAAGCCAACCAGCCGATCCTTTTGCCCATGGTCGCACATGTCCGCCGCCAAGCCCAGAGCTGCAATGTTGTGCGCACCGTTGAAGACTACTTTGGTTCGCGGCAACACAGTTACAGAGTGATTCTCGCGCCACTCTTGGCAAATAATTGCTTTGGTCTACGCAGTGAGCGTTCGGATAACACCTATGATGTTTCCGTCGTCGTCGGCGGAACGATGGAGCTGGCAATAAAAGGGATGCTCATATTTTCGTCAAGTCTCTCCGTCTCTTGTCCTGTTCTTTGGCACGAGCTGAGTCACTCGTTTGTCAATCCACTCACTGCGCGGTTTCGAGCCGAGATTGAATGTTACCGCGGACTGTATAACCCGATTTCCAACAGAATGGCGCGCATCGCATATCGAACTTGGGAAGTTTGCGTGAACGAGCACATCATACGCGCGGTCACGACCCGCCTCATTCATCGCGAGTACGGCAACGTGCGAGGGAAATTAAGTCTCTTGGAAGAAACGATGCGTGGCTTTCGGTACGTGGACGCCTTGTGTGCACGCCTGCAAGAGTGTGAGCTCCAGCGTGACCAGTACCCAACGTTTGAAGATTTTTATCCGCAGCTGGTGGATGTGTTCAGAGAACTCTCGGAAAATGGCAACGCTAGCACTCGATCTCGCCTGCGCGCGTGAGCTCGACGCACACGACCCACTCGCGCGTTTTCGCGATGAATTTGTGATTTCGCAAGAGGTCGCCGCGTCTGTGACAGAGGGGCGACCTCTTACGACAGATCCCGACACGCTGTATCTCGACGGCAATTCGTTGGGTCGGCTGCCAAAGCGTACGGTCGCGCGTTTGCAGAACGCGATAGAACACGAATGGGGCAAGCGTTTGGTGCGCGGTTGGGGCGAAGGATGGATGGACGCGCCCGCGCGTATCGGCGCAAAAATCGCGCAATTGATTGGCGCACAACGCGACGAAGTGATTGTCGCGGATTCGACTTCAACCAATTTTTACAAACTGGTCTACGCCGCGCTCGACGCCCGCGCGGGGCGCACGCAAATCGTCACCGAAACGGTGAACTTTCCAACCGACGCGTATATTTTGCAGGGCATCGCGCGGACGCGCGGCGTCGAAATCACGTACGTGGATTCGACGGACGGCATCACCATTTCCACCGACGCGATTGTGAACGCGATAGAGCGAAACAAATGCGCGCTCGTTACTCTGACGCACACCGCGTTCAAAAGCGGATACGTGTACGACATGCAAGCCGTCACGGACGCGGCGCATCGCGCGGGCGCATTGGTGCTGTGGGATTTGTCGCATTCGGTCGGTTCGCTTCCGGTGGATTTGAACGCGTGCGACGCAGATTTGGCAGTCGGCTGCACATACAAATACCTCAACGGCGGACCGGGCGCGCCTGCTTTTTTGTACGTGCGGCGCGATTTGCAAGAGCAATTGCTCAATCCGATTCAAGGATGGTTTGGACAGCGCGACCAATTCGCGATGGGTTTTGAATACGCGCCCGCGCAAGGCATGACGCGCTTTCTGGTCGGCACACCGCCGATGCTTTCGCTGTTGGCAATCGAAGCGGGCGTAGATTTGCTGCTCGAAGCGGGGATAGAAAACTTGCGCGCAAAATCCGTGCAGCAAACGGAATTTCTCATCGCGTTGTGGGACGCGTGGCTGAAACCGTTTGGCGTCACGCTGAATTCGCCGCGCGATGCGAATATGCGCGGCTCGCACGTTTCGCTGGGGCATCCCGACGGTTTGCGGATTGACCGCGCGTTGATTGAAGAAATGCACGTCATTCCCGATTTTCGCCCGCCCGACAACATCCGTTTTGGCATCGCGCCCATTTACACGCGCTTTGAGGACATTTATTGCGCCATGGAACGAATGCGGCGCGTGATGCAGGAAAAATTGTACGAAAAGTATCCGAGCGAGCGCCGCGTCGTAACTTGATTCACTCTACAAGGAAGCCAAGTGACTGTCTTTTATCTTGTTCGTCATGGACAAACCAATTTCGATCTCGCGGACGAACGACGCCTCAAGGGGGATTCGCGAAGTCTCGTGCCGCTTACGCGCGAGGGTCAAGACGAAATCGTTCAGGCGAGCCATACCTTGCGCCAATTGCGAGCAGAGCTGATTCTTGCTTCGCCAATGACTCGCGCGCTGGAATCTGCTGCTATTCTCTCGTGCCTGCTCAATTTGCCGATTCAAGTTGAGTTTGATTTGCACGAATGGATTCCCGATTTAACTTTTTCTGTGACTGAGACGACGTCTGTAGAGGTGGCATACCAAGAGATGATGCAAGCGCAAGAATGGCAGCCCGATGAACCCAAAAACTGGGAGCCACTTTCTTGCGTACGAAAACGAGCTTTAGGTGTTTTGAAACGGTACTGCGATTTGAATTATGTGCTCGTTGTCTGTCACGGTGTTGTTATTTACAGTCTCACGGGGCAAAGAATAAATACGGGCGGCTACTGTCCTTATGAGTTTGATAAGGATGCTGTGCTGCCTGCATAAAAGAATCCCTGCTAACGATTAAGTTTCAGCGCCGAGCAAAAAATGAATTACGATTTCCTTTACGACGTACAAGACCACATTGCGACGATTACGTTGAATCGTCCCGAAGTGTTGAATGCGATTACGTTGGAAATTTATGCGCAGCTGCGCGATTTGTTCGAGGCGCTGCGCTATGACGACGACGTGCGCGTGGTGGTAATTACGGGCAGCGGGCGCGCGTTTTGCGCAGGCGGCGATGTGCACAAAATTATTGGCGAAATGTTGACGCGCGATACGCGCGAGCATCTGGAATTTTGCCGCATGACGGGACATCTTGTGCGCAATATGCGCTTGCTGCCCAAACCGATCATCGCGGCGGTGAACGGCATGGCGGCGGGCGCGGGCGCGGTCATTGCGCTGGCGTCGGATTTTCGCATCGTCGCCGATTCGGCAAAATTCGCGTTTTTGTTTACGCGCGTCGGCTTGACGGGCGCGGACATGGGCGCAGGGTTTTTGCTGCCGCGCGTCATTGGACAAGGACGCGCGCTGGAACTCTTGATGTTGGGCGATGACGTGGACGCGGCGACGGCAGAGCGATTCGGTCTGGCAACGCGCGTTGTGCCACTCGACCAGCTAATGCCCACCGCACGCGAATTGGCGGCGCGCCTCGCGAACGGTCCAACCTATTCACTCGGCATGACGAAACTGATGGTCAACAACGAATGGACGATGGACATGAACTCCGCGCTCGAAGCGGAAGCGCAGGCGCAAGCGTTGATGATGATGGGCGAGGACCATCGCGCGTTTTATGAAGCGTTTGTGGAAAAACGGAAACCGGAGTTCAAAGGGAAATGAGGGAAATTGTAGTAACGTGCGATGCAGTTCATCGCCTCATTCGTTTGGTGAGGGAACTCAGGGAAATGAGGGAACTCGGGGATACGCGACATGGAAAAGACTATTATCAATCCCGCATTGCTCGCAAAACCTGTCGGTTATGCGCATGGAATTGTCATGCATGGCGGAAAAATTCTTTTCCTCGCGGGACAAACAGGAATGGATTCAACGGGGACTATTGTCGCGCCGGACGATATGGTGCAACAGTTTCGTCAGGCGTTGACGAATTTGCGCGCAGTGATTAACGACGCGGGCGCGCAAATGACCGACATCGTTAAATTGAACATTTTTGTCGCGAATAAAAAAGCCTATCAAGCCCACACGCGCGAAATCGGGCAGGTGTACCGTGAATTTTTTGGCAAGTATTATCCGGCGATGACGCTGGTAGAGGTAAAGAGCTTGTGGGACGACGCGGCGATGATTGAAATTGAAGGGATAGCGGTGATTGGATCGTAGAGACGTTTCGGTGAAACGTCTTGGAATTGCGGCGGAATGAATTTTTCCTTATCCGATTCACAACACGAAATCCAACAACGCGCGCGCGATTTCGCGCAAACGCGCGTCGCGCCGCTCGCGCGCGCGATGGACGAACGCGGCGCGATGCCGTTGGAGCTCGTGCGCGAAATGGGCGCGTTGGGTTTGCTTGGCGGACCCCTGCCGAAAGAATTCGGCGGGGAGGAATGGGACGCGCTGTCGCTCGCGTTGTGTTATGAAGAATTGGGACGCGTGGACTCGTCGGTACGCGGGTTTATGACCGTGCACACGTCGCTTGTGTCGCAGTGCATTTTGGCATGGGGCATGCAAGCGCAAAAGGAAAAATATCTGCCGAAACTCGCGCGCGGCGAATGGATTGGCTGTTATGCGTTGACCGAACCGAACGCGGGTTCCGACGCGGCGAACATGGAAACGACGGCAACGCGTGATGACGACGCGTTTGTGTTGAACGGCGAAAAAATTTGGATTACGAATGGCGGCATCGCGGACGTCGCAATCGTGTTTGCGACGCGGGCGCGCACGTTGAAACACAAAGGGATTTGCGCGTTTTTGGTCGAAACGAAGACACCGGGGCTTGGGCGCGAAAAAATGCCGGGACAAGAATTGGGGCATCGCGCGTCCGACCACGCGCACATTCGTTTTGAAAAAATGCGCGTGCCCAAAACCGCGCTGCTCGGCGCGCCGGGCGAAGGGTTCAAGGTTGCCATGTCCGCGCTCGACCACGGACGGCTCGGCGTGGCGGCGGGCGCGTTGGGCGTGGCGCAAGCGTGTTTGGATGCGAGCGTCGCGTTTGCGCGCACGCGCCGCCAATTCGGTCAGCGCATCGGCGATTTCGAAATGATTCAGAGCGTGATTGCGAACATGGCAGCCGACGTGGACGCCGCGCGCCTGTTGGTCTATCGCGCGGCGTGGCTCAAGGATCAGGGGCAGCGCGCCACGCGCGAAACGTCCATCGCAAAATTATTCGCGACCGAAGCGGCGGTGCGCGCGGCATCGGAAGCGGTGCTGCTGCACGGCGGGCGCGGGTATTCCAATGAATTTCCCGTCGAACGTTACTATCGTGACATCAAAGGTTTGCAAATCTACGAAGGCACGTCGCACATTCAGCGCATCGTGATTGCGCGCGATCTGATAGGTAAAGAGAGTAATCAGTAATCAGTGACCAGTGACCAGTGATCAGTGACTGATAACTGATAACTGATCACTGATAACTGATAACTGATGACTGATAACTGATCACTGATAACTGATCACTGATAACTGATAACTGATGACTGATAACTGATAACTGATAACTGATAAAAGATGAGAGCATCCGATTTACCGTTGCAATACAACGCCGTCCAAATTCTCGAACACAATCTCGCCGCGCGGGCCGACCAAGTCGCGTTGTATTCGCCCGAACGCGAACTGACGTTTCGACAAACGAGCGACGAGGTGAATCGCGTCGGCAATGCGTTGAAACGGCTCGACGTGCACATCGGCGAGAGCGTGGCGATTTTGAATTTGGACAATGCGGAATGGGCGGCGGCGTATTTCGCGATTATGAAAATCGGCGCGGTCGCGGTGGGGATGAATACGCTGCTCAAGCCGCACGAGCACGCGTATATTCTGAACGATTCGCGTGCGCGCGTGTTGATCGTTCACGCCGCGCTGCTGCCCGCGCTTGATCCGGTGCGCGAGCAATTGTTGTTTGTGAAACACGTCATCGTCGTCGGCGGAGATTCTTCGACTCCACTGCGTTCCGCTCAGAATGACACGGTGCGTTATGAAGATTGGATTGCGAACGAGTCCGCGACGCTTGAAGCCGCGCCGACGCACCGCGATGATTTTTGCGCGTTGAATTATTCGAGCGGCACGACGGGCGAACCGAAAGGCATTCTACACGCGCATAAAGATTTGCCGCTCACCGCGCAATTGTGGGCAGTCAACGTGTTGGGTTTGCGCGAAAAGGACCGGACGTTCGCGACCGCGAAATTATTTTTCACGTTCGGCACGGGCGGCAATCTTGTGTTCCCGTGGTACGTCGGCGCGAGCTGCATTTTGATGGCTGCGCCGCCGCGCATTCCCGCGAACGTGTTGCAAACCATTGACCGCTTCAAACCGACGATTCATTTCAACGCGCCGACGGGTTACGCGGCGATTTTGGCGGACCAAGATTTTCTCGATGGCAAGTACGATTTGTCCTCGATACGGCTGTGTGTTTCGGCGGGCGAATCACTGCCCGCGCCGGTGTGGCACGCGTGGAAAGAAAAAACGGGGCTTGATATTATTGACGGCATCGGCTGCACCGAAATCTGGCACATTTTTATTTCGAATCGCCCCGACGATATTCGTCCCGGCAGCAGCGGCAAACCGGTGCCGGGCATGGACGTGAAAATCGTGGACGATAACATGAACCCTGTCGCGCAAGGCGAGGTGGGCAATCTGCTCGTCAAGAGCGAAACGACTGCACTGTTTTATCTGCACCAAGCGGAAAAAAGTCGGCGCACCTTTTTGGGTGAATGGCTGTTGACGGGCGACAAGTACATGATGGATGCGGACGGATATTTTTGGCACGCGGGACGTTCGGACGACATGCTCAAGGTCGGCGGCATTTTTGTTTCGCCGGTCGAAGTGGAAAGCACGTTGCTGAGTCATCCTGCGGTGTTGGAATGCGCGGTGGTCGGGCTGCCCGATGCATCGAATCTCATCAAGCCCAAAGCGTTCGTCGTATTGAAGCAGGGGTACGACGCGAGCGACGCGTTGAAACAAGAACTCGTCGTGTATTGCAAAGAAAAAATGGCGGAATACAAACGCCCGCGCTGGCTCGACTTTGTGAATGAACTACCGAAAACAGCGACGGGGAAGATACAACGCTTCAAATTGCGCGCGCAATAAAAAATCGCGGCGGGATAAAACCCTGCCGCGATTTTTTTGGCAAGAGATTAAAAGTGTCATTTCGAGATGGTCAGCCCGCGTGGGCTGTATGAGCTGAGGACTGTCATATCGAACGGAGTGAGATATCTCACTCCGTTCGATATGACAAGTCCTGTGCAGCGGAGCGAGAAATCTGGGTCTGCCAAAAGAGATTTCTCGCTCCGCTCGAAATGACAGAGTACTGCCTCAGTGCGGTTTCGGTTTGAGCAGTCCGCTTTGCAGCGCGTACGCGACGGCTTGGGCGCGATTGCGCAGGTGCAATTTTTCCAAGATATTTTTGAAATGATACTTGATCGTGTTTTCGCTCAAGTTGAGCCGCCCGGCGATTTCACGATTTGTCAGCCCCTCGGACGCGAACGCGAGCACCTCTTTTTCACGTTCGCTCAACGCGTCGTCCTTTGCCGCTTCCGCCGGTTCGTTGTTCATGCGTTTCGCAAATTCGCGCAGAATGCGCGAGGCAAGGCGTCCCGACAGTGGCGTTTCGCCGCGCGCCGCGCCTTCGATCAAATCAAAAAAGGTGCGTGTGTCGGTGCTTTTCAACAGATACCCCTGCGCGCCGCTTTTGATCGCTTCAAACACATCCTCGTCGTCGTCGGACACGGTGAGAATCACCACGCGCACGGCGGGCATTTCGCTGGTCAGGATGCGCGTCGCCGCCAAGCCGTCGAGCTCGGGCATGTGAATGTCCATCAACACCAAATCGGGATGCGTTCGCCGAATTGTCTCTAACACCTCGCGCCCGTTCGCCGCTTCGCCGACAATTTCAAAACCGCGCGCGCGCAGCAGCGACGCGACGCCGTCGCGAAACAATGGATGATCGTCCGCCAACACGACTCGTAGATTCATGTGCGCTCTCCCCGATAGATGAGTGGAATCTCTACCGTAACGGTTGTCCCTTGCCCCGGTACCGAACGGAGCTTGAGTGTACCATGAATGGATTCGACGCGCTCGCGCATGGATTGTAACCCAAACCGCGGACCCAAACCACGTCCCGGATTCGCCGGGTCAAAACCCTGCCCGTCGTCGCCAATTTCGATTTGGACAATTTCTGCGCGCCGCGTCATCCGCACCCACGCGTGCTGCGCGTGCGCGTGTTTGCGCACATTGCTCAGGGCTTCTTGCACGACGCGAATCAATTGTACCTCGACCGCTGGAGAAAAATTCACCTCCACGCCGTCCGCGTCGAACGTCGTCGGCAAATTGCAAAATTGACTGAACCGTTCGACGTAACTTGAAAGCGCGGGCACGAGACCGCGTTCGGGACCCACTTCGGTGCGCAGACCCAAAATCAATTCGCGCGTGTCTTGATACAATTCTTGTGAGAGCAGCGAGAGTTGATCGAGCTGCGTTTCCGCTTGTTCCAGTTTGCCTTGCGCCAAAAATTCGCGCGCGGTGGCGGTCTTGACATTCACAAACCCCAAAATCTGCGCGAGGGTATCGTGAATTTCGCGCGCGAGGCGTTCGCGTTCCGCCGTCGCCGCGCGACTGCCCAACGTTTCGAACGCGCGCGTTCGTTCCACCGCGAGCGCGGCTTGGTCGGCGATGCCCGTGAGCAGGGCGCGTTCACTGTCCAGATATTCGCGCGGCGTTCGATTTGCCACACATAGGCAGCCGACGATTTGTCCGTTGCGCTGGAGCGGAAAATCGAGGTGCGCTTGACGATATTTGAAACGAATCACCGGACATTCGAGAAACTGTCCATCGCCGCGTTCAAAGTGCGCGACGGAAACTTCGAACGCGTCCGTCGCGCCGCTCGTGCCCTGCACCACCCACCACCGTTTTTGCTCGTCCCACAAACACAATGCCGACGCTTCCGCGCCAATCAATTCGCGCGCGCGGTCCACAATCGTGCGCAAGAGTTCTTCGTAATTTTCCGTCGCCGTCACGTCAAGCCCCGCTTGCCACAAACGTTTTTCATCTGCCAGCTGCGCACGCACGCGTGTCAACTCGCGCGCATCAGCCAGCGCGGCAGCGAGCGCGCGCCCGACCGTTTCAAACCATTCGTATGTAATACGCGCTAATTCGCCGTGATACCGCGCCGCAATTTCCAAGACACCCACCGGGTGATTGTACGCCGCAAGCGGAATTTGTACGCGTTCGACGAACCCTTTGCTCGCGAGCGCCGGAGCGTCGTCCAGCGCACTGTGAAACGTCACGCGTTCGGGTATCACGGGGAGCGCGTTGAAACTTTCGGGAAAAAGTCCGCGATGCATTGCGGGCACGAGTCGCGCGTCATGCTCCGAGATGTGCCACAACTGCGCGGCGGCTGCGTGTGAAAATTCCAAAATTACGTCGAGCGCGCGCGCCAGCGCTTCTGCCGAATCCGTGCAAGAAGCGAGCGCGAGTTCCACGTGCGCGAGGGCATTCAATTCCCGCGTGCGCTGCGCGTCATGTTCACGGGCGCGGCGCAAACCGACGACGAGAAGCCCCGCCAACACGCTCAACCCGACAATGACCGCGCCGCCGAGGGCAAACAGCCAAGGTGTGTCGGGCAAGCTGAAGCGTATGGCCATTCCGGCAATCGCCGCCGCGATGAGCGGTGCAACGCTGAACCGCAATCCATTCATGTTTGTGATTTGTTCCCGCACTGTGAACGCTCGAATCGCCAGCGATTCGCTTTCGTTCCCCTTCCCCTGAACGCTGCGGCGAGCGTTCACTACTTTCGGGTAGGGTATCGAGCGCAGTGAACTACTCTAACTGTCATAACAAATTACCCCATCGCAGGTGGAATCGTACTTGTGGCATGTCTATAATCCGCATAACGGAATTGTAACGATATATTGGAAAACTGTCACATTTCAAATGAGCACGAACAGCATTCGTCCCCAAGCTCTCATTTTCACACTTTTTGGCGATTACGTTCACGCGCGTGGTGGGCGTATTTGGATTGGGAGTTTGGTCGAATTATTGAGCTTGTTCGGCGTTTCGGAACAGGCAGTGCGGACTACCGTTTCGCGCATGACGCGCAGCGGCTGGCTGGCGAGCCAACGCGTTGGCAGCACTTCGTTTTACGCGTTGACCGCGCAAGCACAACAGATGTTGGATGAAGGCGCAGCGCGCATTTTTCAGCCGCCCGCCAATAGCGCGCCGTGGGACCACAGCTGGCATTTGGTCACGTATTCCATTCCCGAAGATCAACGCGAAGCGCGCGATACGTTTCGCCGCGAACTCATGTGGCACGGCTACGGCATGTTAGCCAACACGGTGTGGATTTCGGCGCACCGGCAGCAAGAACAAATCGCGCAACTCGTCGCACGTTTGAACCTTCAGCCATACGTGCAAACCTTCACCGCTACTCTCGAAGGATTCGTTTCCGAACAAGACATTGTCGTGCGCAGTTGGGATTTGCAGGCCATCAACGCGGGCTATCAGGAATTTATCGCCAAGCATCGCACGTTATTCGACGACTGTCAACAGCGGCTACAAGCCGGCGACGCGTTGAACGAGGCGGAATGTTTTGTGCGCCGCTTTAACCTCATCCACGATTATCGGCGCTTTCCGTTTCGCGATCCGCACCTGCCCATCGAACTTGTACCGCCCGATTGGTGCGGCGTACAAGCGGCAAACTTTTTTCGTGAATATCATCAACTGCTCGCGGAACCGGCGAATCGCTATTTTGATTCCGTTTACACCATGACCTCCGCCGCAAGGAGCACTCGTACATGACCAATAAATTTCCCGCGCGTCCCGCCGACGCGTTTCCGTTCCAAGAAATCATTTACACGAAACAAGATTGGGTCGCACGTGTCACCATCAATCGCCCCGAAGTCTTTAACGCGTATTCGACGCTGACGATTCGCGAACTCACTGCCGCGTTCAAAGACGCGATGTGGGACGATGCGGTCGCGGTGATCGTGTTGACCGGCGCAGGCGACAAAGCATTTTGCACGGGCGGCGATGTCAAAGAGTACGCCGAAGTGTTTACCCAGCGCCCGCGCGATTATTGGAAATGGATGGGCGAATTCATCGAGTGTCACGATGTACTGCGCAACATCGGCAAGCCCGTGATTGCGCGCATCAACGGCATCGTCGCGGGCGGCGGCAATGAATTCAACATGTCGTGCGATCTCGCGGTCATGGCAGACCACGCGACGATTCGCCAAGTCGGCACGCGCGTCGGTTCCGTCGCGGCAGGCGGCGCAACGCAGTGGTTACCGATCATGGTCGGCGACCGGCGCGCGCGCGAAATGTTGTTGACGTGCGAACCGATTGACGCGGCGACCGCGCTCGATTGGGGCTTGGTCAATCGCGTCGTGCCGTACGCGCAGTTGGACGACGCGGTGAATGCCCTCGCAGAAAAATTGATTGACAAATTTCCCGAATGCACGCGCTACACCAAAGCCCAAGTCAATTACTGGAAAGAAATGGCGTGGGCGCAAACGATTCGGCACGCGCAAGATTGGTTGTCCTTGCATTTTGCGACGACCGAGCCGTACGAAGGCATGACGGCGTTCGTCGAAAAACGCAAACCGCGTTATCGCGAAATGCGCGCGCAAGCGCTGGAAGGCGCGCCCGAATTTCTCTTTGGCGCGTACGCGCAAACGTGTCCCGCGTGCGGCACAAAAGGTCTGCCCAGTGAATTTGAATTCTGCGGCAGGTGCGGCACAAAGCTCACCGAAGAATAGTGCGATGAACTGCATCGCCTTCATCGGCAAAAGAATGACACAAAATAAACCAAAGAATGAAGCTTCCACAAACATTCTTTGTCTTGCTTTGACATTCTTTTGCCGTAGTTTTCCAAACTACGGATGGAGTGAAACATGAACGTCCTCGACAACTGGCGGGATAAACCTCTCGACGAAATTTTTTACATGTGCCGTGAGCTCGTCGAAGACCCGGACTTTCCGACGGTCAAACGTTGGCGCGCGGCGGGCGGCAAGGTGCTCGGACATTTTCAAGTGTACTTTCCCGAAGAGCTCGCGCACGCGGCGGGAATGCTGCCCGTCAAAGTGCGCGGCGCGCCGTTGGACGTGCGCCAAGCCGATTCGCATTTTGGTTCGTACCTCTGCTCCATCCTCAAAAGTTCGCTCGAACTCGCGCTGACCAAGCGTTTGGAGCTGGACATGTTTGTGTCTACGCCGATTTGCGATGCCTCGCGCAATCTCGCCGCGATTTGGGGACGCAACATGCCGTACCCGTCGCAAATTATCTATCTGCCGCAGAATGCCAACTCGCGTCACTCGGTACAGTATTTGAGTGAAGAATATGCGCGCGTGCTGCGCGACATTGAAGCGGTGACGGGACGCGAAGTGAGCGCGGACGATCTGCGCCGCTCGATTGCGGTGTTTAACGAGAATCGCGCGCTCCTCCGCGAGCTGTACCAGATCAAACGTGAAACGCCGTGGCTGTTGAGCGTGGACGAAGCGTACGTCCTCGTCGCGCTCGGCGGCATGATTCCGCGCGAGGAGCACAACGAGCTTTTGGATTACGTGATTCCGCTGATTCGAGAGCGCGGCGCGCGCAAGCAAGACAAGATTCGCGTCGTGTTCGAGGGCGGTTTTTGCGAACAGCCGCCGCTGGATTTGCTGCGCGTCATTGCGCGTTCGTGTTATGTCGTGGACGACGATTTGCTCATCGGCTTGCGTTGGATTTTGGACGATGTGCCAACCGCAGGCGATCCGCTGTGGAATCTCGCCGACGCGTATTTGAATCAATCCTCGTACAGTCCCGTACAGCACGATTTACGCAAGCCCAAAGAAAAAATGCTGCTCCAACGTATTCACGACGCGCACGCCGAAGCGGCTATCATTTCTGCCGCGAAAATGTGCGAACCGGGATTGGACGAACAGGTCGCGTACTCGAAAGCGCTGGATCACGAAAACATTCCGTACTTTGTCAGCGAGTTCGAGGAAAAGATGACGAGTTTCGACAGTTTGCAGATTCAGTTGGAAACGTTCGTCGAGAATTTGTTGTTTGAGTAAAGTGACGGGTGACGGGTGACGAGTGACGGGGACAATGCAATCCTGTCACCCGTCACTTGTCACCTTCTCCTTTTCGAGGTCAGTATGTCTGAGCACAACGGTCATGAAATCGTCGGGCGCGGCGCCAAAGAGGGCGGGCGTTTGTTTCGCGAATGGTTCGAGCAATTGAGCCACGCGCCGGAACGCGGCGAACAAGTCGCGTATGTTTTCGTCATGGGCAGCATCACGGAAATCTTGCGCGCGTTCGATTTTCAGGTCTCGTTTCCCGAAATCAATGCGCTGCAGACCGCCGTGCGCCGCACCGCGCACGAATACTTGAATGTCGCCGAAGATTACGGCTACTCGCCCGACATTTGCGGGTACGTCAAAGCCGACTTCGGAATGCAGCTCCGCAACGGCGAACATCCGATGGGACGCATTCCCAAACCGAACCTCGCCGTGTACACCAACGCGTGCAACACGTACTTGAAGTGGGCAGAGATTTGGGAGCGGATGTACAACATCCCGAGCTTTGCGATTGACGTGCCCGGCGCGCGCAGCGCAGACTATTACGCGCGCGAGGGACGCGGGGATTTCGACCGCGACCGCAAATATGTAGAAGCGCAATTGCGCGAATTGATTGCGCTGTGCGAAGAAATGACGGGCAAAAAATTCGACGTGGACAAACTGCGCGAAACGATGGCGTACACCAACGCAATGGGCACGGGCTATCAACGCCTGTTGGACTTGAACAAGAGCCAGCCCGCCGTGTTCAACGCGGTCAACGAAGGCACGATCTATCTCGGCGTGGCGAACGGTTTGCGCGGCAGTCGCGCCGGCGCCCAGTATTTCCGCGAGCTCGTGCAAGAGATGGAATACAAAGCCGCGCATCACATTGGCACGGTCGTAGACGAAAAATATCGCTTGCTCTTTGTCGGCGTGCCGTGTTATCCCATCTTTCGCCGTTTCTATGAATTGTTCGCGGAGTGGGGGGGGGTGTTTTTGGGTTCGACGTACCTGTGGTTTGCCGCCGGTGGTTTGGAACTCGGGCACCAGTACGATTTGAACAAGCCCATCGAAAGTTTGGCGGAAGGTGTTTTGTTGATGGTGCGCAACGCGATGGATGCGATGTTCTTTCAAGACCGCATTCTCGTGGACATGCTCCAGCCGTATCACGTAGACGGCATCGTGTATCATCCCATCAAGAGCTGTCGCACCGTCTCGTCGGGGCTTGCCGACAATCGCCGCGCGGTCATGCAGCAGTCCGATGTCATGTCGCTCTACATCGAATCGGATCACATGGACAAGCGCGTCGTTTCGGAAGCGCAAATGAAAAATCGCATTGACGCGTTCTTTGAAGGATTAGCCACGCGGAAATTGAGAGCAGCGGCGTGAGGCGTGAAACGTGAAACGTGAAACGTCAAATGCCAAACGTGAAACGTGAGGCGTGAAACGTGAAACGGCAAACGTCAAACGTGAAGCTGCCTGCCCTGAATGCAATGAAGGGTGAAACGTGAATGATTTGACGTTTGACGCATGACGTTTGACGCATGACGTTTGACGCATGACGTTTGACGCATGACGTTTGACGTTTGACGCATGACGCATGACAATTGATGGAGGTCGTATGGCTTTTGCAGCCGGTGTAGATGTCGGTTCGACGCAAACCAAAGCAATTATTCTGGACGAAGACGCGCGCATTGTCGGACGCGCGATTATTGATACGGGCGCGAACGTGGTCAAAGCCGCCGAGAGCGCGTATTTCGCCGCGCTCGCGCAAGGCGGGATTGATGAAGAAGAAGTCGGCTACGTCGTCGGCACGGGCTATGGTCGCTACAAAGTCACTTTCGGCGACACGCAGATCACCGAAATCAGCTGTCACGCCCGCGGCGCGACGCACATGTTCCCCGGCACGCGCACGGTGCTCGACATGGGCGGGCAAGACACCAAAGCGATTCGCGTGCATCCCAACGGCGAAGTGATTGACTTCTGCATGAACGACAAATGCGCGGCGGGCACGGGACGGTTTCTGCAATCGGCGGCGGCGGCGCTTGATATTCCGCTGGGCGAATTGGGCAGCGTGGCGTTGCGCGCGGAAAAAGCCACGCCGATCAGTACGACCTGCACCGTGTTTGCGGAATCCGAAGTGTTGTCGTGGCTGGGCAAGGGGAAAAAGATTGACGAAATTTTGCTCGGCGTGCATCGTTCGATTGGTTCGCGTTCGATGGGTTTATTGAAACGCGTGGGGATTGAGAATGAGGTCACTTTTACCGGCGGCGTGACGCGCAATCCGGGCATGGTGCACGTGTTGAACGAATTGCTCGATACCCAAATGAACATCAGCGAAGAATCGCATTACATGGGCGCGTTGGGCGCGGCGCTATTCGCATTGGATCGCATCAAGAACAGCCGCGCGCCGATTGCAACGAAAGAGGTGGCGTAATGTACACCGCTGGCATTGACGTAGGTTCCACGTACACCAAAGCGATTGTTCTGGATGAACAAGGCAGCATCGTCGGCAAGGGCATGAATGCGACGGGCTTTCGTCTCGCCGAAGCCGCAACGCAGGCGTACGAGCAGGCGTTGGCGCAAGCCCATCTCGACGCGCAAGCGATTGCGTACATTGCGAGCACTGGTTATGGTCGCTTTCAAGTTCCGTTTTGCGATGTCCAGGTCACTGACCTTTCGGCGCACGCGCGCGGCGCGTATCATTTTTTCCCCAATACCAAAACCGTTTTGGACGTCGGCGGACAAACGATGAAGGCGAGTCGTTTGGGCGAACACGGCAAGGTGCGCCAATTTCGCCTGAACGACAAATGCGCGGCGGGCACGGGCGCGTTTCTCGAAAAGACCGCGCGTTACATGGGCTATCGGATTGAAGAAATCGGTCCCTTGATTTCGACCTCCAAAGACGCGGTTGCCATTTCGAGCGTGTGCGCGGTGTTTGCAGAATCCGAAGTCATCAATCACGTTTCGAGCGGCAGCACCCCGGCGGACATTATGCACGGCGCGATCGTGTCGCTCGTGGATCGTTCGGTGCAATTGATGAAGCGCGTGCAAATGGAGCCCGAATTTACATTGGTCGGCGGCATTTTGCGTTTCGATACGATGGTGCGCGTCGTCCGCGACCGCTTGAAGGCGCATGCGAATGTGCCGCCCGGCGATTTGCCCCAGTACACCGGCGCGTTGGGTGCGGCGATTCTGGCGCAGCGGCGCTTGAAAAAATTGCAAAGCAACGGGCACGCCCGCGCAGAGCTCGACGCAGAGGCGTTGCCAAGCTGATGGCGAACGAAGGTTTAGCGGCGCTGGTCAAACCGCGCACCCGCAGCGAAGCCGAATTGCGCGCCGAAGGTTGGACGCGACGCTTTGTCGGCGGTCCGCCGCGCTTGCAGGAAATGGTCGAGCTGTATCGTTCGCTTGGCTATGAGGTGTGGCTCGAACCGCAAGCGCCGGACGAATTACGCGACGAGTGTGAAGATTGTTTGTTGGCGCTCGCGTTGTTTCGCGTGGTGTATACGCGACGCACACAGACCTGACAGGTTTTTGTCGCGTGCGCGTCACGAACACCATGCACGATGTAGAGCGCGTCCGCGACATGTGAAACGTACATCTCAAAAACCTGTCAGGTCTTGGGCTGACCGATGAAAATTACCGATGCCCTACGCGGCGAACACGGCGTTTTCTATGCGCAATTTACGTTGATGCAAAACACCGTGGATGCTGCCACGTTAAATACCATCCAAACGCAAGGCGCAATGCTCGCCGTCGCGCTTGGGTCGCACGCGCAAATCGAAGACGAAATTCTCTTTCCCGCGCTCGAAGCAGAAATTGGCGAACACGGTCCTACGCGCGTCATGCGTGAGGAACACGTGCACATCGAAGAATTGTTGATGCAATTGCAATTGCGGCAATTGCCGCAATTACAAACGGTGCGCGAATTGACGCAAGCGCACGACGACATTGAGGGCAAACTCGCGCAGCTCCCCGACGTGACCAGTGTGGACGACGCACGCACGATGGTGTACGATTTGCTCTATGCGGCACGCGAACATTTCGCCAAAGAAGAAAATGTCCTCTTTCCATTGGCAGAACAATTGTTGAGCGCGCGCGCGTTGGAGGAACTGGGCGCGCAGTGGGCAGAACGACGCGGGGTCGTGCTTGCATAGCACTGTGTCCCTACGCGATGCCCCGATGAAAAAATGACGAGCAAATTTGCTCGTCATTTTTCTTGGGCGGAACTTTCCAACCGCTCGATCACTTTTTCGACGATCACGATAAAGTTGACCTGCGGTACGTCGAGCGGATAAACTCGCTCGCGTTTTTGCTTGGACTTGACACCGCGATGCAAGTGGTGGGGATGAGTGGCAATTTCAGGATGATGCGGCGCGTCGTCGTATTGAAAGATGCGGTTGCCGTGATGGTCGTAATAGATGTAGGCGTAATCGTATTCGCGGACAGCAGCTTGGTCATCAAGAGATGCGCGCGCAAATAATCGGGAACCATCGCGCATAATCAACGTTGCTTCAAGAACTTGACGATTGATAGCAATGTCTTCATCGGGAAACCGAAAGGCGAAATGCTCGGTGTCAAGATACTCCGAACGTTCCGCCAAGAATGTCATCACGTGCCAGTAGTACTCACGCAGTTTTCCGTTTGCCATTGGCGATTTTCTTTTTCAGGCGTTTGTAGGCATTGTATTGCACTCGCCAATCAAAGTAATCCAGCTCGTCCTCGCCCAATTCACCAGATTGGAATTTGCGATAAAACGCTGCCGACGTCATTTTGTATTTCTTTTCGTACTGGCGCAGATCGTGGAGTGTCTCGGTAAGATGCTGTGTCAGTGTCTTGGGACGACGCGGCGAGAGATATTCTCCGAATTTTTGCATCGCGCGCAGCTTATCGAATTCGACCTGTGGCAAAACGACGACAACCATCTCCGAGTCTTGGACGCGGATTTCGATGGGCGACGACGACTCCTTCGCGCGCGCGATGAGTTGGGCGACTGTTGTCTTGGGCGTGTAAATGACAGAGGTGCGTGACATTTCTGGTTTCCTCACTGCAACCCATTCTATGCGATTCGAAATGGTTTGGCAATGTGAAGGGTGTCGCCTGCCGATTCCGCCGCAAGCGCACCGCGAAATGCAAGTACGTTTGTCGGCGAAAACTACGATGCCCGTAATGCGTGACGATGGTGGAATCGGCGGACTGGTGTTAGACACCATTTCTTTGCAGAGTCCCCCATGAACCATTGGCTCACTTGCAGCCAATGAAAATGGGCGATGGTACGACAAATTTCAAATTTGTCCTACCTCTTCATAGTAGAGTCCCCCATGAACCATTGGCTCACTTGCAGCCAATGAAAATGGGCGATGGTACGACAAATTTCAAATTTGTCCTACCTCTTCATAGTAGATTGGGGCACAGCTCGCAGAGCAAACAAAACCGCCGCACAGTGGCGACGGCTTGTTTGACAATCTGGAATACTTCTACCAATGGTCGGGCATCGAACCGCGATTATTTGTGACGAGCGTAAAGTCATTGGCTTCGCACTACAACAAGATGTCAGGGTCGAGGATTCCGATTGGTGGAGTCATTGGGTCGCTGATGCGCCAGACCACCATATCGGGATAACGTCTATGCAGACCCTGACGGAGACTCTCACCGACGTTTTCGTCCAGAAGATATTTTCTCATGGCTTGGGGGGAGAGGCGGCTTGGCGTTCGGCAGCAATGCGGCGCAATCGTTGTATCGCAGGCGAGGGATTGCGATTCTGTTCTTCCCAGCGCCGATTGGCAGTCTCAAGCCAGTTGACGAGATAAGCGGTGACCTTCTCCTTATTGTGCAGGTAATAAGTAATGGTCGCGTGAACTTGTTCGAGGGTCAGCGAGGAGTATTCTGCCACAATCTCTTCAGGCGTACGACTACGGTGGATATAGTCATAGAGTATCGTCTCTATACCGACTCGCGTGCCTTTGAGCCGAATATCATTGGGTGCAAGGAAATTGAAATAATCTTCAAGTTGCATCGGACTCACCTCCCGACAGAAAATATAGCACAAATGGCAAACGCTACAGCACACCGACAACGGCGGACGTGGGCAAGCCACCTTTGCGGGCAAAGTGTCTTGCTGGAAAAAGTTACTTCGCTGGCAGCCGATACCGCCGTTGTCGGTGTGCGTGTGTTTGGCGACATTCCCTTTTACATCGCAGGTTGAACTGCACTTGCAAGGAGAAACACATCAATGTTGCGATTGAATATTTCTGGAAGTTATCAAGTTGAAGGCTCTGTGCCGCTGCAACTGCTGGAACAGTTACCACAGACAAAGGGGATTGAGCCAACAGAATGTCATGGTCAGATTCTTTTATTGCAGGTCGGCGATTTCATCTTGGGACGTGGTCACCTCATACATCATGCCGAAGACCTAAAAAGTCAAAACGCCGAGTCGCGCGGACTATCGGGGTGGTATTTGGACTTTCAGGGAAGAATTGTTCGTCCCGTTGTGCAAATACAGACGGTTGAGTTTGAGGGAAGATGTATTTCAAGGGGCGCTACAAAATCCCACGCATCTGTGAGCGATGTTCGAGGCGTAATTTTTCCTGTTGAGGAATCCATAGAGTTGTCATTGGGACAGTCTGGAGTGCTTGGCAAATTGCGACTTTTCAATTGGTTCTTCATTGGTGACATCACTGAGAACGAAATCTGGTATGAGTTTTTCAAGGACCGACTCTTGACTTCAAAACCTTGGTCTCTATTGTTATCCCACGAAAAATTGCAATCCCCATTAGCAAGGTATTTGCGGCAGTCGGAGTTTGAAAGGAATGTATTCATAATGATACGGTTTCAAACGACCCGCGAGAACAAGATGATAAGGGAAGTCATAAGCAGGACTTTGAAAGATGAAGGACTAATACCTCAATTCGCTGATAATTTGAGTGTTGCCGATGACCTTTGGGAGAACGTTTGCGCGTATATGCTTGGAAGCAAGTTTGGAATTGCTGTTATTGAGCAGATTGAGGAACGAAGTTTCAACCCCAATGTCGCAATCGAAATTGGCTTTATGTTGGCACTCCAACGAAAGGTTCTCGTTCTCAAAGACAAGAGAGTCCCGAGATTGCCCGCAGACCTAATTGGTCGAATTTATAGAGAGTTTGATTCCTATCAAATCGAGGATACTGTTGCAACAGAGATTCGCGGTTGGGTCGAAGAACTGAGAATGCTTGGAGAGATTCCCCCAAAACACCTCTATCCGATTTTGTACACTGACCAAGGTGAGGCTCTACGATAAAAACATCTGACGACTTGATGAACGCCGCCAAACACACGCACCACGACAACGGCGGGGCGGCTGGCAATTGAAAGATATTTTCGATTCATCCGCCGTTGCGTGGTGCTATGGCGTTCTCTGAAGTCCGTTCTCTCTCCGATGTCCCTGCGGGAATGCAACCGCAAATCTCTTTGCCACGCGCCTTCGTGAAAAAGTGCCAAAGTATACTTTCCTTGCGTTTGGCTGCTATGCTTTGGTTTGGTTCTCAATGCGATAGGAAATTTGCCTCGCCCCTGCATATTCTTTGGCAATTGTCTTGGCTTGAATGTCCGCGTAGGAGTACGGGTAGCCGTTCTCATGCGCCCAAGCGACGAACTTCTCTGCCGATGCGATTTCGAGATGACTAAATTTCTTCTTGCAGATTTCCATGAACTCCCAGTCGGACAGTCTGCCGCTATCGAGCAGTCGGTGATGAGTTGGACAGAGCGCAATGATTTCGACTCCGCCGCGATATTTTCTCGATGGGAAATGCGCGTCTTCTGTCCATCTGTCCTCACTGCAAATCAGACACGGCTTATCAAAACTTTTGCCTGGGCTGCGTTGCATTTTCCCTCGTTCCTTTCCGCGCACGCGTTTAGGTTTTTAGTGGAAGTCCAACCACTTTCGCGAGCAAGACTCTGTCGTGATAAACCGTCATCGCTGCCGAGACCACGAAAAATCTACGCCGACCTGCCGCGCCGCTCTTTCAAAGAGGATTTCAGAGAACGTTAAGTCTTTGCGACGTGCGGCGGGAAACAACATTCGGCTTGGCAGTCATCGTCCTACCGCCGCATGTCCGCAAAGCGGATGTTGAACGAAGTGCATCGTTCGTATTTCCGTCAGTTGGACTTTCCGCCTAATTCATCTCGGTCAATCGTGCCTCTCGTGTAATCGTTTCTTACTCTCGCCACCCTCGCATTCAACCTCTGCAGATGAAAAAAACGCTACCGACTCAAACCGAAATAAGCCGTCAGACGAGCGGCGGCTGCGCAAAGACATCATCAAGCACGTACCTTGTTTCAGCTCGTATCCGCATACGCCAACTCCGGCAACCGGCTACCCGGGAACAGGAATGGAATAGCGCTAAACTCCGTGCGCCAAAAGACCAGTTCGCAGCGGCAGGCAGGACACACCAACGGATCTTCGCCGGTCTTGTCGATTTGCAACTCGCGCCAACTCAATTTCTCCGGCATCGCGCGGGGTTCTTCTGCGGGCAGGGGTGGCAAGTCTTTGAAATGGGCATACAGTCCATAGTAACGAACCATGCGAAACCCAGGCAACGGAACGTGCTGAAACAGTCGATCGAAGAACTCGCCATAGTGCAAGCAGACGGTTTTCAATCCGGGCTTGCCGGCTTCAGCGGTCGTATAGTCTTTGCACTCGAACGTAATCACCCCGTCGCTAAAATCAGTAATGCGATATTCGGACAAGCAGGCTCGACGCGTGTAGCGCCCCACATAGCGCACGATGTTCTCGGGGTCTGCTAACGGTGGCTGCACCGCGACCACCCATGCCACCGAATGCAACTTTTTCACCAGCCGCATGAATTCGCGTCGCTCTTGCATCACCGCCAGCTCGCCAGGCAGTTGCAAGCGACCGTGGTCATACGCGGCGACCAGTTGGTTCAAGAACAGCCAGCGAAACTTTTTTTGCAGATACTTGTGGTTGACCAGGTAGGCGCTGGCTAACTCAAACCACTGGTTCGCTTTCAACCCGCCCGCCGAGACAAGCATGTGAATGTGCGGATGGTAATGCAAGTCACTGCCGGCAGTTTGTAACACACTGATAATCCCAGGAATGGTGTGATGCTTCTCGGCGAACCACTCTTTGATCACTGCGGCGCTGGTGTGAAAGAGCAACGTCTGGAGCAATTCTGGGTTGGCTTTCGCCAACGGGCGCAATTGCTCCGGGAGCGTGAAAACGACGTGGTGATGTTTGATGCTGGGCAACTGGCTGAGAATCGTCGCCGCCCAGTGATCGGTTTCATATTGCCCGCACCGTGGGCAGAAACGATTCTTGCACGAGTGATAGACAAACTTGGTCGTGTCACAATTGGGACAACGGTACACGTCCGTGCCGAGTATGGGTGTGCGGCACGCCATGATTTGATTCGCCGCCTTGAAGACATGCGGCGGAATGTAGCGGCCGCCTTCATGCACATACTCGTCCCAGTGTGTGTCCAGAATTTCGGCGAGACGAATCAATGTTGCGTCACCAATCCTCGCACTGAAGCGCGACCTAATCTAATGCCAAAGCATTTCTGTTCAACTTATGTTTTACGCACCCAAAGTTGCGGGAAGCACGGGAATTTGGGGGTGCTTGCCGCATCTTTGGGTGCGGGAAACCAAATGGGGTTTCCTACTCTTATTGATGCAATTCTCGCCCAGTTTCTTTCAATCACTTTTTCCCCACAACCGCTGCCACGAATTCAAAAGTCCAGACAAAAACACCCGCCGCCCACGCGCGCATGCGCGTCAGGCGACAGGTGTCGGTTCCATTTACGAACGACGATGGATTAGAACAAACGTTCAGGGGGGGGGGTAAAAATAAGTTTGTTTCAGCGAATTTTGCGGCATGGCACTGATGAACCTCCAACCGAATTCGTTCAGTTCATAATCGAGATGCATTATAGCAGAAGAATTGTTTTTGCGCGCAACGTGTTTTTTCAAAAAAGTATATCGTTCATTTCCAGAACTCATCCAACTGTTTCACGGGGGAACGATATCCAGTGTCTATCATCTCTTGCAAGATACTATTCGCTTCCGCGAGGGACAGACCAATTTTCCGCGCGAGAATCAATGCGCCCACTGTTCCAATCACGTCTACACCCTTTGCCTTTGCCAATTTTCGCGCCGCCAAATCATCCGTTCCCAAAACGTAATGCCGGTGCAAAGCGATGGCGAGACAGCTCGCTTCCCCCGCATGTAGCCGCAAACGCAATTCTCGAAAGGTTACAAGTTCTTTTGGCTCGAGCGAAACAATTTGCAACGGTGAATTCTCTCCAAGCAACGATGTTTCCAACGCGTTCAAGTGACTGTATCCTGCTTGAACTCCATCGCTGATTTCACTCACAACTTCGGGCGTCGTACAGAGAGGACGGTCTAATGCGCGCGTCAATAGCTCCGTGCGTTTGGCAGCGGCAAAATTCGACAACAGCGTTGTGTTACAGACAACCGTCTTAGCCGCGTTCAAAGGCAGACAACTCCTCACGCAGTTCGTCGGCGCTTGCTGGACCAAGATGAATCGGGATACCCGCGCGGAGCAAGAGCTCCTTCATCTCTTCCGCAGACACACCCATCAGTTCGGCTGCTTTGCCCAAGCTAATGTCGCCAACCTGATATGCAACGCGCTGCGCCATACGGCATCGGCGTCCGCGTACAAACCCGAGCGCACGAGATAATTGATTTGCCATTCCTGCTTGACCGTCATGTTCCACTCCTTGCTGCGACAATTCTACTAAACCCGCGCAAAATTGGCAACCGCAAAAAACCTAACCCGTGCGCCGATACCGCGTCACCCCCCCCTCCAATCGTTCCGCGCGTCCCTCACCCACCAAAAACTCCAAATGCGCCAGCGTTTCCACCACTGCCATGCGCACATCCTCCGCGTTTTCCAATCGCTCGAAGGTTTTCAGTGCAATCTCGTACGCGCTGCATTCGCGTGCCGCGTTCCAGCACGCGTGCGCGCGTTCGGCGTGATGCACGCGCAATTCTTGAATCCGCGCCGCGACATTTTCAATCACCGCGCGGTGCCCCGTCAACGCGGTGCGCGCGTGCAGCGCATCTACTTTTTCCAGCGACGCGAGATAGCTCTTGAGCGGATTCGGGTCGGACTGGGGCCACAGTCCAATGTTCGGCGTAATCTTTGCCAGAATCATATCGCCCGCCAAAAGCAAACCATCGTTCGCGCTTTGCAACACCGCATGCCCGTCGGCATGTCCGGGCGTCCACACCACGCGATAGTGATGTTCTCCGACCAGAACGGTGTCGTTTTCATGCAGCGGCGTGAACTGCGGCAGCGGATGCGTCCAGCGAATCAATTGGCGCGAGCGTTCTTGGATATTCGCCACCACGCGCGACGGAACGCCGTGTTGCGCAAAAAACGCGCTCAACGCTTCGACATGCGCCGCGTCATCGCGCCAAATCACCGGCACCGTTTCAATTTCGCGGTCGAGCGCGTACACCGGCGCATTGGACAAATTTTGAAAATACCCTGCCAGCCCAAAATGGTCGGGGTGCGTGTGCGTCAAAATGATGCGGCGAATATCGCGCGGGGAGATTTGCAAAACATCGAACACGTGCATCCACGCGTTCAAGCCGGGTTCATCGTGCAAGCCGGTGTCGAGGAGCGTCCAACCATTGTTTTCGCGGAACAGATAACAATTGACATACTTTAGCGGAAACGGAACGGGGATACGAACTTGAAAAATATCTTGCGTAATTGGATGAATCAGCGTCATGGCTGAATTATACCGCGCCTTGAATGAGGATGCGGCATTGCGGGTCGCCCATCGCGATACATTCCACTTCGTGCGATTCGACCGCACATTCAAAAATGCCGCTTGCCAAACCCGCGAACACGCCGCGAATCAAATGACACACGCCGTGTTTTGAGGGACCGTGCGCGATGGCGAACGGCGAACTCGCGACGGTGATTTCCAAAACGCGCGCGCTCACATCTAAACGCGCGATTTCAATTTTGCCCCAACCGATTTCCGCGCCCATGCGCGCCATGAACTCGACCGACTGCTGCGCGTCCAATCCAAACACATCGCGATATTTTTTCGCGCTCAAACTCCCGCCCGTGAATCCGCCGCGATGCATCGCCTGATGCGCATGCTCGCCAATTTTTTCTTCGACCGCTTTGTAGAACATGTCCACCGTTTCGGGGCGAATCAACAAATAGCGCACGCCTTTGTACAGCAGCGCGCCGCGTTCGGGGTCGAATTCGAGTTCGTCCAGAATGGAATTGTTCATCTTAAAATTGGACGCGGATGAACGCGGATGTACGCGGAAAAAGAAAACACATCCGCGTTTATCCGCGCCAATCCGCGTCCGAAAAAATCTCTTAACCTGCGCGCATTGCGCGCGTCTTCACGTCATCCACCGCGAGCGGTTCCGCTTCCAATGCGACGCCGTATTCGCGTTCTGCGGACGCGAATGAAACTTTGCCATCGCGCACGTCGCGCAGAACGGCTTGCGGATCGCGATCGCGCGGCTCGCCATAACCGCCGCCGCCGGGCAAGCGCAGGGAAACGACATCGCCTTTTTTCAATTTGTCGAGTCCTTTGGATTTCAGCGGACGTTCGTCGGGCGAATCGGGATTCAAAATAAATTTTCCTTTTGCCCCTTCTTTGCCGCCAAACAGACCGAACGCGCCGTACACTTGACGGTCGCCGTAGCGCGCAAAGGACATGTCGTCAATCAACATGCGAATATCGCGCCGCAAACCCAACGCGCCGCGAAATTTTCCCGCGCCGCCGGTGTCGGAAATGAATTCGTAACATTCGACGCGCGCGGGAAATTCGAGTTCCACCGCTTCGACCGGCGTATTCAAAAAGCGCGCGAGGTGCGAGTCCTGCCCATCGCGCCCGTCTTTGCAAAAACGCGCGCCTGCCCCCCCCCCTTGAATGTCAATGTACACAAAACGTTTGCCCGATTCGTGCGCGGTTGCGCTATGATAACCGCTGAAACCACAGTTGGTGATTTGTCCGTGCGACCCCGCCATGACGCGTTCCGGCAACGCCTGCGCGAGCGCGAGCAGCATCGCTTCCGTAATTTTTTGCGACGTTTGCGTACGCGCACCGCATGCGCGCGGCAAGCGTGGATTCACCACCAACCCTTCACGCGCGCGCACTTCGAACGGACGATAGCAGCCGGAATTGGGCGCAACGTGCGGGTCCACCACCGCGATCAACGCGTAATACACCGCCGCGTGTACGGTCGCCAACGGACAATTCACATTGCCCGGCACTTGTTCATCCGTGCCGTCGAAATCTACAATCGCGTGGTCGCCTTGTTTGTGAATGTTGACTTGCAACTTGATGGGCTTGCTCGTCAAACCATCGTCGTCCACATAATCCACGCCGGTATATGTGCCGTCAGGAACTTTTTCCAAGCCCGCGCGAATTCTTTTTTCGGAATAGTCCAACAGCGCGTCCGTGTGCAATTGCACGACAGCGGGCGTATAGCGTTCGAAAATTTCTCTTAATCTTCGCGCGCCGACAAAATTCGCGGACGCTTGCGCGCGAATATCGCCGAGCGTTTTATCGGGGACCCGAATGTTGTTGTTGAGAATACCGAACAGTTCCGCGTCCTCTTGCCCTTTTTTGTACAGCTTGACCATCGGAAAGCGCAGACCTTCTTGATAGATTTCGGTCAAGCCACCTTGCGTGCCGCCCGGCGCCGCGCCGCCCAAATCCGCATGATGCGCCATTGAGCCGACAAACCCCACCAGTAGGGGCGCACCCTTGTGGTCGCCCTTTCCGCGCGAGGGATAAAACACGGGCGCGAACGTGACCAAATCCATCACGTGCTGCCCGCCGTTGTACGGGTCGTTAAACACAATCACGTCGCCGTCGTTCAAGTCCTGATCGCGGAATTGCGCGCGCAGATGCCGCATCCCCAATTCAAAACCGGTGAGCAGCATCGGCGCGTGGTGCGCCTGCGCGATGGTGTTGCCATTGCGGTCGAATACCGCGCACGAAATGTCTTTGATTTCTTTGATGACCGTCGAGCGCGCCGTGCGAATCAACGTGTGTCCCATCTCGTCCGCGATTTGTTCCATCGCGTAACGGAGGACTTGCATCAATACAGGGTCGGCGGTTGTTTTTTTCTTTGGCATATCATCCTCTATGGTTGCGTGATATAATTTGAGTGGAGGCGCTTATGAAAGTTGTGACGATTAGAGAACACTCGTCTTTGTACAGTACAGAGCCAGCTCTGACGATTGAATCGGTTATTGGCGAAGTTCAAGAGACGAACGAACCCTTGATTTTGGTGCGCGATGATAAACCCGTCGTGGCGGTGATTCCATTTTCAGATTATGAGCGCTTTACTCGGTGGCGCGAGACTGAGATGCCGCCGCGCGAGGCGGCGGATAATGGTTTTGAACGGGAACATGCCGCATTTCAGCGCCTCAAGCCGGATTTATTGAAAACGCATTACGGACTGTATGTTGCAATTCACAATGAACAGCTTGCCGATGCCGACTCGAGTGATAGTGAGCTCGCAAAGCGAATTTATGCCAAACACCTCTTTCCTGTTGACATCGAATTGGTGAGTAACGAGCTACAAAGCTTTGAGAATCCATCACCGGAAGAGGTTTGGGATGTATCACTTTGACAATACATCGAAACCACCTGCGCCTTATCTCGAGGTTTTTGTTCGCCATCCTCAAACGCGCGCCGAATTTAAGGTTGCCGCGAAATTGGATACTGGCGCATCCAAAAGTGCGATTCCAGCCGCTATTGCCGTGGCGTTGAATTTGGAAACGATGGGCAAGCTCATGGTGCAAGGTTTCAATCAAGTGTCCGACAAGTATCCTGTTCACTATGTCGAGCTTGAGGTCGCAGACCTTAAATTGCCCATGTTTCCAGTCATTGCTCTCCCGCGTAAAGACATACTCTTGGGACGCGACATCCTCAATCACTTTATCATTACGCTCGACGGCAAAGCGCTCACCTTTGACATACGTGACCCGTAACGCCGCATGGAACACAAGCCGCTCGTTCTCGTCGTGGACGATGAACCGGGCATCCTCGACATCGCGCAGATGTATTTGACCCGCGAAGGGTTCCGCGTCGCGTTCGCCCGCGATGGACAAGCCGCGCTGGATGCCGTCGCCCAAGAAACTCCCGCGCTCGTTATCCTCGACTTGATGCTGCCCCAAATAGACGGTTGGCAAGTTTGTCGTCAACTCCGCCGCGCGTCCAACATTCCCATCATCATGCTCACCGCGCGCGATGAGGACGTGGACAAAATCGTCGGTTTGGAGCTCGGCGCCGACGACTATATCACTAAACCGTTCAATCCACGCGAATTGACGGCGCGGGTCAAAGCCGTATTGCGCCGCGCCGCCGCGTCGGCAAATACTACCGCGCCGCCGCTTGTGCGCGTCGGCAGCTTGTCGCTCGATCGCGTCAGTCATCGCGCGCAGGTTCACGCGCAGCCGCTCGAGCTCACGCCCCGCGAATTCGACTTGATGTGGACGCTCGCAAACAACGTCGGCAAAGTTTTCGAACGCGAGCAGCTGCTCGAGCAGGCGTGGGGTTATGATTTCCCCGGCGGCACGCGCACGGTGGACATGCACATCGCGCAATTGCGCCGCAAACTCGCCGCCGCCCACGCGGACGATGTGACCATCACGACTTTACAGCGCGTGGGCTATCGTTTGGATATCCAGACCTGACAGGTTTTCGCCGCGACCGTCAAATTCCACACGGATGTGTTGGAAACCTGTCAGGTCTTGTTCAAATGTTAAAGAGTTATCGCGCGCGTTTGCTCCTCGCGTTTCTCGGCGCGATTCTGGCTTCCCTCGCGCTCTTTGCCGCGTTGACGCTCACGCAATTCGTCAACTATAGCCGTCAAACTCGGCTTGAAGAACTGCATCTACGGCTCAAATTGACGAGCACGTGGGTCGAACCCCTTGCGCCGCAAACCAAGGATGCGCTGCATAATGTCAGCGCCGACTGGGGCGCGGCGTTGTTTCTGATTTACGGCGACGCGACGCGCGCGCGTTTTTACGCCACCGATGGTTACGCGATTCCCGACGCCGATGCGGGACGCATCAAAGGTATTCTCGACCGCGAACTTGTACAGCCGCGCGCCGCGCAGTTCGACAGCGGCGACCTCGTCATTGTCACGCAGCCCGTCATCACCGCCGACCAAACCCCTGCCTTGCTCGCGGCAGTGCTGCCCGCCGCGAATTTGACCGCCGGCTGGCGGCGGCTGCTCGATGCGATGCTGTACGCCGCGCTGTTTGGCGTAATTCTTTCGCTGCTGCTCGCGCTAATTTTTTCGCGTTCGCTCGCGCGTCCCGTCACGCGCCTCATCGCCGCATCAGAGCGCATCGCGCAAGGCGTGTATGACGACCCGCCGCTCCCCGCCGACGCGAACGAATTGGGACGCTTGACCCGCGCGTTCAATGCGATGCGCGAACGCGTGCGCCAAGCCCAACAGCAGCAGCGCGATTTTTTGACGAACGTTTCGCACGACCTCAAAACGCCGCTCGCCATCGCGCAGGGTTACGCCAGCGCGCTCGCCGACGGCGCCGCCGACGACGAGGATTCGCGTCAACGCGCGTTCGCGGGAATTCAACGCGAGACGGAACGCATGACGCAGCTCATTGCCGCGCTGCTCGAACTCGCGCGCCTCGAAGCGGGCTTGACCCCATTCAAGTTTGTCGCATTGGACATGACAACTTTAGCGCGCCAAGTTCTCACCGATTTGGCGCCGCAAGCGCAAGCACAAGAGCTCAAGTTGCTTGACGAACTGCCCGCCGCATTGCCCGCCATTCCAATTGATGCGCTGCAAATGGAGCGCGTGCTGGTGAATCTGTTGGACAATGCTTTGCGCTTGACGCCGCGCGGCGGCGCGATTCGCGTCGGCGGCGCGGTTCAGGCGGAAAACCAAATTGCGTTGTGGGTGCAGGACAGCGGTCCCGGAATCGCGCCCACGGCATTGCCTCACATCTTTGACCGTTTTTACCAAGCCGATGCGGCGCGTTCGCCCCAACGCGCAGGCAGCGGTTTAGGTTTGACGATTGCGCGCGAAATCGTGATGCGTCACGGCGGCGAACTGAGCGTCGCGAATGAAAGCGGTCACGGCGCGCGCTTTACCATTCTCCTCCCCAGCTCCCGTGCGGGCGAATAAATTCGCGCCAACACCTACACGAAACCTGCCTTCGCAGGTTATTGCCAGTCTGCGGAGGCAGACTTGGCGTCTTTGTTGCTGCGGTTTCTAACCGCAATTCATTCAGGCAATTCAATTCGCGCCAACACATACACGAAACCTGCCTTCGCAGGTTAAACTCCCCAGTCTGCGGAGGCAGACTTGGCGTCTTTGTTGCTGCGGTTTCTAACCGCCCGCAATTCATTCAGGCAATTCAATTCGCGCCAACACCTACACGAAACCTGCCTTCGCAGGTTGAACTCCCCAGTCTGCGGAGGCAGACTTGGCGTCTTTGTTGCTGCGGTTTCTAACCGCTCAAACCCCTTTACAACCCCTTTACAAATCCCTTACCAGAACCTGGTGAGTCGGTAACACGCGCCTGCTACGATTCTGTGCAGATAACACCCTCGCCTACGCGCGAGCAAAAAACAAAAGGAGTCAAAACTATGAACACCATTCTTCGCGCAGGATTCGCGGCGCTGGTTCTGGCAATCACATTCTTGCTGACCGCCGGAAACTCGGGCGCAGATTTTTCGCGTGACGCGAACATTGCGCGCGCGGCAAACCGCGCGCTTCGCCATCACATCTTTGTGGACGGGCCCAATCCCCTCTGTTCCGACGACAACCCCGGGACCAAGAATCGTCCGCTCTGCACCATCCAAGTCGCCGCAGACCGTAGCGCGCCCGGTTCAATAATTCACGTCCGCGAGGGCGTCTATCCCGAAATGGTGCGCGTTCACATCTCGGGCGCGCCCGGCGCGCCGATTCGCTTTGTCACCGACAACCAAGGCCACGTCGTGATTGATTCCCCCCGCGAAGCGGGTTTCGACCTCGTGAATGTGACGCACATCAAGATTGGCGGTTTTGAAATTACCGGCGCGTGGATGCCAGAGACAGCGACGGCGAACGCCGCAGAACTGGGGCGTCCCGCGCACGGCGGCGGCATTCGCGCGGTGCGCGTCCACAAGAGCGTCTTTGCGCGCAACGTCATTCACGACAATGACGCCGGGATATGGCTCGCCGAAAGCAACGCCAACAAAATCCACAATAACGTGCTTTACCAAAACGGCGAGGCGTCTGTGCGCGTCAAACGCGGACATCACAACCGCATCTACAACAACCTGATTTTCAACAATGGCACGCGCGAACGCTGGGGCATCACCTTTTACTGCGCGCTCGGGACAAAGGTCTATCACAATACAGTCATCGAGCCGAGCGGCGGCGCAATTTACATCTACGAAGGCACTGCTAATCTCACCGGCACCCCACCGGGCGATCCAGGTTTTTGCATCCCCAGCAACGATACGCAAGTGTATGACAATCTCGGCGTCGTCATCGGCAAGCTTGCGGGTGAAACCGCGCCGCTCGTCATTGGCAGCAGCACCACGACCGACCGCCCCGACATTCTCGAACAGTTATACGGACCGCTGACCAATCAATATCACCACAATCTTTTCTACAACCGCTTTTTTGAAGCGGACGTGGTGAGCTGGGGTGATTTCGCCGAGCGTCTCACGTTTGCGTACTATGACCTGTTGAACCTCGCCGAATTTCAACAGAAAGCTCCGGGCTATGGCGCGGACTCGTTGACCGACAATCCATTGTTCGAGGACCCGCTCCACAACAACTTTAAGCTCGCCGAGAACAGTCCCGCCAAAGGACAAGCTTCGGATGACAGCGATCTGGGCGTAAATTTCCAAACACTGCCCGCCGTCAACTATGACGCGCTGCCCAGTTTCTGGGAATGACGCCGTGTGTGTTGGAACACGAGTACAACCGATGGAACACAAATTGTACTCGTGTTCCCGCTGCATTGTGGAGCCCATCAAATCGAATGATTCACTTGGCGAAGTGCATTTGTAGGGGCGCACCCTTGTGGTCGCCCATCCACTGGGCAAGGACAAGCCATTGCCCCTACGATTTCGCCAACAGCGTCATCGAATTTGACGCCTCAACAAGGCGGCGGAAAAAACAATGCGAATCCAAACGCGCGTCCTTTCGCCTGCTTTGTTTCTCACAACACTTTGTTGAGGCGTCGAAGGCGATGCAGTTCATCGCACCATTCGATGCTGAGCATTGCGGAATATGAGTTATAATCAACGCGCTTCGACGAGGTGATGCAAATGGCAAGAAAAACTATTCGCGAAAGCCAAACCAGTTACACCGTGCAAATGAAAGCGAACGAGACGCTTGATAAACCAATCATCGTCAGACGGAATGGCAAACGCTTTGCCGCGCTCGTTCCGCTAACCGATTACCAAGAGTTTGTCGCGTGGAAGAAAAAGCACCGCGCGCTTACACCAAAATCAACGCGGCGCGCGCGTGTCCCGCGCAAGCGCAAACAAAGCAAGCTCACCGACTTGATTGGAATCATTCAAGCCGAACCCAGCGGCGAAAAAATTGACTTTTCCGAGTTCATGAACAAGCATGGCTATGAACAAATTGACCGCGACGATTCATGATTTTGCCATTTTCATTTTCACTTGCAATCCAAATCTGGTCGCTGCCAATGTTGCATGATATAGTTTGAACGGAGGCGCAAAATGTCAATGGCTATCGTAAAAGAATCGTCTTTGGGTTATACCGCAGAAATCGAACGAGTCAAGGCAACTGGCGAGCCGCTTGTTATAGAAGGGGACGGCAAACCCCTGCTCGTCGTTCTTCCTTATGCCGAATACGACGCGTTGGTCAAGCAGAAGCTACAAGAGCAACGCAAAGCGTATATGGATGTATTTGAACGCGAGCGCGCCGCGTTTGAAAAATTAAAACCACAGCTGCTTGAAACTCATCTCGGACAATATGTTGCAATTCATGATGGACAAGTTGTTGATTCGGGGACGTCTGATACAGAACTTGCCCAACGCGTTCTGCCGCGCTTTCGAAATCAAGCGGTTTATATACAACTTGTGCAAAAAGAATTGCCCGTCTATGAAATTACATCGCGTGAGGAATTGACCCGTGCCTGAATACGACCTCCGTGAGCGACCGCCCGCGCCCATCGCTACCCTTGTTGTGACAAATTTTGAAAACGGCAAAAGTATCTCACTGCGCGGCAAGTTGGATACGGGCGCATCCATTTCAGTTTTGCCCCTGTCCGCACTTGACCTCTTGGAACTGTATCCGAAAGGTGAAACGGCGATCGTTGGATACGACGGCACACGCACTGTGCGCGAAATTTATTATGCAGATTTGGAAATCGAAAGTGTTCGCTTGGCAAGTGTGCGCCTGACCACGACCCCGCGCGATGAAATGCTGTTGGGACGCGATGTTCTGAATCAATTTCTCATTATCCTCGACGGCAAAGCCCAAACGTTCGAAATGCGCGCGACATAAAGGAGACGTTTCACCGAAACGTCTCTACAAATCAATCACGATATTCCCCCACCCATCCAATTTCGCGGTTGCCCCCGGAATCACCACCGTCGTCGAAATGATTTCTTCGATGATACAAGGCCCCTTGACCGTCATCCCCGGTTTCAACAAATCGCGTTCATACACGGGAACATTCACATAACCGCGTCCGGCGAAATATACGCGACGTTTGTTTTTCAATGCCGTCCGCGCGGTTTGTGTCGCGCGTTTGCGTTTTGGCAATTTCACATCGGGCACTTGACCGATGCCCGTGAGCCGCACGTTGATGACATCCACACCCTCTTGCTCGGAACTATAGGCGTACACCTTTTCATGCAGCGCGTGAAAATGCGCCACCGTCGCGTCAATTTCTTTGCGCGTCAAGTGTCCGTTGTGAATGACTGGCACGTTCAATTCGTATGCCTGCCCCGCATAGCGCAAATCCGCCGTCCATTGAATTTCAATATCCTCCGCCGCGATTTTTTCTTCCGTCAACGCGGCGCGCGCTTGTTGCTCCATCGCGTTGTACGCGCGTTCCAACGCATCGAGGTCGAGCGACGACGCGGGTTTCGCAATCGTCTGCACGTAATCGTGTCGAATGTCGCTCGTGACCAAACCGAATGCGGAAAACGCGCCGGGGTACAGCGGCACGACGACTTTTTTCATTCCCAAATCTTGCGCCAATTCACACGCGTGCAGCGGACCCGCGCCGCCGAACGCGAGCAGCGTAAATTCGCGCGGGTCGAATCCCTTTTCAATCGAACTGCCCGCCATGCCCTTGACCATGTTCGCGTTGACGACGCGCACAATGCCGTACGCGGCTTGCTCAATCGTCATGCCCAGCGGCTGCGCGATATATTTTTCAATCGCCGCGTGCGCGCGTTCGGGGTAGAGTTTGATTTCGCCGCCGAGAAAATATTCGGGATTCAATCGTCCCAAAACCAAATTCGCATCGGTGACGGTCGGACGTTCGCCGCCCACGCCGTAACACGCGGGACCGGGGTCGGACGACGCGGACTGCGGACCGACATTCAATGCGCCGCCCGCGTCCACCCACGCGATGCTCCCCCCCCCCGCACCGAGTGCATGCACATCCACCGCAGGAATTTTTACGGGATAACCCTCGAACTTGCCTTCGGACGAAATGCGCGGCGCGCCGTCAATGATGAGACCGATGTCGAAACTCGTCCCACCCATGTCCACCGTCATCACCTGTTTATCGCCAAGCAGCGTCCCAATGAATGCGCCCGCGACCGTGCCGCCCGCGGGACCCGAATTGACAATGTTGACCGCGTGCTCGCGCGCCGCCTCCGCTGAAATCGCGCCGCCGCTTGCCTGCATGATGCGCACCTGCACCGCACCATATTTTTCATTCAGCATCGTCGTCAAATTGTGCAAATACCGTCCAACAATTGGCTGCAAGTACGCGTTGATGACCGTCGTAGACGTGCGCTCGAATTCGCGGAACTCGGGACAGATGCTCGACGAAAGCGACACAGGCGCTTCGGGAAAAATTTCCTGACAAATCTCTTTGACGCGCTGTTCGTGCGACGGATTCAAAAAGGAAAAGAGCAAGCACACGGCGATGGTTTCAACGCGCTGCGCTTTTAAATAATTCACCGCGCGCACGACGGAATCTTCGTCGAGCGGATGCACCACATTGCCGTGCGCTTCAATGCGTTCATCCACTTCGGCGCGCAAAAAACGCGGCACGAGCGGCTCGGGCGTATCCACCAAAAAGTCGTACAACCCTTCGTCGGGACGCTCGACGCGCGCGATTTCCAAAACATCGCGAAAACCGCGCGTCGTAATCAGCCCCGTGCGC
>JACQWQ010000170.1 GCA_016209205.1 Chloroflexota bacterium
GCCCCCATTTTTGCGCGTCGTCATCCAAAAAGCCAATGCACTCGTACACCGCCTCGCGTTGCGCGTCGTTTACATCGCGCAGCGTATCGAGAATGTCAACGCTGTTGCCGCCTGTGCCGAGAATGATGATTTTTTTGGTCACTCCGCTGCCTCTTGTCGCTCGCCGTTGTGCGTATCAACTCAAATACGCATTCAAATCAAATTCCGGCGCGCGCACATTGCCCGCGATGAACATGTCGTGCCAAATATGCAAGCCCACCGCGAGCCACAAGAAAAAATAATGCCAGCGGAGACGCGGGTGCGGGGGATGCTCGAGAATTCGACGCAAGTATGCGTAATTGAACCAACCCAACTCCTGAACGCGTTCTCGCGTCAAGACGTGCTCTGCCACGGTGCGCAGGTCTTTTTGAAACTGGAAATAGGGATTGAACGAAAAACCCCATTTCGGTTTGCGCAGCGCGTGCTCGGGCAGAATCCCTTGCATAGCGCGGCGAAAAATATATTTCGGCTCATTTCCTCTGATTTTCAAATCCACCGGAATGGAAAAGGCAAATTTCACCAATTCGACATCCAAAAACGGCACGCGCACTTCAAGGCCGTGCGCCATCGAAGTGCGGTCTTCATTGAGCAAGAAATCGTCCACCATTTTGGTGTGAAATTCTGCCCACAGCACTTGTTCCAACGCGCTGTGACCATTTTTTACAAAGAGCGGATCGAACGCCGCGTGCGTGGCATTCAAATGCTCTGCCCGCAGCGCTGCGCCATACACGTTGCGCCACATCCCCACGTCGTCGTCCCATACATTGCGCAAAATCAAATAATAGCGTTCTATATCACCCAATGCGCAGAGCAATTGTGCGGCGCGCCGGTATTCGTCCAGCGATGGCGCACCCAACGCATTTTCGATACCGAACGCCGCGCGGCTCAAGGGATGCAGCGCGTAATGCTGCGCGAGCCCGGGCATGTACTTGTGTGCGGCTTGAAGTGGGTAAAGATAGCGATTGTGTGTATATCCCGCAAACAATTCATCGCCCCCTAGACCGCCGAGTGCGACCTTGACATGTTCGCGCGCGAAACGCGACAACAAAAATCCTTGCAGGATATTTTCCTTCGGCTCTTCGGCATGCCAGATTACGCGGGGAAATTCGCGCAGCGGGTCCGCATGCAGTGTCAATTCGTGATGGACGCTTTTGAAATAATTCGCGACGACACGCGCATCTGCATTCTCGTCCGTCGGTTCGTCAAAGCCAAGCGTAAAGGTCTTGGCAGGTTCCTGCAACAATTCACTGGCAAACGCGACCAACGCGCTCGAATCGAGTCCCCCCGAAAGATACACGCCGAGCGGCACGTCACTCATCAATTGTTTCCGCACCGCCTCGCGCAAATGATGGCGAATCCCCTCGACATAAAAAGTTTCATCGCGGCGCGTTTCTACGCGGGTTGAGAGGATAAAGTAATGCTCGATGCGCAGCGCATTGTTTTCCAGCACGAGATAATGCGCGGGCGGGAGCCGCACGATTCCGTCAAACAGCGTCAGAGCACCGGGGATATAGCGCAAGTTCAAAAAATAATGCAGCGCTTGATAGTTGACACATCGCGGCACTGCGGGATCCTGGAGCAGTGTTTTGATCTCGGAGCCGAAACGCAAGGTCGCGCCGTCCCAGTGATAATGCAACGGCTTGATGCCAAAGTGATCGCGTACCAAAATCAAGCGCCGTGTGCATAAGTCATACAACGCAAAGGCAAAAATTCCGTCGAGCCGCGCAAAATAATTCACGCCCCATTCTTCGTACGCGTGAACCAAAACTTCGGTATCGCCTTGCGTTTTGAAATGGTGCCCGCGCGCCTCCAATTCGCTCCGCAGCGCGCGGTGATTGTAAATCTCGCCATTGAACACAACCCACACCGTGCAGTTTTCGTTCGCAATCGGTTGGTCTCCCGTGTTGAGGTCAATGATGGCAAGGCGCGTATTGCCCATCGCGATGCCCGTGTCAGTAAACATGCCCGCGCCATCGGGTCCGCGATGCGCGATGCTGTGGAGCATGTCTTCCACCACCGCTGTGCTTGCGTTTTCACCAGCAATGCCGCAGATGCCACACATAATTTTGCCTTCAAGCCGGATGTTTAATCCAGGCATGCCCAAATGATGGTGCAATCAACCGCGCTGTGTATGCCAAGAGCGTTACCGGCACGGCGCGCAGGAACGACAGATTTGCGCGCATCAGATATGGCGTCACATCCACATAGCGCCACGAATGCAATTCATTTAGCCCAAATCCGTAGCGTGCTTGTCGTTCATCAAAGCGCAAACTGGAATGCACGTAACTCCACTCTGCTGCATTCCTTTTTATTCCCGTGCGCGCCAGCAAAGGATACAACTGCGAAAGCATTTTGCCGTTCGTCATCGTGACGTACAGTACACCACCGGGTCTGACGCAATATGCCATTATTGCGAGTGCATCTTGCCAATTCGCCAATTCTTCCATCACTGCCATACATACAACCAGATCAAAACTTGTGTGGGAAAATGGCAACTCATTCACATTTGCTTGAATGAAATCTATCCCGGTGTTGCGTGCTCCTGCATGCGCATAGAGTTCCGCCCGTACGTCGCAGCCCACGCGGCAGGTACGCAGTGGCACATCGAGGTTTGCCAAGAGCAAACCCGTACCACACCCAACATCCAAAATTTTACGCGGCGGATGCCATAACCGCGCTGCACTTAACGCGCATTGGAATTGGCGCGCCTTGGCGGCGCGTTCTGCAGTATTGAACAATTTTGGTATCATCTCAATATTTCGGGGAAACCTGAAACTTCTATGAAATCCTGACCCCATTTTCACTGATCTTGATACCACAGTCGCGATAATCACAGCAATCCCGATACTTGTGCGCATCCAGAGAGATGTTAGAGAACTTTGACCCCAAGTCCATTCAAGACCTCGAAAGCGCTCGACAGGCGATCATCCATCTGCTCAACCTGATCGAGGATTTGACCGCCGACTTGCGCGAGGCGCAAGCGGAGAGTCAGCGTCTGCGCGATGAGAACAACCGCCTCAAGGGTGAACAAGGCAAACCCACGGTCAAGCCCAACCAGAAACCAGCGGCCTCGAAGCCTACCAATCATTCTTCAGAGCGCGAACGGCGTAAACCCCAAGAATGGAAGAAGGGCAGCAAGGTTGACCAGATTCACGTTGACCGCGAGCAAGTGATACCGATTGACCCGGCGGTGTTGCCGCCCGATGCCGAGTTCAAGGGCCACGAACCCGTCATCGTACAGGATCTCCTCCTGCGCACGGACAATGTCCGCTTTCTGAAGGAGAAATACTACTCGCCCGCCCAAAGCAAAACCTATTTGGCTGAACTGCCCAAAGGCTATGCCGGGGAGTTCGGTCCCGGCCTCAAAGCCACCGTGCTGGTGTGGTATTACGGGATGAACACGAGCGAGCCCAAGATTCTGGAATTCCTCCAGCATGTCGGCATCCGCATTTCCGAGGGGCAACTCTCCAACTTGCTGATCCAGAAACAAGAAGCGTTCCATCAAGACAAGGATGCCCTCTACGAAGCCGGTTTACGCGCCAGCCCCTACCAACACATCGATGACACCGCCACGCGCGTCAATGGGGTGAACCACCATTGCCACGTGGTCGGCAACCCGCTGTACACCGCCTATTTCACGACGGCAAAGAAAGATCGGTTGACGGTCTTGGATGTGCTGCGGAACAACGCCCCGCGCGTGTATCGCCTGAATGCGCCAGCCTATGCGTGGCTGGAGTCCTTTGATGTCCCTGCGTCCATTGTGACGCAACTGCGCACGTTGCCGCAAGAGCAAGACTTGAACGAAACGGAGTTCGTGCGTCATTTGGACCAGTCCCTCCCGCAGGTGGGTCCGCAGCAGCGCAAGCATATCTTGGAGGCGGCGGCGGTGGCGGCGTATCAGCAGCAAACCATCTGGCCGGTGGTGGACACGCTGGCCTGTGACGATGCGGGTCAATTCAAAGGGCTGACCGAACACCTCAGCTTGTGCTGGATTCACGACGGGCGGCACTACAAGAAACTGGCGCCGGCGGTGGCACTGCATCGTCAGCAGTTGGACACCTTTCAAGAACAGTATTGGACGTTCTACCACAAACTGTTGGACTACTACTGCGTTTCAGAAGTAAACCGACTATAATAGGTCCCTGAAATCAATTCGGATACAGGAGTCCTATGCCACCGTTCAAATACCCCATTCGCTTGACCAGCAAGGAAAAACGCGCCCTCCGCGAACTCAAACGTGCCAAGACCGAAGTGCGCCTCGCGGACCGCGCGCGGATTCTGCTCTGGGCACATGACGGCGTGACCATTGACGAAACGGCGCGTCGTCTTGATTGCGGACACGAGAAAGTGATCTTGTGGCGGCGGCGTTTTCTGGAAGGACGCGCCGCCAAACTACCCGTGCTGGAACGCTTACGCGATCAGCCCCGTTCTGGGCGCCCCGCGTCTTTTTCCCCTCAGGACCGCGAGACGGTGGTCTTGGCGACATTGGCACAATTCCAAAGCGCTCCGCAACAGAGTGGCATCACCGTCTGCAGTAGCCGCGACTTGGCGCAAGAACTCAGTCACGGGCAGTTGGAAGGACCGATTTCTGCCAGCACCGTGTGGCGCATCTGGAAGGAAATGGTGCTCAAGCCTTGGCCGCGCGAGGATTGGCTGTCCTCGCCGGATCCGGATTTGGTCGCGAAAAGTCGTGAGATTTGTGCTTTGTATTTGAAACCGCCGAAAGATGGCACGTTGTTGGGTCTGGATGAGAAACCGGGCATCCAGATCGTGGAACACAAATTGGTGTTGCCACCGTTTGTCGGACAGGTGACGCGACGCGAATTCGAGTATACGCATGGCGCGGCATCCGGGACGCGTGGTGTGGCACTTTTTGCCCAAGCATGCTTCGTGGTTGAATCAGATTGAGATTTGGTTCAGCACTTTGCAACGCAAGAGTTTGAAACATGGTTCGTGGTGCAGTTACGAAGAATTGCGCGATCACATCCTGACCTTCATTCGCACGTACAATCGGCGTTGGGCACATCCGTATCGCTGGACTTACAAAGGACTCCCGCTCGCCGCTTGATCATCGTCGGTTTATTTCTGAAACGCAGTACTAGGAGAGAGCCGGCGGCTCGACCGATTGGTGCAGCAGGAGAGAAAAGGAATTGACGAAAGCCCAATTCGATCAGCGACCGCGCCATTGCTGCTAGTTCAGTCTGAGAATGGCTAGTGACAACAGAGATTGTACCAGTGACCGGAATTCCAGCGGATTGAAGTCGGCGTAAGTTAGTCACTGC
Organism: Chloroflexota bacterium; assembly: GCA_016209205.1. Taxonomy (GTDB): domain Bacteria; phylum Chloroflexota; class Anaerolineae; order UBA4142; family SHND01; genus SHND01. The sequence continues at coordinate 5,322 of JACQWQ010000170.1, forward strand.
TTTATCAAAGGACCCCTTCGCGCTAGGAAATCGACGCTGGACATTGTGGACCATTGCCGTGCCGTCAACACTAACGCTGATACCGACGGTCTCCGCTCCATATTCCAAAATAAGGGCAATAAGTTCGTCGTCTACAAGCGTGCCATTTGTCACAATGGAGAAATCAATAGGTGGAAGGTTTAGTGGCGCCCAAATATCCTTGGCATAATCTATGGTGTGCTTAATAACAGGAAAGTTAAGCAGTGGTTCGCCGCCAGTAAATTCGATTGTAAGGTTGGTCTTGACCTGGCGTGTTTGAATATACTCCACTACTCGATTAATGAATAGTTCACCAAGTTCAGGCGTGGCTTTGGATTGACCATTAGTTCCAGCCCTTTGATTGGCACAATATACACAAGAGAGGTTGCAGTCAGGAGTCACTGAGAACTCAAAGAGATACAAGCCTTCATAGGCAGGATGTGAATGATTGAAGATCGGTACACCATCGCACAAATATAAACCACGGCGATACAATTCTTCAGACAACTGGGTTTGCCGAGAGAAAACTAAAGGTAGAATCTCTTCGGTTACAGCAACCCACCCGCCTGTGTCTGTATTGGCAACAATGTAACGTCCATCTAAGCGTTTCACTTTCAAAGACGATGGGATGGAATAAATCGAATCCCGAGGGAGAGTATCAAAATAGGAAACCAAGCCAAGTTCCATCTTTACCTCCTATTACCGAGGAGATTTCTCTCGGACAGTCCGAGAAATTTCCATCAGTCAACGGTCTAACGAGTTTCCATCCGAAAACCTCGTTGGATTAGGATTCGACTTTGAGACGTCGTTTGCGGCGCGTGAGTTTGGTCGCCATAACGACCAGATTGCTCGTGAGGATGCGCCAACCGACCCAGCGCGCCAACCCTTCCTCGCCGCGATTCAAACAGCGATCGAGTTTGCGGGCGCGCTGACTCTCGGCGCATTGCAAGAGGCAGCAAATCGCTTTCCGCGCGGCAGAAGGTGGAATCGGCTTGCGCATACCACCGCTTCGATGCGGCTCGACGCGCCCAGCTTGCGATAGAGGTTTCGCAGATGAAAGTCCACCGTTGCGCACGTAATCCCCAGCGTGCATGCGATTTCCTTGTTGCTTTTCCCCTGTGCCACCAGCTCCAAGACCGCAGATTCACGCGTGGTCAACACGGACCGCGGTGCGACACCCGCTGGCGGCGCCAACAGCTGTGCGATTCGCCCGCTCAATCCGTTCGCGAGCAGGGTCAACAGCTGCTCATCGTGCACTCCGAAAAAGGCGGGCACACCGCTTTCGCAGTTAATAAAGCCCACCACACGGCGCATTGTCTTGAGCGGCACGCACAATTCCGAGCGAGTTTGTGGACGCACCCGAAGATAGCGCGAGTCCTGGCGTACGTCCGCGACGCAAGCTGGCGTGCCGTGTTCGACAACCCATCGCACAATGCCCGGCGGAATTTCCTGCCCTGGTTCGAACCATGCCGCGGGCTTGAGCCCGTACCCGGCGCGGTAAATCAAACGATACTGTTCATCCATGAGCGCAATGGCACAATGAGGATACTTCATGCGTGCGCGCACGATCTTGGTCGTGCGATCGAGCAGCACCTCGAGTGGAAGCCGCATCATGGAGCAGCGCTAACAGCTCACCCAATACATGCACACCTTTTTCGACCTCGCATACGTGCTGTTGGAGACATATCAACTGGTCTTCCAAATGAGCTTGCGTCATCAAGTCCTTCCTTTCAAAAAGAATAACCCTGCGGGCAAAACGCCGCGCAGGGTTGATTTCAATTTATCGAGCGCGCGGTGACAAACCCTATGCGTGTGACGGAATCATTGGTCTTGAAAGAAAAGGAGGAAAATGGGCGCGGCGCGCCACATCTTCCTCCTTTAGCATTATGCGCAATCACTCGTGCATACGACTGTGTCAAAGCATGCAAGTTAGCGTTTCACTTGAGGTCCTCACTGAGGATGCACGCTCGCGTGCCATGAAACGTCAGAGCTTGGCGACGCAGTCCTCACCTGCTGGAAGAGCGCCGGTGCAAGTTCACACACCGAGAGCAGAGAGCAACTGGGCTGGCACGTCGTTACCACGTGCAGGGCACACGCAAGACTTGACCGGCATAGATATAGTTGCCATTGTACAAGCCGTTTGCCTGTGCGATCACCGTCCACGGCACACCGTATCGCAACGCGATGCGGAACAAATGGTCACCCCACCGTACGGTATAAAAGCAGCCGGGCTTGGGCGCCGGATGTGGATACCACTTTACCGGTTGGGGATAGGGCATGGGTTTGTGCGCGGGCGCGCAGCCGCCGCCCAGATAACCTTGGGGAATGACGAGCACCTGTCCCGCGTACACATAGTTCGGATTGTACAAACCGTTAGCACAAGAAATCGCCCATACTGACGTCCCATACCACATGGCGATACTGTACAAGGTTTGTCCGGGTTGGACAGTGTGATAGATCGGTCCTGACGCCGCTGCGGATGTACTGAAAGCCGTAATCAACAAAACCGCAATGATGAGGGCGAGACCGATTTGCGCATAGCGCAAAGTGAAAATCTTCATGGGCGCCTCCCTTGAAATTGTCAAGGTTTCACGCGTGTGATTTGGCTTGCAATCACGAGTGGGAATAGGTGAAACAATGACAACACGGAAAATCTCAAGCTCTGCTCGATGTTGCAGGTAGCTTGATTTTACACTAGCCGCGCGGGGATTTCAATAGAATCTTGGTACGAAATGACTATGCGATAAAACTGTAATGTTTTAGAAATCCGTGCGCGCGGTGCGTAAAATTTTTAACGGTCCTTGCTATTGACATCCCCTCCAAAAGCTCCTATACTTGCATTGCGTTTGCGGTCAAGCAACGTTGGCGGCGAACGCACCCGTGAGGTCCGTTGCGACGATGAGCAATGAGGGCATGAATGTGACAGAGTCATAATCCAGGCGCGCTACGCGTCTGGATTTTTTGTTTCCCGGCTTGCCGGGACCTACAGCCGGTCTTGCTCCATCGTCTCGTTTAGCGTCACAGCTCCGCAGGATTTGTTTGAGTCAAGATTCCCCGTCTGCTCAGCCGGGGACCCATCAACTCAAGGAGGATTTCCGATGGATTCGAGTATGATCGGCAAAATCGAAAAAGCGCGACGGTATGCCAGTGAAGCGCGCGAACGGATCAGTTTTGACCAGTTCCGCGCCGACATCCAAGGCGACAATGACGCGCATACTGTGCAGTACGATCGTGGCGTGTGGACGTGCGGCTGTCGTTATTTTGAAACCCACCAGTGGTGTAGTCACACCAAAGCAATGGAGTATCTGTTGGAAGGCATGATGCCCGAAGACATGACCGAACTGCTGCCCAGCGCAGCTTGATTTTACCGATGCAAGTGAATCCGGTGGCGGGAAAGATTTTCTTTCCCGCCTCTTTTTATTCTCCCCACATCTCTTGTTATCGCGCAGTTGGACTGCGCATTGTCTGACGGCAGTACAACTGCCTCTCAACACTTGCGAGTAAACCCTACTTTTTATTCTCTCGACAAATATGTTACACTCTCCGTCATGCTGAAAAATAAAACTCTTTGGCTCGGCGTCATGATCAGTCTCGCATTGCTCGCCGTCGTTTTTTACGGGACCGATTTGCAGACGATGGGCGATGTGTTGCGCAGCGCCAACTATACGTTGTTAGTGCCAGCGCTGGTTTTGTACTTTAGCGGTGTCTTGATGCGCGCAGTGCGCTGGCGATTTTTGTTGCGCTCCATCAAACCGATTGGTCTCGCGCACTTGTTCCAAGTCACTGTGATTGGCTACATGGCAAATGATTTACTGCCGTTCCGCATCGGCGAACTGGTCCGCGCGTATGTTTTGGGCGAAACAGAAAAAATCAGCAAAACGGCCACCCTCGTGACGATTGTGTTGGAACGTATTTTCGACGGTGTGACGATGCTGATCTTTATCGGCGCGGCGTTGTTCCTCTTACCCTCCAATGCGGAACTCGGCTCTGTCGAATTCAGCATCCGCATGCTGCTGCTCGTCGGCTCGATTCTGTTTGCGACGGCGGTGGTCGGGTTGGTCATCGTCGCCCGTTTTCGCGAACGGTTCGACCACTTGATCCATCGCGTGCTCGCGCGTTTGCCGGAATGCTGGAGCGCGCGCGGTTTGAAATTGATGGATTCCTTTTTTCACGGTTTGTCCGTCTTGCGCAATCCAGCCGATGCCCTCGCCGCGCTCGTGTTTTCCATTTTCGCGTGGTTGTTTGAAGCCGGCATGTACGCCGTTTTGGCAATCGGGTTCGGCATCGCGCTGCCGTTCCCCGTTTTCGTGCTGGCGACGGCGGTGGCAAATCTCGTGACGATTGTGCCTTCGACGCCCGGTTACGTCGGCGTGTTTGACGTGCCGGTGAAAGCGATTCTGGTGTTGTTTGGGGTAGACCCAAATGTTGCCGCAAGCTATACCATCTTGCTTCATGCGGTCTTGGTGGTGCCGGTGGTTTTGCTGGGACTTGTTTTTACGTGGCGGCTCGGTCTTTCGCTCGGACAATTGCAAAAGCGCAGTCAAAGCGGTGTGTCGTTGGAAAATGCGTGATGGTGAGATAGTGCGGTAGTGCGGTAGTGCAATAGTGCGGTAGTGCGGTAGTGCAATCGTGCAATAGTGCGGTAGTGCGGTAGTGCAATCGTGCGATAGTGAAATGACGTTTCACGTTTCGCGTTTCACGTTTCACGATGCGCGATACGCGATTTGCGATACGCGATCTGCCATCCGCGATCTGCCATTTGCTATCCGCCATCTGCTGTCACCCCTTTGTCATTTGCGCATAGCCATTCTGTAATGACCTGCTATTGTCACGCGCGCGGGCGTATGATAGAATTTAGTCGAACTCATTATGTCCAGTCCAACCGATCAACAGCTCATTCAATTTATTGGACAGGGGCGCCGCGATGCGCTGGGACAGCTCTTTGAACGGTACAGCGCGGACTTGTATGATTATTTGGCGCGTCTGGTCGGCGACCGCGATCAAGCGGCGCGCTTGCTGGATACGGTGTTTATGCGCGTGCCCGGCGCCGCGCCGGGGTTTCAAGCGCGCGAATCCGTGCGCGGCGGCTTGTACAGTCTCGCACGCGAAGCTGGATTGGATTGGCTGCGTCAACGCGGTTGGCTCGACGGACTGCCGCCGAGCGACGAAGCGATTGCGCCCGGTTTACAAGGCGATGTGTGGAAAGCGGCGCGCGCCATGCCCGCCTTTTTCCGCGCCGTGCTCATTACCGAAGAACTGCATGCGCTTTCGCCCAGTGAAAAAGCGCGCGCCTTGGGTGTGAATCGCACCGACCTCGCGCGCTTGATCGAAGAAGCGCGCCGTTCGTTCAATCGCATTTACGACGCGCACGCGCGCGCCGAAGGACGCCCCACTTCCGAACAAATCAATCCCGATACGGTCTGGAACGCGCGCCGCCGCTTGCCGGTGGAAGGCGGTTCGCTGTTTGGATTCTTGCCGCTGATTGCGCTGCCCGATTCGCTCAAGGACCAAATCCGCCGCCACGTCGTCGAAGCCATGACTCCCCCCCCCCCACGCGCGGCGCAATTCGAACGCGGCGAAAATGTTGGCGCAGCCGCCGGTGCAACTGCAACTTCGATGTTGGACAGCGGCGCAGCGCCGCAACCACCGCCGCTGCCGCCGCCGCAACTACCGCCGCTAGTCGTCGCACAACCGCAGCCGCAGCCCCACGCTCCGCCCCCGCGCGTGCAAACGCCGTCGCCGTACACGGAACCCGTACCGCTGACCACTCCTTCCGGTGGTTTCATGGGCTTGTCAACCACGTCCGCCATTGCCGCGTTGATTGGTGTTGCCCTCGCGTTGTTGATTTGCACGGGCGTTTTTTTGCTCACCCAAAATCAGAGCAAACCGTCCATCACGAGCGTGCAGCCGCCCAATGGCGCGACGGTACAGCAAACGCCGCAGATGAATGTGTTTGCAGTGTATCGCTCCGACCGCCAAATTGATACCGCCAAGAGCGTAATTCAGATTGACAATCAAAACCAGTCTCCAAAATTCATCGAGAACACCATCGCGTGGTCGGGACCGCTCGACGTGGGTTCGCACACCGCGTTCGTTTCGATTGCCGATACCAGCGGCAACACGGCAGAAGAATCGTGGACATTTTTCGTGTTGGCGGGTGGAACGAGCACGCCGGTCGCGTCGCCGAGCGCGGTGACTTCGGTGACGCCCGTTGCAACGGTGACGCCGATTGTGCCCATCACTTCGGAAATTGTGACGGTGACGCCGATTATTCTGACCAGCACACCGCCGATCTTTGTAACGGCAACGTATCCCGTACCGCCGACGTCACTGCCGGGCTTTACGGCAACGCCCTGTACCGCCGGTGTCGCAGGGGTGGTGTTTAACGATTTGAATCAAAACAGCATTCGCGACCCGAATGAACCCGGCTTGGCAAATGTGAACTTGACGTTGTTGACGCAAAGCAATTCGTTCGTGAGTTCGACCTTCTCGGACACACTCGGCAATTATTTGTTTGGCAGTGTGTCGCTGGGTTATTATCGCGTTCAGGTGCAGACGCCTGCGGGCTGGTCGCCGACGAGTTCGACAACGCTCTCTGTGAATTTGCTCGGCTGCGGCACCGTCAACAATTTCAATTTTGGCTTTGCCCAAGCGCCCATTGCCACGTCCACGCCAACCTTCACGCCGCCGTCGGCATTCACCGTGACGAACGTTTCTGCATTCGTGTCGCCGCCGTCCAGTACGATTTGTCCGACCACATTTTCTTTGAATGGTACCATCTCGACGAATGGGTCGGGGACGGTCACGTATCAATGGATTCGCAGTGATGGGTCGTTCGGAATGATTCGCACGCTTTTCTTTGCGTCGGCGGGCACACAAAATGTGACAGCGGAAACGTGGTCGCTGAATTCAAACTTTAGCGGTTGGGCGCGCGTGCAGGTGCTTTCGCCAAATAATATCTCGTCGCCGCAAGCCAACTTTAGCTTGTCCTGTGCGCCCGCGACGTTTACGCCGACGTTTACGCCGACCACCCCCGCGTTTGCCGTGACGAATGCAACGGCAGCGGTTATGCCGCCGTTCAGCAATACCTGTCCGCAAACATTCAACTTTAATGGCACGATCACGACGAACGGCGGCGGCATTGTCAACTATCAATGGGTTCGCAGCGACGGCACATTGAGTCCGGTCCAGTCACTTAATTTTTTCTCGGCCGGCACACAAAATGTCGCGTCTGAATCGTGGACGCTGGGCGCGCCGGGCGTCAACTTTACGGGTTGGGCGCGCGTGCAGGTGCTCTCGCCAAACAGCTTGTCGTCGCCGCAAGCCACTTTTACTCTGAATTGTCCGGCAGACACACCGACGCCGACATCTACGTTTACACCGACGGTGCCGCCGTTTACAGTCATCGGCGCGACCGCGCAGGTAACACCGACTTCCAGTACCGCGTGCTCGGAAACGTTCACCTTTAGCGGCAACGTTACGGTGACAGGGACGGGTGTCGTTACGTATCAATGGGTTCAAAGCGACGGCGTCACAAGTCCTGTGCAAACCCTGACGTTCCTTGCACCGGGCACGCAAAATGTTGCGCCGCACACGTGGAGTGTAATCGCGGCGCCTCCAATGGTCTTGAACGGGTCCGCCAAAATCCAAGTGCTGACGCCGAATGCGTTCAATTCCAACGATGCGCTCTTTACAATGAATTGTCCCCCACCAACCCTCGCGCCGACAGATACGCCGACTCCAAGCCCGACACCTTGACGCGCAAAAAAATGGACTGCAAACGCAGTCCATTTTTTTGCTCATCCCTAGAACGAGTGCAAAGTTGCCACGCTACTTTTTGCGCCAAAGAACGGCGCGAGTGCGTGGCAACTTTGCCACGCACTTGTCAATTTGCTCGTAACACAAGCTGTCCCGCGTGCGGCGTTCTATTTTCCCTCTTGCTCGCCGACGGGCTCTGGCTGGGCGGTACCCAGGAAACCAACGCCGGTGCCAGTATCGAGAAAAATATACAGCGGCTTTTCAAAACGCAGTATGCCCATGACGGCATCAAAGTGACTGATCGGATAGTTGATCGCGGGAACTTTGACGCCGGTCGGTTGAATTTCACCATTGGGAATGACGGGACCCGCATCGGGATAAAAACCGATACGCCCGTTAAAGACACCCGAGGCATAGACTTGAATGACCGCTAGAAATTGGGTCGGTCCGCTGTAATAGAATACTTGATACGAATCAAAGCCATTGGTATATTGCGCCATAGTTCCACTCCTTTGGAAACAACCCGTAGTAACGAATTTATTCGTTTGGGGCTGACAGGAACGATTGAGGCGATGGAATACATCGCACATTACTACGTCGCGCCCATTTTCATTGACTGCGGGTGCGCCGTGAGGCGCATGAGCAACTTCTTTGAGAACGTGACAGGTGACGAGTGACAGCTTTTACAAACCCATTATAACCGCCTTGCCGTTTCTTTCAAGGGGGTAATGGACATTCACCGAATCACTCCGCGCACGATGACTTGACCGTCCTGCCATTCCGCCGACGTAAAACGCACGGGCAGCTGATCCGCGCGCTGCAGCTGCGTGTCCAGTTCCGCTTCCAATGCCGAACGAATCGGCGGCGGCAGCGGCAGCGTCAGATCAAGGATGGTGACGACGGGCAAACCGTCTTGCAAGGCGATGCGCGCTTTCGCGCCGATGTGGACTTGCAAGCCCGCGATGGTGGCGTCGCCTTCGCCCGCGATCCAATCGGACGTAATGCGCACGCGCGGATGCCGAAATGGAATTTGCGGATAGCGCTTCAAATACCACGTAATCGTTTGCTCCGCTTCCAGCTCGGTCAGCGTCACTTGCCACGCTTCGCCCGAATGATTGCCCGACGCGATGTATTCCAGCAGCGTCACGACTTCGGGATCGCGAATCGGCGCGACCACGTACGGCGCGGGCGCGCCGAGCGCGTTCCACGCATACAAATTCGCGGCAATCAACACGAACGCGATCCAAAAATTTGTGCGGCGTAGTAACGAATTCATTCGTCCTTTTTTTGCCGTTGGGTTTCCAACCAACGGCATTCATTCGTTCCCTTCTTTTGCCGTTGGGTTTCACCAACGGCATTCATTCGTTCCCTTCTTTTGCCGTTGGGTTTCCAACCAACGGAACTTATTTGAACAACACCCGCAGCGCAATCACTCCGACCGGCGCAATCACCACCAAGCACGCCAGCGCCCAAATCGCCAGTGCGCGGTCCGAAAGCTGCAATTCCAGCGCGACTGTTTTGGGCAACAACGCGTCAAGCTCATGTCCCACCTGACTTGATTTTTCCGTATTGGAAACGAGCGCGCGGCCCGCCCACAACGCCGCGAGCCCCAACACCAACAAGAACGCGAGCAGCACGCCTTGAATTGCCAAACCCGCAATTTCCAAACGCGGCGGCAGGTCACCAAAAAATTGCGCGCCCGCGAGCGTCATCAGAATCAGCGAACCGCCATTCCACAACGCGTGGATCCCACTCGCCAAGCCATAGCGTTTCAACCAGTTGCCCCGCGCATTGGGCGCGTGCTGCAAAACGTCTTGCCAGCCCAAACCTGTCAGCCCTGCACCCAACGGATGAATCGCGCCGCCCAACGCGCGCACGAGCAGCACGCCTGCCCAGAGCTGCAAACCAAAACCGGCATAGATCACATTTTCCACTGCCGCAAAGCCCGCGCCCGCCAACGCCGCGATGAGAAACGCTTCGCGGCGTTTGAGATAACGCAGCACCGGCAGGGTAATCAACGGTTTGGCAAATTCTTCGACCAACGGCGCGACGATTGCCATTTGCGCGAGCACGACCAGAAAAACGGGATTCGTCAGCGCGGCGGCAATGTCCGCATCCGCCAACAAGTTCAACAGCGTGCGGACGTTTTGTACGATCGGCGTGAAAAAATTCAGAATGCCCAAAACAAAAACGGGGAGAACGATTTCGAGCGCCAGCGCGATGACCACGCTCACCGTCGCGCCGCCCGCGAATGCCGACAGCCCGCGCCGCCACGTCACCTCGCCGAAACGCCCGCGCGCAAACCAAAGGATTGCGAACAACGGCGGCAGTACGGCGGCTATGATGATCACAAGCGGAAGAATCAGCGTGGGTAAAACACGCGCTTGCGCCGCAAACAAACCGAGCGCGACGCTCAAACCAAAAACGCCCACAAACACGAGCGCGTTCGGCAAGCGCAGCGGTTTGGATACTTTGCCGCGCAGCGAATTGGACGCGTGCTGAAATGCCGTCCAGCCCGCGCCGAGTGTGAGCAGCGCGAACGCCCACACTCCACTGACGAAAATCGTACCTTCTGCAGAGCGGCTCGAGAGTGACAACACGGTAAGGCAAAAACAGCCGAGCGCGACCGGCAGACCGGCGAGGAACAACAACATCCCACCCCATTGAATCAACGTTAGGGTTTGTTTGCGCATCGTATGTTGCACTCGCATCATCGAATCCAATGATTCTGCTGGCGAAATCCTCCCGCAGTTTGGAAAACTACGGCAAAAGAATGAAAGAACGAACACAAAGAATGAGTTGCTTTCGTTATTTTTTTGCAACGCTTCGTTGAGTGGTCGAATTCAATCAGCGAATTCGATTCGATGACGTTTCTTTGATAGGACGCGGATTTTCGCGGATGAACGCGGATTTCAAAACTATCCTTGGTCTTCTCCGCGTCCATCCGCGTCCAAAAAAAGGTGCTTACTCCCAAGTCTCTAAAATTTGCTGCCACGCTTTAATGTCTTCCAATTTGCGCTCGACGAGGATGGCGGTGACGACCACGAGCAAACCGATCAAGCCAAAAATAATCCACTGATTCACCGATTGCAGCGCGTTCAACAACTGCGCCAACGTCGCCAGCACCACGCCAAGAATGCCAATGTACAGAAAACGCCGCAAGCGCCGCGCGCTGCCCCACCAAAACGACGCGAATCCTTCCGCGCCCAACAGTAACGCGTAACTCCAACCGTACAACAGCGTCTGCCAAAACAGCGAACCCATCATTAGCGTCATTGCCGCGTAATCAATCCAGCGCGCGAGCTGCTTGTGCCCGCGTTGCGCTTCGAGATACGCGATGCCCAGCAAATACAAACCAGACGGAATCGCGTACCATTGAATGCTCGCGCGGTCGTCCCATTGCTGCACGTAAAACGCGTGAATCATCCACGCCAGCAGCAGCACGCCGATAGCAACATAGCCAAAACGTACGCGCCGGTACGTAAATGCCGCGCCTAGATACAGCAAGCCCAACAGCGCCAACACACTTTCAAACATTTGCGCGACCGGCAGTTTCACAATTTCGCGCACCGGCACGCCAAACAACGCGCGCACCGTCCAACCCACAATGTCTGCGCCGAGATACAGCGTCAAAAGGAGAATGATGACCGAGAAAAGCAAGCTCACATATTGCAGTGGTCTTGCCCAAAGTCTTGCCATACGCTTCAACCACTCTCTGCGCCAAGTGGACGACGAATTTTTCGCAGGCGCCAACGCGAGCGCGAATCCGACGAGACCATACCCGAGCGTGAGATATGCCAGCCCGACGGGCCAACCGTACAATTCGCCGCGCGGCAATGTATTGAGCCACTGTTGATATGCGACGATGCCCAAGACCGCGCTCCCGTACGGCACGTAACGCGAGTTCCACGCGGTCGCGAGTACGGCAAGCAGCAGCGCGAACATCACGGTGATGAGGACGCCTGCCAGCGTCCCGCGTTCCAGACTGACGCTTTGTAGGAAGAACAGGTCGAAAAATGCCAAGACATAGAGTGGACGCGACCAGCCAATCCACACGCGCGCTTGATCGAGTGGCGACCCTTCGCCGCGTCGCTTTTCAATCCACAACGCCGCCAACGTTGTGACCACGACAATCGGCAACAAGTTCACGCCAAATTCCACTTGCGTCAAACCAACGCCCCACGTGTTTAGCCAAGCCAAGTACGCGGCGTGTCCCGCGAGCGCGCACGCCAACAACCACACGCGCAAACGAAAACGCCACATCGTCCATGCGAATACCAACATCAGCGCCGCATAATGGAGCGCATGTAAATCCGCACCGGATGTATACGCGGGGCTAAAAAGCGCCAATCCCAAACCCAATACGTACAGCGGCAGCGCCCACCAATTCAAGAAACGTTCTGCCAGCGCCGCACCCCAATTCGGACCTGGGTGCTTGCTGTCAAGGTTGAGCATCGCATCCCGCGGAAAATCGCGCCACGCGCCAAAGCGTTTGTCCAACAGCCAACCGAGCGCGAGCGCGACGACCGCGCCGAGCAGCAATGCTAAACCGTAATAGCGCGGCTCGAGCGCGGAATTTTGCAATACGACCGCGTACGGCACGACGACCAACGCGCTCGCGGGTGTGAGCAGCAGCGGTTGACGCAGCCAAAACGCGGTGACGACGTACAACAGCGTCGCGCCCGCGTAACCCCACAACGCGCCTTCGCGGTCCAACGACGATGGCGGCAAAGCCAACGCGATGAGCGCAAACCCCGCCATCAAAGTCGGTGTACCGTACGCGTGCAGCGGCGCGTCGCCCGCCGCGTTTTTGCGTCGCAGCACCCATGTCATTGCAAAATACAGCGCGGCGAGCGCCAGAAACCACCAACCGAAACGATTCGCCGGAACGTTGCCTTCGCGCAGCGCGAGTCCCAGCGCGAGCGGTGTGAGCACGACGGCGGGATACAACCACAACGGATTGCGAAACACGCGCGCCGACACGATCAACATCGTCACGTCATAGACCAGCACCAGCGACAATAACGCGGGAACGTGCGCAACCAACAGCGTTCCAAAAATCGTCGCGATGTAACCCGTGAGATACGCGGGCAGCGCATAACGTCCGCCAAATTCGCGGCGCGGCGCGATGCGCTCCAACCACTGCCCCATCGCCAAACCGAGCGGCGCAAACACAATCAGCATCAAGCCAAAAATTTCATTCGGCGCGCCGCGCACAAACGACGCCAACAGATACACACACCAAATCGGCACGAAGCCCAGCGCGGGATAGAGAAATTTGGAGTAATCAGTAATCAGTGACCAGTGACCAGTCATCAGTCGCCAGTTATCAGTCTCCAGTCTCCAGTCTCCAGTCTCCAGCCGCCGATAATCCAACCATGCCGCAAAACTGTAGTACGCAATCGCTAATGCAAACGTAATGCGACTCGTGTCTATGTGAAACATGCCCCACAGCAGCGCGAACGGCAATAAAACATGCGCGACCGTTTTGGGCGCGAGCGCGTAAGAGGTGGAAGCAATGCGCGCGACTCCTAACGCGATCACCAACAACAACCACGCGAGCAAGACCCAACTGATGGCGAATGCGGGCGCGCTGGGTTGTTCCAGCACGAGCCAACTGAGATTCGTGAGAATCGTCCACGGCACAAACACGAGCAGCGCAGCGAGCCACGTAAAGCGCGCCTGACGAAACAAACGCGCGGACAGCGCGTACAACGCGACCATCAACAGCAGCGCGACCGCCGCCCACGTTTGTTGGATGCGTCCGCCGCCGAGCCACACGAGATTGCGGAACAACGCAAGAAATATCACCAACGCGGACGTGAGCCAGCCCGTGACCAGCAGCGGGCGACGATACAACCACCACACAAGTCGCGTGTACGGCGATTTGCGGCGATAGCGATACAAAATGCGTTCGGACAAAATCATTGCCGCCGCGCCCAAGCCGAGCCACAGCGCGAGGCGTCCCGTGCCCGTGCTTTCCAACAACAGCACAAAACCGACGCCCGCCGCCGCCAGCCACACCGACGCGAACGCCCAACGCTGCTTGAACGTGCCCCACGCATACAGCGCGTAACCGGCGCCCAACGTAACTTGCGCCGCCGCGCCCCACCAGTGCATCGCATCCGTCCACTCGGCGCGCCGAATCAACTCGTAAAACGGAAACGTGTAGACGCGCAGCAGCACGATGAACGCCAAGACGTGCGCCGCAAGATACAGCGGCAATAAAAATTCTTGCGCCCGCCAGCGTCGCCGTTCGACATACAACCCCGCGCCAATGTACGCCACGACAACCGCTGCAATGCCCAACGTCACCGCGTCAAAAATGACGTACGCGCGTTCCATTCCCAACGCGATGCCCCACGCCGTGACGAGCGCGCCCGCCGCCAATTCGATGGCTTGGCGATTCCATTGCAGCGCTGTGCGCTTGGCCTCGCGCCACGCAAACGCATCTACAAAATACAACGCGCCCGCGACAAGCAGCACAATCGGCGGCGCAAACGTGCTCGGCGCGACGACGAACGCGGCATACACCGCCGCAATGCTGACACCGATGCTCGTCACGTGCCACGGGAAACGATATGCCGCGCGCACGCGTGCCAACCGACGCGCGAGCGCATAACAAGCCCACGCCAACGCCGCGAGCGCCAGCGGAAATTTTTCATCGAGCGCGCCAAAATTCGCAAATACCACCCACAGCCAAAAAGGCAAAGGCAGCGCGGTGAGCCAGTGGAAAAAAGCCAGTGGCCAGTAATCAGTGAGCAGTGACCAGTAACCAGTAATCAGTGACCAGTTGCCAGTCTCCAGTCTCGGTTCTCCAGTCTCCTTTTTTGCTTGCGTCGCGTTTTGCGCCACAAACCCCGGCTGTCCCACATGCGCGAGCCGCGCGCCCCACGCTGCCAAGCCAATCCAATTTGCCAGTGTGTAGGCGAGCAAATTTCCGTCGTACGGATACAGCGGCAGCAACACCGCGAGCGCGGCGATGACGTATCCCGCGCGCACAAGCGGCGATACGAAAATCGAAAACTTGTCCCGAACCACCGCTGCGAGCGGCAGCGTGGCAGGCTCCGTGAGGGATCGAAATTCAAAATTCAAAATTCGAGATTGCGCGTTCAACGCAATCACAATATGCGCGATGGCGAGCGATGCCCAGCCGATGGAATACTGCGACATGCTCTGTCCCAATTGTGTCATGGCAAAGGTGATGGACGTGAACGAAAACAGCGAAGCAAAATACATCCAGCGCGGTTGCTGCCAGAGCCACGCCGCCATGACCACCGACGCCGCGAGGATCGCGTGACTGGCTGCCGCTGCCGCGCCGCTCGTCAAATCGGTGAGCGACCACAACGCGGCGACCACAAGTAACGCGATGCCCCACCCCGCCGCCGTGCGTCCGTGCCCGCGCAATACCGGATCGTCAAACCGCGCGTCGTGCCGCAATTTGTGTCCGGTGAAAAAATACAGCGGCGCCAACAACGCCAAACCGAGCGCGTGCCACGCATTGTTGATATTGAATTGGGCAAAGATGGCGGCTTGGGTCAGGTACGCCGCGACGGGCAAAGTGATTGCTGCTAAAATTCCCAAGCCGCGACTGCGATAGTATATTGCGCCCCAGCCAAAAATAAATCCGCCGACCCACCAATTCACCGTCAGCGCATAATGCAGCGTGTCGAACGGGTCGCGTTCGAGATAACGCCAGCCCAATGTAAACAGCATCACCACCGTTACGGTGAGCAAAGCGAGATTGCGCATCGGTTCGGCAAACGCGATGACGGGATGTTCTCGGAGCTGCGCTGGCGTGCGCGGCGTGATCCATGCCGAAACGAACGCGCGCACGCGATTCGGTTTTGCTTCGATGGAAGGGGGGGGGGCGCGATTTAGAAATGTTGCCGCGACGACGAGCGCGGCGGACAACAAGGAAAGCGCGGCGGTGCGCCAATCGAGCGAAACATTTAGAAATTGATGCCCGAGTTCTACCAACGCCAGCGCCGCGCTGCCCGCCGCGACGACGACGAGATAACCAAACAGGCGACTCGGAATGCGGAGTGTGACGACAATGTACGCGCCGAGGCAGACCAGCGAAGCAATCGTCCAAAACGTCGGCGTAAAATCGGGCGGAATGTCGAAATTGGCATAGACAGTGTAGAGGTCAATCGGAATGAGCAGCGAGCCAATCGCGCTCAACGCAATGCCCGAACGGTACAATTCGGTGCGATTTCGAATGTACCAACCCAGCGCGAAAAAGAGCGCGGTAAAACCGGTTGGGATGGCGACGCGCACCGGCGCGGAAAAACCGGTCCAGCCGATCAAGACAAATGAGATCGCTGCGGCGAAAAGCAAAAAGATGCCGACAAAAAGCAGCGCCTGAAGCGTGCGTTCCGAAAGCAGCGTGCTCCAAAAACGGTCGCGCAGCGGCAAACGCGGTGGGGGCGGGGAAGGGGGGGGGGCGGCAGGCGGCTCCACCGCGATGGCAGGTGAAACCGGCGCCGCCACTGCCGCCGGTTGTTCCTCCATTGGGGGCGGCGCGGTGGGACGCAAACCGAGCGCGCTTTCCAAGCGCGCTTGTTCCGCCAAGAGCGGCGCACGCATGCGTGCGCCGGCGTTGACTGAGGCAAGATCGCGTTCCGCGTCCAAGCTGTTTACGAACGCGAGCACATAGTTGACCGCATCGAGCCGCGTGCGTTCGTTTTCGACAATGATCGGCGCGTCGTAACCTTCCAGTTTGCCGCGCAGTTCGCCGCGTTCGCGTTCGATTTCCGCGAGAATTGCTGACAGGCGTTCGGGCTTGAACAAACCGGCGTTTTGCCAGCGGCGCAGCGTCTCGCGCAAAAATTCGCGTTGGCGCACCTGCCGCCATGCTTCGGGCACAGCGCCCCGCTCGAAACGCAAACCCAGTGAAATGAGCAAACGGCGTTGACGCGCACGGTAATAATCCACGAGCGCCTGTGTTTCGAGATTGCGCGTCCAACGGGATGTTTCGTTCAGTAACCAATCAACATGGTCGAGTTCTCGAACTACCGCGGGGTCGCCAAAAAATTGACAGTGCGGACAGGGGAGATTTAGATCAAAGCGAGGTTGATTGCACTTGGGGCAGCGCATGGGATGTGCCTCGATGCGTGAACGACGGGCGGTGACGCCACCATTCAAGCACAGAACGACTGCCGATGCAAGCACCTGAGCCTGTTTTCGACATAGAACGCCCGTTCGCATACGAGATGTAGTGGATCGCTGAAAACTCTGGCTACATCTTGTGATTACATCTGTTCGGCACACTTGTTCTACGCGATATATGCTACAGCAACATTCGGTATGGTAGCACTGGTCGTAGTGTCGAAAACAGGCTGAGTGACCTACCCAGGGCTTTTGCAAAGTCGGGGCAACTGTCATTTCGAGATGTCCAGCCCACGCGGGCTGCGTGACCCGCAGAAACTGTCATGCTGAGGGACGAAGCATCTCTGGTTTGGCGTAGAGATTCTGGCGATGTGCGATGTATTCCCATCGCCTACATCGCATGTCCCTTCAGAATGACAGATGGAAGTTTCTGTGCAGCGGAGCGAGAAATCTCTGTGACGCCCTAGTGACCTACCGCCGCACGCACGGGAAAATGATTTTGGCGCAGGTACTATCAAAGATATAATTGCGCAGCCTTGGCTCGCTGCCAGAACCGCTCGTTTGGAAGGAGAACTGCATAGATGAAGGAATGGGTTCGGGTTTTGGTCGTGGACGATTGTGCCCTGCTGTTCGAGGGAGTCCGGCAGGCGCTCGCGCACAGTGAGAATTTCAAAATTATTGGCGAGGCGAACGACGGCGCAACCGCGCTCGCGTGGATGGAACGCGAACGCCCGGACATTGTCTTGTTGGATTGTCGTTTGCCGGATCTATCTGGATGGGAAGTTGCTGCGCTCGCGCAAGCACGCGGTTATCCCTCACGCCTCATCGGCTATTCCGCGCACGAAGAATATGACGACGTGATGGGAATGCTGCAAAACGGCGCGGTGGGCTACGTCACCAAAGACGAGTCCGCGGAAAATCTGTTCCAAGCCATCGAAACCGTTGCGCGCGGCGGGACGTGGTTCAGCCAACGCATTTCAAAAAAGTTGGTGGAATGGGCGCTGATGCCAGCGGTGGAACTCACGGTGCAAGAAACGAACGTGTTGCGCTTGCTGGCGCGCGGCAAGACCGACGCGGAAATCATGGCGGGATTGGGAATTGCGCCGCGCACGCTGCGTCATCATTTGCGCAATATCATGGACAAGTTGCACTTGGAG
>JACQWQ010000174.1 GCA_016209205.1 Chloroflexota bacterium
CTCGGCGTCGCATTGCTGTATCTCATCGGCAAAGAGATTGGCGGCGCGCGGTTGGGTTTGCTCGCGGCATTGTTTCTCGCGCTCGCGCGTTTTCAGATTTGGTGGTCCCAAGATATAAAAAATTATACGTTGTCCGCGTTTTTCGCGTGGGCAAGCGTTTGGTTTGTGTGGCGGATGGCGGATAGCGGGTGGCAGACAGCAAATGGCAGATGGCGGATGGCGGTTGGCGGTTGGCTATATGCTATCGGCTATACGCTATCCGCGGCTCTCGCTTTGTTTTCGCATTACCTTGCGGCGTTGATTCTTTTGGCAAACAATGTCTTTGTCGGAATCATTTTGTTGGCGCAATGGCGCGCGGGGAAAAACCCATTGCCGCTTTTTTTGAAATGGAGCGCGGCGCAAATCGCGGTTGTGATATTGCTCGCACCGTGGCTTTATATTTATTTGCGAAATGGCGCAACGTGGACCGCCGCGCCGGCATTTGATTTTGGATTGTTCTTGCGCCTCGCCGCGACGGTGTTGTCGCTGGGCGTGACGACGTACATTGAAAATTACACCTGGATTGTGTTGGGCTTGGTAGTGGTCGCGGGATTGAGTGTGGGGTGGATTCTCGCCCGTCATCAGTCATCAGTCACCAGTGATCAGTCATCAGTCGTCAGTGATCAGTCATCAGTGATCAGTGATCAGTCATCAGTCGTCAGTCATCAGTCGTCAGTGATCAGTCATCAGTTTCCAATTTCCAACCTCCAATTTCCAACCTCCAATTTCCAACCTCCAACTTCCAACCTCCAATCTCCAGTCTCCAGTCTCTCGAAAAGCTGGGGCACACTCTACATGCTCCTCATCGTCCTCATTCCGCCCGCGTTGATCTATTTGCTTTCGCTCACGCCCGCCGCGATCTTTGCGCCGAAAATTCAAGCGCGCTATTTGATGATGCTCACGCCCGCGTTCATGCTGCTGCTCGCGTTAGGCGTGTGGTATCTCACGCGTTACTCAAAATATGCAGCCGCGACAGTTGCGGTGTTAATTGTCGGCGCGCAGCTGTTTACTTTGACCGATTACTATCGGGAACGCGTACTGCGCGATGAATACACCACCGTCGCGCAGATGATTAACAATTTTGCCGCGCCGGACGACGCGATTGTTTTGAACACCGATCAAGAGTATCCGACGTTTCTGTATTATCTGAAACGTCCGCTCGCGTGGATTGGTGTGCCGAACGGCGCGCCAGTGAATCAAGCAACCGCGCAGCGGGTCGCAGCCGACGCATTGCAGCATCGCGGCGTGTGGGTCGTGACGATTCCCGACGCACTGCAAAAGGACCCGCGGCGTCTGGTGGAACAAAAAATCGCGGAACGTTTGCCGAAGCAATACGAACAAACCTTTGGCGATAAACGCCTCGCGTTGTACGCGGATACGCTGCGCAATGTCAAAGACGCCGCGCCCGAGAATTTTTCGCCGCTCGTCGCGCGCAATGACGTGTTCGATGACCGTCTGAAATTGGTCGGCGTGGATTTGCCGGCGCGCGAAGCATTGGCGGGCGATGTCGTGCGCGTCGTGACGTACTGGCAAGCGCAAGATTTGGCAACACTCAATTTGTCTTTGCAAAAATCGAACGGGGAGGTTGTCGCCAGCGTTTCCGCGCCGATTTCGATTGGCGCACACGAACGCGCCCAAGCCGATTTGCAGATTCCGCCCGATGTAAACGCGAACGATTTGCGCGTCGTCGCTCAAGCGCGGCTCAACGCGTTGCCCCTCGGCACAATTCGTGTCTTGCCGCGCGAAAAGATCGGCGTGACGAGCGGCGCGGGGATGGAGCCGCGCAGTGAACGATTTGGAGGGGCGATTCGTCTGATAGGCGTTACTTTGCCAAGGGCATCTGTGCGTGCGGGTGATCCTTCGACCAGCTCAGGATTACCCATCACATTATTCTGGCAAACGGATGCGCCGCTCGACACGAGTTATACGGTCTTTGTGCATTTGCTCGGCGCACAGTACAATCCCGCGCAAAATAACTTCTTGTGGGGGCAAGTGGACCGCCTTCCCGTTGACGGCAAGCTGCCGACGAACGCGTGGACGCCGCAGCAAACGATTGCGGACGCGTATCGCGTGAAAGCAGACGACAACGCGCCGCCGGGTGTGTATAGAATCGAAATCGGCTTGTACGATGCGAACGGCACGCGCTTGCGCGTGTTCGATGCGCAGGGCAAGGACATTGGCGACGCATTGATTGTGGGACAAGTGGAGATTGGAAATTAGAAATTAGAAATTGGAAATTGGAGGTTGGAGATTGGAGATTGGAGACTGATAACTGACAACTGATAACTGACAACTGATGACTGATGACTGATGACTGATCACTGATCACTGACGACTGATGACGGGCGATTTGTTGTTGGATATGATACAGCTTGCACCGTTTCGGCGCACGGACCAAGCTGCGGTCAAGCAGTTGATTCTTGACGGACTGGTTGAGCATTGGGGTTTTCTCGACCCGACAAAAAATCCCGACCTCGACGACATTGCGACAACGTACGCCAACGCGACCTTTTTAGTCGCACAAAGCAGTAATGAAATTGTCGGCTGCGGCGCGTTGGTGCCGCATACAGCGCGCGACGCTAAAATCGTGCGCATGTCGGTCAAGAAAAATTTTCGTACGCGCGGCATTGGCACACTGATTTTGCACGGGCTGTGTAATGCCGCGCGTGCGCAGGGTTTCCAGCGCGTCATCACCAGTACGACGGATACATGGCACGATGCCATCGCGTTTTATTTGCGCAATGGTTTTCACATCACGCATCAGGTACAAGATGGCATTTATTTTGAGCGATGGTTGAACGACGAACCCTCCGCAGTCAAAAGAAAAACGATATGAACAAGTTTTATATATTTTTGTTTACGACGCTTTTGCTCGTCGTGACCGCGTGCGGCAATACGCCGCTGTTGACCAGCGTCACGGTTGACCCCGAAACCATCTCGCCGCGCCCGGGTGAAAAAAATCGCGCGACGAAAATCGGTTATTCCCTGTCGCGTCCCGCGCACGTAAGCATCTATTTGCAAGACGGCGCGGGCAAATATGTGCTGCGCGAAAATCAATCGCGCGCGGCGGGCGATTTTCAAATTTTGTTTGGCGGCTCGGTGGACAATCGTACGCTGAACGACGGCGCGTATCAGGTTGTCGTGACCGCGCAAGATGCGAACGGCGTGTACGAAGAAAAGACCGCGACGCTGAACATTATCAACGCGGACACATCGCTGCCCGAACTGCAAAATTTTACCGTGTTCCCGCAAGAGTTTACGCCGAATCAGGACGGTCTCGACGACCGCGTGATCATTCGCTACTATTTGACGAAACCCGCGCGCGTCACGGTATATCTCACCGACGGCAATTCGGGTAAAGGGCACCCGCAAAAGTATCCGATTGACGAGAAAAAGGAAACAACATTGTTGACCGAGGACAAGTTGAGCGAAATCGGTCCACACGAGTACGATTACGATGCGGGGATTGATCGCGGCGCGCCCCCCCCCCCCGACGGCAATTACACGATCATCGCGGAAGCGGTGGACGCCAACGGCAATACGGTGACGGAACGAGCGCCGCTGACCATCAAGAATGGTGGCACGCCGCGCGCCGCCATCATCGGCAGCGCGGGGGATTTCAGTCCGACTGTCGTGCCGCTAGGCGAAACGCTCTACTTTACCGTCACCGTAAAAAATGTGGGCACGGTGCCGATTCGCACCAAAGGACCCGAACCGGGCTTCACCTACACGACGAATCAAAATTATTCCGTCGTCGAGCAATTTGAAGAGCCCGGTATTTGGCGGCTGGGCGTGGATTCCGAAGGCAATTCCATCGGGCGACAGTATCCGTACCGCTGGCAATTGGGCATGAACAACGAATTGACCAGGGTCGAACGCGAAGGCAAGACGATTTATTATTTGATGCCCGGGCAAGTGGTGCGGATTTCAGGCGGCATCAAGATCATTGACAAACCGCCGAAGGTAGACCCGTTCTACTGGTTCGGGCTTGTGCAAGAGCAAGTGCGGATTGTCGAAGACCATGTAGAGCCGACGCGTATCACGGTGGATTTCTAAAGCACGTTCCAATTTGGTGTGGGGGGTGTAGGGGCAATCCCTCGTGGTTGCCCCCCTTCTGGTTGCCCCCCGAGGAGGCGAGTGATGCTCGAAACATTTTACGCGACGAGCGCGCAGATTTGTTTTGCGCTGCTCGGTTTGTGGTGGGTCGTCGTCCAGTTCAAATATGATTTGTTCCTGCGCGATGCCGCACGCCGCCGCACCGCGTACAACATCTCGCTGTATTTTGTTTTGCCGGGCGCGATGAGTTTGTTTTCGCTGCTCGCCGCCGAAGTGAGCATTCTCTGGCAGCTTGCGTTCATCGTCGCGGGCGTGCTAGGGATTGTCGAGACGGCGATGCTCTTGCGCGCCAACGCGCTCGCGAACCAATCCGCGTTTGCGCGCGGCGCGCGTTATGCCGCGCTGCTGATTTATGTTCTGATTGTCATCTTTGCGCTGGCGCCGGGAGTTTTGCGCGCCATCGGCATCACGCCGTTGTTGGTGGAAGGCGTATTGCTCGCGCTGATCGTTTTTCTCGGCGTCCAGTTTGCGTGGACGTTTTTTATGGAAAGCAGGGAGGCATAAAAAAATCGGCGAGTGCCCGCCGATTTTTTGTGTGCAGCTATTTCACACCTGCAGAATCGCCCCGCGCACAAACTCTGCCAAATCCTTCTTCAATTTTCCCAGCGACGGCAGATGAATGTACATCATGTGTCCCGCTTCGTAATAGCCCATCGTCACGTTGCCGCGCAAACTGGCGTCCAGTCCGAGATGATTGAACGTGTACTGTGTGGCATAGTACGGCGTCGCCAGATCGTAATAGCCGTTCGCGACAAACACGCGTAGGTGCGGATTGATGCTCAGCGCGCCGCGCAAGGTGTCGGCAACGCTGACGTAGCGATTCTCGTGCTCGGAAAAAGTCCACTGCTGGTTCACCTTGAGCGACAACACTTCGTACGGCAA
>JACQWQ010000181.1 GCA_016209205.1 Chloroflexota bacterium
GAGTATGGTTTGCGCTAACCAATCCGCGACTTTGTACAGAGGGCGGGGCGCCACCAGACGATTGAGGATCAGAACCAGTGCCACCGTGCCATAGTCCAGTTCGGCGGCACTGGGGCAGTAGCGGTTGATGGTGGCACGCACTTGCAGGATTTCGAGCAAGCCATACAAGACCGGCAAGGCACCCAAGTGGCGGCGGAGTTGGGCGCGGGTGAGCCAATCCACCAGGGTGGCGAAGCGGAGGGTGCCGGCGACCACCAGGCGCGCTAGGCGTGCGGCCCAGCGCGCCCGCTGGTAGGCGCGGCGTGCGGTCTGATAGTGGCGCCACGCCCACTTGCGCCAACGGCGGCGGAGTTGCCAGGGGAACAGGGTGCCTTGCTGGGGGTCATGCGTCACGACCAGTGCGACGACGGTCGGCTCGCCCAGTCGCATTGCTCCCGTCCAGCTGAAGCTCAAGGCCAGCAGAATCAAGAACCAGCCGAGCCAGAGTAAGGATTCGTCCAACAATAACTTGAGCAGTTTGCCATTAAAGTGCCCCAAGAATCGCCATTGTAAACGATTTCATGCCGGCTTTTTGTGGAAAAGTGCTCAACTTATTTATGGACGAGTCCTAAGGTGTGCATCCAACGCGTTTTTGTGGTAGCGTCCATGTGGAGCGCTCCGGTAGAGTGTGGTTACGTACACTCTATACTCTACCACAAAAGGGGCGCTCTATCGCTATCCGCTTGTTAAAGTGCGAAATTTAGGCTAAGCACACGAAGAATCTTGGTGTCCTTCGTGTGCTTCGTGGATCACTCGGTTGGCGGACATGCTGTCGCATGTCGCCAACCTCTGTATGCTCTCTGAAAATGTGACGGGTGACGGGTGACGGAAATGGATATTCGTTTGCTGCGCGATCCCGCGCTGGCTGAATTGCACACCGCGATTCATGCGGACGCGATGCGCGCCGTGCTCACGGATGCGTTGCGTGAATTTGCCGCGCCGCAGCTCGTCGTCACAAACTGCCGCATCGCGTACGTGCGCTATTCCCCCGGCAAGAGCTGTGTCGTGTTGTACAAGATGGTGGTGCATGACTCGCGCCGCGACGAGCAAAAAACGCTGCTCATTTCCGGCAAGTTTTATCCCGACGACGAAGGATGCCGGGTGTCTGAGCGTGCAAGCACCCGCGCGCTCGCCGACTTGGTCGCGCGCCAGCGCAGATTCCCGCTCAAAGCGGCGCTGATGTATGTGCCCGCGCGGCGACTGCTGCTTCAAGTCTATCCGCTCGACGTGCGGCTCCCGGGCTTGGCGCACGCAACGAATGAATTCGTTACTACGGGACGCGCAACGAATGAATCCGTTACTACTGCGCCGGTGAGCTATAAACCATGGCGTAGATGCGTGCTCCGCTGTGATGCCGCGCCGCCGCAGCCAACCTTATTTGCCAAGGTGTACCGCGACGAACGCGGCGCGCGTTTGTACGACATCCAGCAGCGGCTTGCCAGCGCGTTCCACGCGCATCCGCAGCTGCGCGTCGCGTCGCCGTTCGACTACCTGCCAGACCAACAAACGCTGCTGCTCCGGCAAATGCCCGGCAAGCCCCTGCTCGAAATTTGGCGGCGCGCCGACGATGCCGCCCTTGTACAGAGCGCGGCGATGGTCGCGCGCGCGCTCGCCGCGTTCCACCGTGCGCCGGTTTACGATGTTCCGCTCAAAACGCTGGCGGTCGAAATTGCCGCGCTGCGCGAGCAAGCTGCATCGCTGGAACCGATCGCGCCCGAGTTGAGCCGCCGCGTGTCGAGCATTCTGGACACATTGTCCGAGACAGCGGCACGGGTGCAAGAACAGCCAGTATTCGCGCACGGCGCGTGGCGTCACAATCAACTATTGTTCGATGCCGGACGCGTCGCGATTCTGGACGCGGACACCTGCTGCCGGGCAGACCCCGCGCTCGACGTGGGGAACTTTTTGGCAAACTTGACGCGACTTGGGCTGCGGCGCTCCATCGCTGACGATTTGATCGAACAAGTGAGACGCAATTTTCTTGCAAGTTATCGCCAAGCGAACCCGCAGCTCGACCCGCGCGCGGTCACGGCGTTTGAAGCGGCGGCTTTGGTAAAAATCATTTTGCGATCCATTTTTACGCTCGACGCCGCGAGCTGTCACCGGAGCGAGGACTTGGTGCGCGCGGCAGAGCGGCTGGCTGCGCAGGAAGGCGAAAGATGATGTGGAACGATGCGCGACTCCCGGCGCTCGAACGCTTGTTGAACCGACAGGCGCTGTGCGGGCTGCTGCAAGAAACATTGGTCAACGACGCGACGGTACAGAGCTGCCGCATTCAAGACATGACGTACGACCCGGGGCAACGCGTCACCATTCTGTACGCGGTCGAACTCGCCGCGCCGCGTGACCGCGCGCACGCGCGCCACCACGTTGTCGCCAAATTGTTCCACGCGCCGGAGGAGGCGACAGCAGCATTTGCATCCGCCCGGCAGCTCGCCGCACAGGCGACGAATGAACATGGTGTGTGGAAGTCAAAGGCAGCATATCGGCAAGACGATGGCTTGGTGCTCGAGGTCTTTCCGGTAGACGATATGCTGCCGGGACTGCTGCTCGCCGCGCAGCCGCGGACGGTTCAGCCGCTCCTCGCAGCGGACTTGGCGGAATCGAGCAATGGAGGCGACGTACAAGCGGAATTACTGCGCTACCGCGCGGGACGCCGGGCGACGCTGCGCTATCGCTTGCGCGACGGCAGTATGATCTATGGCAAGGTCTATCCGCCCGGCAAGGGGCGGCAGACATTCCAGCTCATGCAAGCTGTGTGGTCGGCGAACATTGCCCCGCGCGATTTGATGACCGCCGAACCGCTTGCTTTTTTCGACGAGTACGGGCTTTTGCTGCAAGGGGCAGTCCCCGGTCGCTCCCTCAAGGACTTGAATTCCGGTTGTGACGCGGGGAATGTGATGCCTCGCGTTGCGCGCGGCTTGGCGGCGCTGCACGCCCGCGCGCCCGTGGTGGGTCCGCGTTATGACGCCCGCGATGATCTCGCGCGTCTGCGGCGGCACACGCGGCGAATCGCGCGCCTCGTCCCGGAACTCGCGCGGCGGCTGGATGATTGCCTTGAAATTTTAGAACGCGGCGCAGATTCGAGCGCGCTCCAATTTTGCCTGACTCACGGCGATTGCAAGCCGAGTCAACTCTTGATTGACGGGCGCAGCGTGGGCTTGATTGATTTCGATCACGCGGGGAGCGCGGACCCGGCGCGGGATGTCGGCGCTTTTCTCGCGACGCTGGAAAAATATCGGGCGAGTGAACCGGAAACCAATTGGGCTGCCGCGCCGCCGATTGCGGCAGCGACTGGCAGCGACGAGTCGCTTGGCGCGAAGGAATCGCGCTGGTTCAAAAAGCCGTACGCGCCTTTCGACGCAGCCCCTATTCCCAGCTGTCCGCGCGGCTGGTGGAAATTGCACAAGAAAAACTCGCGCGTACATTGTCAACGGATGGTGCGCTGGAATACAGCGCGAGAAAGCGGATGAGCGGATGAAACCCCGTCACCCGTCACCCGTCACATTCTGATAGACAACTCGAGTTAAAGTCGGATAATGTCATGCTGAGGGACGAAGCATCTCTGGTTGCCGCGTAGAGATTCTTCACGCTGTTCAGAATGACATGCTACGAACTTTATTTGAATGCTCTATGAGAGGGACGCGCATGGATAATTCTCTGGCTCTGGAGGATGCAGACCTACCCGCGCTCGGAGTGATTCTGAATAAAAAGGCGATGCTCGAATTGACGCGGCAGTATCTCTTGGCGAAAGGCGCGCAAGTCGAGCATTGGCGCATCGCGCACCGGACGTATTCGCCGCGCGAGAGCTGCACGGTTTCTTTCGCCGTAGCATTGCGCGATGACGCCAGAGCGCCTTTACAACAGGGATGGGTCGTCGGCAGATTGTACCGCACGCGCGAACAAGCCGAGACGGCGTACAACCAAACCCGCGCGCTCGTCCAAGCCACAGACACCCCAGCAAATTTTTGGCAAACCCAAGTCGTTTACCTCGATACCCAGCGGCTGGTCCTTCAAGTCTTTGCGTTCGATCATGAACTGCCCGGTCTGGTCTCGGCGACGAACATGCAGAGCATCAGCCAACGCTTGGCGGCATTCTTGCCGCCGGCGCGCCTTGCCAATCCTCTCCGAATCGAACCACTGCGTTATCGTCCCGGGCATCGCTGCGTACTGCGTTACGATCTTGGTCCAGCACAACACATTTACGGGAAGGTCTTTCCCCCGGCGAATGGAAAACAAACCTTTCAATTAATGCAGGCGCTCCATGCCAGCGTTGACCGAGACGCGCTTCTCGTGGCAGAGCCGATTGCCTTTTTTCCCGAACACAGCTTGCTGGTGCAAAGCGCCGTTCCGGGGCGTTCCCTGAAAGAAATCCTGCGGGACGCGCCGGATCCTGGCGCAGCCCAAGCGGAAGCGCGCCAGGTTGATATGCGTGCAGTTCTTGGCCGGGTTGCGCAGGCGCTCGCGACGCTGCACCGACAAGCGCCGTTGCTTGGTCCAACGTACGATCCGATTGACGACCTCGAGCGCATAGAGCAAGAGATCGAGCGCATCGCCAGCATCGCGCCAAAACTGGCGGTCGCGCTGAATGGCATCTGTTTGGCTCTGCGCCGAGGACCCGCCGCCAGTTCCTCTACGCGTTGTCTTACACATGGCGATTTCAAACCGAGTCAGGTGCTGATTGGCGCGACGATTGGGCTGACTGATTTTGATCGCGCGGCGTTGAGTGACCCGGCGCGCGATGTCGGGAATTTCCTCGCCTCACTGCGCCAAGACCGGGCGCACCTTGCGGGGTCGGCGGCAGCGTTCGACGCGTTGGCGGCGGCGTTCGTTCAGGCATACCGTGACGCGTCCGGCGCGGGCGTGGACTTGGGCCGGGTGAATTGGTATGAAACTTGCGCGCTGCTCCGCAAATCCGTGCGCGCGTTCTACAGCAGCCCGCGCGCGTCCACAGCGGCGGCGCTGGCAGATGCCGCACAAGCAAGACAGACCCAACTTGGGTCTGTGGAGCTGACGAAATGGCAGCCCGTGTGACCGTGAAAACTTGCGCTGCCTTCGCCGATCCCGCCCTGCCCGGGCTGACCGCCGCGCTGGATTTGCCGCGCGTTGAATCAATGCTGCGCGGCGCGCGGAATGCGAACGGGCAGCCGTTTGCCGTGACGGGCGTCGAGCTCGTCGCCCACAAACCCGGGCAGCGCTGCGTGCTGCGCTACACGCTGAAACCGTTGGACGGCACTCTACGCGCGCAGCAAACTTTGATTGCGAAATTGTACAACCGGCGGCGACTCGCCGCGCGCGTCTTTGACGTGATGCTCGCGCTGTGGCGTCGGCCCTTTAACGGCAGATCTTTCAGGATCCCGGAACCGTTGGGCCATAACGCGGAATTGGGGATTTTGTTTCAAGAGGATGTGCGCGGGCGCGACCTGCGCGAGCTTTTGGGGACGCCACAAGCGGACACTGCCCTGCGCCTCACTGCTGCGTGGTTGCGCCAGCTCCATCATGCGCCGCCGAGCGAGAACCTGCGCGATTGCATCCCGCGGCACGAAATCGAAAAGGCGCACAGTTGGAGCGACGCGCTCATCCGCGCGAACGCGCACTGGCGTACACAGATCGAGTTTCTGGTCGAACGACTAACGGGGCAGTCGTGGATCGGCGAACCGATTCCGCGCGTTCCGATTCATCGGGACTTTTATTACGCGCACGTACTGATCGCGGGCTGCCAACTGATCGTGCTTGATTTCGATACACTGGCGCTGGGCGACTCACTCTTCGACCTCGGACACTTTTGGGGACACTTGGTCGCGCGCGCGTCGGCTGACCAATCCGCGTTGTATACGCCCGACGCGCAAACGTTCCTCAGCGCGTATGGCGTCGAACGCGACAGCCGCGCGTTCGCGCGCATCGCGAGCTATGCTGCGCTGACGTGTCTCAAGTTGGCGTTTACGCTGTGCCAGCGCAAGCTGCCCGAACTGTGGACCAAAGGCGAATTGCTGCTCAAGCAGGCAGACCGATTTCTCCAATCAGTCACCAGTGATCAGTGATTAGTCATCAGTCATCAGTTGTCAGTCATCAGTTGACAGTCACTGATTACTGGTCACTGAACACTGATGACTGATCAAAGGAGTGGCATAGTGTGGAGACAAGTAACGAGACTGGGTATCTTGGTGACATTCATGCTGGCTGTGGTCGCGTGCCAGTCCTTGGCTGTCGTTGTAACTCCCAGCGCGCGACCGATCCAAGCGCAAGCCCTTGACCCCAAGCCATCGCTTCTGCCCACGGCGAACGCGACGCCCAAGCTCACAAAAACGCGACGTGCCAGCAGAACACCCGAAGCTACACGCACGCGTCGCCCGAGCAGAACGCCAAAGCCAATAAACGCATCGCAAGCCAACTTGACCCCGACGCGCGTTGCTACCGAGACTGCGACCCCGGTCGTCACTGCGCGCCAAGGCGATGTCACCACTGAACCCGACTTGAAAGTTGCATTCATCGGCGATTCTGGGAATGGCAGCGAATTTGAACAGGTGTTGGAACTCGTCAAGGCCGAAGGCGCCGACTTGGTCTTGCACCAGGGCGATTTTGATTACGAAGGGCAGCCCGATGCTCTTGACGCAATACCTGAATGATGAAATGTATGCTGTGACCTTCAAAGGTTTGAAAATCGTTTTTGTCGGCGAGGCGGGTGAGCGCGCCGGAGATTCGACGTATGCGCCGTTTATCGAACGACAGCTCGCGGGGGATGACCATCTCTGGAAAATTTGCAGCTGGCACAAGAACCAGAAGGCGATGCAGATTGGGGGAAAAAGTGATGACATGGGATGGAAGGTGTATGAAACCTGCAAAGCGCACGGCGCAATTATCGCGACCGCGCACGAACATAGTTACCATCGCACCAAGACGTTGACCAACATTCAAGATCAAATCGTTGACCCGGATTGGTCGGACCCGAATCGCTTGCGCGTCGCGCCGGGAGCAACGTTCGTCTTCGTGTCCGGCTTGGGTGGCAAGAGTATTCGCGATCAGGAGCGCTGCCTGCCGACGACATATCCCTATGGCTGCAAAGGCGAGTGGGCAAAAATCTACACGCGTGACCAGCGCGCCCGCTACGGCGCGTTATTCATCACCTTTAATGTTGGGGGAAATTCGCAGCGGGCGGAAGGGTATTTCAAAAATGTCGAAGGGGAGCTTGTGGACGAATTCGAGGTGATAGCAGACGCGGGTTCGCCGTGAATCCCCCGTCTGCGTCCAGCGGCGCAATGTTGGTAACTCACCTTACGCAGGATTGTCATTCTGAGATGCCCAGCCCACGCGGGCTGCGTGACCCGCAGAAACTGTCATGCTGAGGGACGAAGCATCTCTGGTTTGGCATAGAGATTCTTCAGTCCCTTCAGAATGACAGTTGGCAGTTTCTGTGCAGCCGTTCCTTCGATTCCTCAGGACAAGTTCTCTGGCTGGCGAAAATAGAGATTCTTGCTTCGGCTATCGCTCAGCACCGCAAAAACCGCTGCACAGGACTTGTCATATCGAGCGGAGCGAGATATCTCACTCCGTTCGATATGACAGTCCTGAGCCCATACAGCCCCTGCGGGCTGACCATCTCAGAATGACAGTGCGTAAGGTGAGTTGGCACAGCAGTCCAACCATGTGGTGAGCATAGTCGAACCATGCTGTGCCAACAAGAATACTGCCGTGCCAACACTTGCCGCTGCGGGAGCACTCACGCGGTCGCAGCGGCAACGGCTTCGGCGAAATGTTCCGGCGTGACACCGGGCGATTGGATGGCGAGGGCGCGATAGACTTGGGCAAAACGCGCGGCGAGCAGGTCGCGCGCGACCAAAACCCCGCGCGCGGCTTGTTCCAACGCGCCCACCGAAAACGCGGGCAGCATCGTGAAATCGCCGGACAGCGAGAGATCGTCAATGCGTCCTTCGCGGATGCGCGCGATCACGCGAATCAAACCGCCGGGCGCTTTGAACGCGGCTTGGACCACGCGCACATCTTCATGAATCTTTACGCCAAATTGGCGCAAGCCGCCCTTTTGATTCAACCACTCGTCAGAACCCATGCGCGCGTCCAATTCTTGCGCGGCTGCTTCTTCTGCCGCGCTCCATTCGCCCGGGACAATTTCCGCGTCGAGCGCGGCGGCAGTTTTTTCGAGATACGTACTGACGACTTGCGCGCGTTCCGGCGTCGCGCCCAGTTGTTCCGTCATCGTCGTCATGTATTGCTCCAACCCCTCGAAAATTTTGTCGCGCATTTTTTCCGAAGCCACTTTCAACACGCGCGCCATCGTCTTTTTGTCGAATGTGAACATCAGACTGCCGACGACGACTTCGGCAATGCCCATTTGCGCCGCGCCCGTGCCGCCGATCTTTTTCCCGGAAACGTGAATGTCGTTGATCGGGCGATATGTCGCGTTAATGCCCAACGCTTGATACGTTTCCACCAATGGCCGAACGTACAACCGAAAACGCGTTTCCAGATCGGAGGGCAAATTCTCGCGATGAAAAATCCACTGTGTGAACACTTGACCCGAGTCGAGATAGACCGCGCCGCCGCCCACTTCGCGCCGATACACCGGCAATCCATTCGCGTCGCAGTACTCGACATCCACCTCTTTTTCCAGATCCTGATGAACGCCAATGCACACGTACGGGTGATTGGAACTGACGAGGATGATTGTGTTGGGCGAGTCGGGCGTCATGGCGTACGCCGCCGCGTGATAGACCACTTGGGAACGCAGCGGCGAGAGCAAACCGAAATCGAGCAGGCGAATTTGTTTGGGCATCTTGACACCTCATAGCACGGATTCACTGTCATTTCGAGCGGAGGCGAGAAATCTCGGTTTTGCCGAGATTTCTCACTCCGCTGCACAGGACTTGTCATTTCGAGCGGAGCGAGATATCTCACTCTGTTCGATATGACAGTCCTGAGCCCATACAGCCCCTGCGGGCTGACCATCTCGAAATGGCATCTCCCCAAGTTGGGGGTTCTGTCAGGTCTGGATCAATCCATACAGCGCATACAATTCAGATCGAGTGCTTCGATTTTCTTGCGATACTCTTGGAACGCGGCTGCGGCATCGAGCAAGTTCGCGCGTTCCTCTTCCCATTTCGTCGGACGAATTTTGACCAGCCAGCCCGCGCCGTACGGATCGCGGTTCGCGAGCAAGATGTCGCGTTGAAAGCCCGCTTCGTTCGTCTCGATGATTTCCCCCGTGAGGACGGCGGGAAACGGACCGACCCATTTTCCCGACTCAACGGTGGCGTACACTTTGCCTTTGGCGATGACGCGTCCGACCGTGCGAAACTGCACCGCGACGAATTTGCCGCAGCGCGATTGGGCGGGGTCCGTCATGCCCATCGTCGCCACGCCGTCTTGATAACGCACCCAAACGTCCTGTGCGACATCGTACAATAAATCATCGGGAAATATACACCCGCGATAAATGTTCATGGGTCGGGTGACGGGTGACGGGTGACGGGGCTTTTGTCCCCGTCACCCGTCACCCGTCACTTTAACCTCTCACTCGCACTTGATTCCTTCTTTGTCCAAAAACGCGCGGTACGCTTCAATACCTTCGGGACCACTGACGAGCGCGGCTTTATCGGTTTCCCAATTCGACGGCATGATGCGCGCGATCCAACCTTCGCCGTACGGGGCTTGATTCACCAGCGACGGATTTGCCGCCGCGGCTTCGTTGATGGCGACGACTTGCCCTGCGACCGGCATCGGCACGGGACCGACCCATTTGCCGCTTTCCACAGTCGCCACACTCTTGCCGCGTTCGAGCGGCTTGCCCGGTTTTTTGATCGTGCACGAGACGAGCTTGCGCGCGAGATTTTGCGCGACGTCGGTCATTCCGACCGTAACCGTGCCGTCGCTTTCGGGACGCACCCACACGTGCTTTTCGGGCCAATAATACAAATCGTCGGGGAGATTGCAGTTGTTGATGGTAGCCATGAATCAAATGTGCCAAATAAGCCAAATGTGCCAAAGAATCTCTGGCTAATTTGGCATCTTTGGCATCCCTTCGACTTTGCTCAGGGCATGCTTTGGCATGTTTGCGGGTTTTGGCATTTTTGCTTTCGGATTGATGAGGTAATCGTTTTGCGCGTGCGTTTTGATTTGCGCGTGAATTTGCGCCAAGAGTTCCAACAGACCTAACGCGAAGGGTGTCGCCTCGATTTTGTCCTGTTCGAGCGGTTGAACGGTCAAGCCCGCGCGCGCCATTTCATTCACGCGTTCGGTCAAGTCTACGCGCGACAATCGCGTTTCCGCCAAGAGTTCCGTCATCGTCGCGCCTTGATTTGCGTTCAATTGGGCGAGAATTTGAAAATTGAGCGGGTCGCCCACGAGCCGCAGCGCGCGCAAGAGAAATTCGCGAATCGTCGCGTCGAGCGCGTTTTCATCTGGTGAGAATTGTTGCAGCCAGCCGTCAAACTCGCGCGCCGTCTCTAAACGATCCACGCGATCCAACGCGCCGATTAAATTCCGCAAGCGCGTCCACGCGCCGAGGGCGATGTCGTCAAGGGGATTCATGTGATTCATGCGCTTTGCCCACCTGCTCAATCTCTTGGATGAGGGCAGGAAGATTAGTCCCTATACTCCGAAATCTTTGCACAAAAAGCAAAGATTTTCCACCGCGAATCCCCGCGAATCTGCGCGAATCGGAATGCGAAAAAATTCGCGTAGATTCGTGTAGATTCGCGGTTTCCCGATTTGGTTTCGGCTTGTCCGAGTTAGGGTGGTCAAAGCTCATATTCGGCGCAGGGATCCGATTGTGTTTAATATCAGGCGGCACATGCTTGTGGTGGGGCGTGGTTGGAGCCAAAATCGGATCGTTGGGATGCGGAAAGTCATCGTACCAATACAGGCGTTCTTCGCCCCGATACACCTCATAGCCATACGAGATGATAATGCCTGCGTCGAAATCTACTTCCTCTCGCATGCGCAGTCGCAAGTCATTGGCAAAGAAAACGTCACCTTCTGCAATCCCTGTATAGGGGCTGTCCGACCAAACGGTGAGCGTCGAGCTCACAACGTTGGGCTGGTTGAGCCACTCGGCAATAAACTGGCTATAGTTGCTCAACGACGCAAGTGGATTGCCATTCATCAGTACGCAGGTTGAAAGCGCAAAACTTGAGCAAGTTCGCGTCCTTCAAGTTGTTTGCGATAGGCATCCCGGCGTCGGCGTAACGTTTCGTAAATGCCTTTCCAGCGACTGAAATCAGCGCGCGTCTCGTCATAGGCATCATACGCGCCTAGCTTGCCCGACATGAGCGCAGCATAAAAATCCTCGCTCAGAACCCCGTACTTTTCTTCGTACAACGTCAAACGGCGTTCAAGTAGTTTCATCTCGATAACCAATTCGTGAATTTCCATATTCAGTCCTTCCTACTTGCGCCAATTCTACTACAATTGCCGCCCCAAGCGATCTGGTGATATCCCATTTTCAAAATCCTTCAGGTCCCAACAGGCGCTCACGCCAATTCGGCTTCGCGTGCACGCGCATCCGCGTCGGCTTGCGTCAGCGGTGTTTTGTCAGGCGTGACGAGAATGGGTTCTTGCAGCGCTTCCGCGACCAACTCAATTATATCCTTGACGACGATTTTGCCATCATTGCCACTGGTCTTGACGGCATCGCTGTACATGGCGACATCTTTCGGACACGCGACCACAAACAGCAGCGGCGACGCGGGAGAATTTCCATTTCCGTTGGACGACGACAGAACGCTCAATGCTTCGCGAATGCGTTGTTCGGACGGACGCTCACCGGGGACCGCTCCGCCTTTCCAAATTTGCCCCCCCCCCGCGCCGCAGCAAAACGAAGTCATGCCGTGACGCGGCATCTCGATCAATTCCACGCCGAGCGCCTGTAAAAGTTGGCGCGGCTGCTGCGTGACTTGATTGTAGCGTCCGAGATAACATGGATCGTGATACGTGACGCGATAATTCAGTTTGCGCTTGAACGCGATTTTTTGCTGTGCAATCAATTGCATCAACACTTGGGTGTAATGCGTCACCGTATATTGTTTGCCCAATTTCGCGTATTCGAAGCGCAGCGCGTTCATGGTGTGCGGGTCGGTGGTGATGATGCCGCTGCGGAATTTTGCTTTATCGAGCGCGGCGATATTGTGCTCGGCAAGTTGCTCGAACAAACCTTCTTCGCCCGCGCGGCGCGCGTCATTGCCCGTATTCCATTCCGCTTCGTACAGCGTGCCAAAATCCAAACCCGCGTCCTGAAATACTTGCGCGACTTGGCGCGTCAATGCTTGCCCACGCGGGTCATACGCGGCGTAATCGCCGACGAACCACAGATGCTCCACCTCTTCTTTCCGCGCGTCTTGAATTTTGAAATTCAGTCCTTGCGTCCATTTCACGCGATTGCGCGCCGATTGTCCGAACGAATTGCCCTGCTTGCCGAGATTTTCCAGCGCCTTTTGCAAATTGGCATCGAGCGTATCGGCTTCGTTAATGAGGGCGCGGCGAATTTCGATAATGTCCACCATCGGCGCATTGCCGACGGGGCACACTTCCACACACGCGCCGCAGGTGGTACAAGCCCACACCGCTTCTTTAGTAATGGCAAAATCGAGCAGCGACGGCGAAGCCGCGCCGCCGCTGAACGCGCGCAGATTTTCATTGAGCCAATAGCGTTTGTTGATTTCCAACGCGCTCGGCGAAAGCGCGGTGCCCGCCGCATACGCCGGACAAATATCTTGACAGCGATTGCACATGATACACGCGTAACTGTCGAGAATCGAGTGCCACGACAATTCTTGAAGCGTTTGCGCGCCGACACCTTCTTTGCCGTTTTGTTTCGCGGGTTCGGTCACTTCGAGCTTGCGCTCGCGAAACACCAGCCAGTTGAGCGGGGCAAAGAAAATGTGAATGTGCTTGGAGAGAACGAAATACGGGAAAAAGAGAAAAATCAAACCGATGGCAGTCCACCACGTTACATGCGCGCCAAGCGTCAACACCGGTTCGGGCAGATTTGCGAATGCCATCGCCACTACATTCGCGCCGGGCGCCGACCAATCGGGCTGTCCCGTTTGCCCCAGTCGAAACGCGGAACCGAGCCAGCGCGAACCGACGTGAATGAGGATGAACAAACCGACGATGAGGGAATCGCGGCGAATCGCCCCCGCGCGCACTCGCGGATCGAGCAAAACATTTTCGCGAATGTTGAACGCTTTGTCCTTGACGATAAAGCGGCGCACGAGCAGCGCGCTCATTCCGACCAACACGCCGATGCTCAACAAATCGGCGGCGAGATTAAACAGCGCAAACACTCCGCCTTGATGCAGAGTTGTGAAACCAAAATATCCTTCGACGAAATCCACGACGTTGACGAGAAAATAAAATGAAAACCCGGCAAAGACCATGAAATGGAGCAGACCAACGCGCGGGCGATTTTGAAAGACGGGATAGTTCAAGCCGACTTGTACGATTTGGGCGCGGATGCGCGCTTGCCACGTTTTGAGATACTCGCGCCACGGAAACTCGCCGTGTCCGCGGCGAATGGCGCGCGCGATCAACCAAAAGTTGTACCCCGCCCAACCGAGCGTGACGAGGACGAGCAGAACAAAGGCGATGCGTTCGAGGAGTGTGAGCATTACGTACTCCGGGCGAAAATGTCCGCGAAACGAAATTGCTTGTGTGCTATAATTCGTTAGCGGAGAAAAACAATATGGCTGACTCGGGCAAGCGTTGGACGGTGCGTGACCGCGATGGGAATGTGACAAACTGTTCGTACGACAAGGACGCGGATGTGCTATACATTTCATTCGCGCCCGGCGAAAAAGCAACCGCAGCCGTTGAATTGAACGACAATATCTTGCTGCGCTTTAACCGCGCCGAAAAACGCGCGGTGGGTTTGACGTTGATGGATTTTTCGGTGATGGCGCAATTAACGCGGCTGGGACCGCGCAGCTTTCCATTGAGCGGCTTGCAAGAGCTCGAACCCGAATGGCAGGAAATGGTCATTGAAATTATTACTCAGCCGCCTGTGAATGAAATTCTGGAGCTCTTTACATTTATGCCCTCACCTACCGAGAGCGTGCCAATTACCGCTATCAAGCCGCCAATTCCTGTTGCTGTTTGATTACCAAGGGACGAGAGAAATTCTCTCGTCCCTTGCCGTGTACTGCTACCCGCTCTTGATTCTTTCCGTCAACGCGGGCACTATGTCAAACAAATCCGCAGCAATGCCGTAATCGGCGACTTCAAAGATCGGCGCGTTCGGATCGCTGTTGATGGCGATGATCGTCGCCGCGTCTTTCATGCCTTCGATGTGTTCCGGCGCGCCGCTGATGCCGACCGCGAAATACAATTTCGGTTTGACGCTGACGCCCGACTTGCCGACCTGTCGCGCTTTGGGCAGCCAGCCATTGTCCACCACCGGACGCGACGCAGACAACGCGCCGCCCAATGCATCCGCGAGTTCTTGCACCACTTCCAGATTATCCGCGTTTTGGATCCCGCGCCCGACGCTGACCAAAATGTCTTGCTTGGTAATATCCACATCGGCGGCTTCGGGCTGAATCAATTGTTTGAACTGCGTGCCCGCGCCGCCGGTTGGCGCGGCAAAAATTTCCACTATCGGTGCGCCTTCGCCCTTGCCCGCGTCCGCGCTGAAGGATCCCGCCAACGCCGAAATAATCACTTGTTCGCCTTCCGGTTCGGCTTCGGCAAAAAGTTTTCCGCCGTACACCATCGCCGTTGCGACCACCGCGCCGTCTCGCACCGCGATGTGGTTGGCATACGCGATGAGCGGAATGCCCGTCGCGGCGGAAACGCCCGCTGCCAAATCCATGCCCATGGACGTATTGCCAATGAGCACCACGCGCGGCGCGCGTTCCTTGACCATTGCGGCGAGCGCGTTCTTGTACGCCATCGGCGAAAATTGCGCGAACGACGCATCCACCGCACACACCACGTGGTCGGCGCTGCCCAATTGAGTCGCCAAATCACTGTTCGCGTCAATCAACGCGGCATCGAGTTTGCCGCCCAGCGCGTTCGCCAGTTCGCGTCCCTTGCCGAGCAATTCGAACGAAACGTCGGCAATCTTGCCATTGAGGTGTTCGATATAAACGAGTACATCCATTGTCAAAAAAGCCAAATGTGCCAAAGATGCCAAATGTGCCAAAAACACTTGATTGCTTTGGCTGGTTTGGCAGGTTTGGCAGGTTTGGCACGTTTTACTTGACCAACCCGCGTTCTTTCAGAATGGACACCACGCGTTCCGCAATCGCGTCCGCATCGCCCTCAATCATTTCCGCGCGCTGTCCACCTTCGGGTTTGAACATACGCCGCACCTTGATACCGCTCGACGCTGCGCCGTCACTCGAGCTGAGTCCTTCAATCTTTTTCTCTTTCATCATTGCGCGTACTTTGCTGACGGGCGCGTAACGCGGCGCTTGTTTCGCCGCTTGAATACCGAGCACGGCGGGCAAGCTCACGGTGAATTCCGACATCATACCGCCCGCATATTCTTTGCGCACCGTGGCTTGAATCCCGCTGACCTCGACGCCGGTCACAACAGTGACATGCGGCAAACCGAGATACGTCGCGAGCAGCACGCCGACCTGCCCGTCCAAATCTTCGGCGGACTGGACGCCGGTCAAAATCAAATCGTACGGCATCGCTTGCAGCGCGCCCGCGAACAGTTTCGCCGCTGTGTGCGACGACACGCCGTTTGCAAAATCGCCCTCGATCTTTTTCGCCGCGTCCGCGCCTTTGGCGAGCGCGGTAAAGAGCGCATTGTCCATTTCCGGCAAATCCAAACCGATGGCAGTGACCGTACCACCATGCGCTTCTTTCAAGAGCAGCGCCTGTTCCAGCGCCCACTCGTCAAATTCATTAACGACGTATTTGAGATATTCGCGGTTAAGGTCGTTACCCGCGTCGTTGATTTCCAATTCTTCGACGAGGTCCGGAACCTGGCGCATGCAAACCACAACGTTCATTATTTACACCTCACTGAAGATCATTAGTACCGTCCCACCGAAATCTTTGCACAAAAGACAAACATTTTTCCACCGCGAATCTGCGCCAATCTACGCGAATCTTTTTCCTTATTCGCGTAGATTCGCGCAGATTCGCGGTTTCCTGATTTGGTTTCGGCTTGTCCGAGTTAGGGTCTATTGATTCACGCACCGCGCATTGACTCATCCACCAATTCAATAATATCTTTCACCACCAACCTGCCCGCGTTGCCTGTAGATTTGACCGCGTCTTCAAAACGCGAGACTTCGAATGGGCAGCATACTGCCAAAACATCCGCGCCGGTCTCGACCGCTTCCAGCACGCGGCGGTCGCTCAAGCGCATCGTGGTGTAATCGCGCGAGAACGAATCGAGCCACATGCCGCCCCCGCCGCCGCCGCAGCAATACCCGTTTTCGCGACAGCGTCCCATTTCGGTCAAGGTGCCGCCGGGAATCGCTCGCAATAAATCACGCGGCGCGTCGTACTCGCCGTTGTGGCGTCCCAAATAGCACGGGTCGTGGAATGTGACCTTGACGTTGAGCGGTTTTTTCATCATCTCTTGCAAACGCGGAATGAACGGACGCAAGAATTGTGTGTAATGTTCGACCTCGTATTCGCCGCCCAACTGCGGATAAAATCTTTTAAAGGCGTTGTATTCGTGCGGACCGCTTACGACGAGTTTGTTGAACGCGTATTTGCCGAACGTGGCGATATTTTGTTCCGCGAGCATTTCAAACAAACCTTTTTCGCCTGCGAGCCGCTGTGAATCGCCGTCGTCTTTTTCTTCCGCGCCGAGAATGCCCCAATCCACGCCGAGCGCGCTAAACACACGCGCCATCGCGCGCGCGGCGTCTTTGCCGCGTTGATGGTACGAGGTGTACGTCGAGACGTACCACAAAATGTCCACCGGGCGTCGGACTTGTCCCATGATCGGCACGGGCACGCCCGCGTCTTTAGCCCAATCCGCCCGCTTGCGTGGGTTTTCGCCGAGCGGATTACCGTACCGCGCGGTGTTCTCGAATGCCTTTTGCAATTCGGACGGCACCGTGCCTTTGTTCACCGCGACTTCGCGGACGGCGGGCATGATTTGAATCATGTCCACTTCTTTGGGACAGACGCGCAAACAATTCCGGCACGTCGTACACAGCCACAAGTCTGAATCTTCGGCCAACACAGTGCCGGTTTGCACCTTGCGATAAATTTTGCGCGGACCGTAATCGCCCACAATGTCCACGGGGCACACGCCGATGCATTTCGCGCATTGATAGCACCACTCTAACGATTCGCCGCCGGGCAGCGCGGCGATCTCTTCCAGATGTTCCGGCGTGTAATTGAAAATCACGCGCTGCTCAAACATCCGGTTCCAATGCCCCGAAATATCCACGCCATCAATGACGACCTGTTCTTTTTCAATCGGCGTTGCTTTGACGGTCTGCGCCATACTATTCTCCTTGCCCACGTAAGATCCAGACCTGACAGGTTTTTACATCACTTGCCGCTACGAGCCACAGCGGTTAAATACATCGCGCATGTGTCACCCAATGCCTCCGCGGCGACGTTCGTTGTCGCAGAAACCTGTCACAGTACATCACAGATTCACTGTCATTTCGAACGGAGTGAGAAATCTCGCTTGACAAAATCGAGATTTCTCGCTCCGCCATGCTGCGCTGCACAGGACTTGTCATATCGAACGGAGTGAGATATCTCACTCCGTTCGATATGACAGTCCTTAGCTCATACAGCCCACGCGGGCTGACCATCTCGAAATGACAATTGTGATGTACTGTGTCAGGTCTGGGTGCGCCCAAGGCGCTATGCTGTGCGCTTTTCGACTTGCAAGCCCAACAAGCGGCGTATGAGCCGCGGCAGCGGAGGCAGCACTTTGTGAAACTCGCGCGTGAGACGCCACGCGGTAATGCCGTACAAATACGCGCCGTACGACGCGGCAAGAAACGTATCAATTGCAAACGGGCGTTCCAACGGCGCATCGGTCAAGCCGCCGTGAAACAACCATTCCGCATCCTTGACCTGTGTCACCATCACGATCGCACGTCCAACCTGTAAGTACGTTTCGCCGGGTGTCGCGCCGCGCAATTCTTTGTCGCCGTCCATTAACAACGGCAACGTTCCGGTGTGCGTTGCCGCGTTATACATCCAGCGCGCCCACAACCAGTAGCGGTCGGGAAAAGTAAAGTGCAAAAATTCTCCGGCGAGGTCTACGCCAATTTCGGGATTGATGACATCCAGTGCGGCAAGAAAAGCATTTAGCCGTTCGGAGAGGTCGGGATTCTCGCCATACAACAAATCATGTACCGCACTGGGCAAACATCTCTCATCATCCGCAGCGAGGACTTGGTGGTGCTTGCGAATCGCAAAGATGTGCGCAAGCAATTCATTCCAGTCCGCGCGCGTGAGCGTCTCGAGGCGTTCCGCTGGGCGCAGCTGCGCTTGGAAAAAACGACTCTTGGCATCCAGCTCGCCGATGATGGGACGCAGTTCGTTCCAGTCAATGAGCTCGAACTGATCCTGGATAAATTCGGCTAGGGGAATTCCGTCAGACGCAGGCAAGGTTCAAATGTCCAGACCTGACAGGTTTTACCACCAGCTGCGTCACACGCCGCATCTGTTGCAATACATCACGAACGCGTCACCCAAAGCGCTGCGGGTGAAACCTATCAGGTCTTGGTACGGTGAGATTCAATTTGCTCCTCGCACGGCTGCCATGGCGCGCAGCGCGGCGAGACCTGCCATGGACATGGTATCGTCCAGATCTTTTGGACCCGCCGCCGCGCCCGCGACAAAAATGCCGGGCGTCGAAGTTACCGTCGGATCGAGCGATTCGTGCGGCACCTCGATAAAGCCGTACTTGTTTTGCTTGAGCTGGAGCGCGTGCGCGATTTCCTTGGTGCCCGCGCTCGGCTCCATGCCGACCGACAGCACGACCAAATCCATCGTCACTTCCATCGGGCGACCCATCGTCGTGTCTTCGCCGCGCACCAAAAGTTTGTCGCCCTTTTGAATGACTTCGGTGACGATGCCTTTGATGTAATTGACCTTGTACTTTTCCTGCGCGGGCCAATAGATTTCATTTTCCCAGTAACCGTACATGCGCATGTCAATGTAAAAGATGAAAAGTTTCGCGGTGGGGACGAGCTGTTTGATCTCGATGGCTTGCTTGGACGCGACGCCGCAGCATACTTTGGAACAGTACTCGTTGCCGATTTGACGATCGCGCGAACCGACGCATTGAATAAAACAGACGCGTTCGGGCAGCGCGCCGTTCGAGCGCCGCGTCACCGTTTTGGACTTGAGCATCAGCTCCATGTCGGCGAGCGTAATGACATCGGGATAGGTATAGTAATTGTAGATTTGCGTTTCGCGCGCGGGATCGAAATGTTCAAAGCCAGTGGCGACGATGATGGCGCCCGCGTCGAGCGTTTCCGCGCCCGCGCCGTTTGCCACGTGTACGTTGAAATTGCCGACGCGTCCTTCGCAGCCGACGACGCGGCTGTTTAGACGCACGTCAATTTGCTTGTCGTCCGTCACCTGATGAATCAAGTCACGAAAAGCGTCTTCCGCGTCGCGAAAGCCGTGTGTCAGCGCGGCGTAATGCGAGGCAATCGGCGTGCCGCCGAGTTGGGCTTGTTTTTCGATAAGCGTTGCATGAAAACCGAGATCGGAAACATGCCGCGCGGCAGTCAACCCTGCGGGCCCGCCGCCGATGATCAACACACGATGGCTTGACATGGACTCTCCTCTAAATGTGAAAGGTGACAAGTGACGGCGACGCATCATCACGCATAATGTTTCACCCGACGCGTGTGCGTGATGATACGTCGGGGTGACGGGGTTTCATTCTCATTCGCCAACAGGGGTAGTGAGCCGTTGGCTCATCGAAAACTCTTTTGAAAATGCGGCGGCTGACGAGGGAACTCTGGCAAGCACGTGCTCTTGGGTCCGAATCGGCGTGTCCGAATCTTGCCACGTCACGCCCGCCTTGTCGCCGCGTTTGATTGCCGCGAGGTCCTCTTGAAACTCTTGCCAGTAATACTCCCAATCAATTCCGATTTTTTGCATCAGCGGTCGCCAATCGGACGAGTGCCAGTGCATTTGCAAAACGCGAAAAGGATGTGCGCCCATCGCGAGCGCGGCGAGCTGCGCGTCAGAAATGACCGGCACGCCCACTTTGTAATCATGCGCCTTGCCCGAAAATTGACTCTTGTCCAACGTCGTCACGCAACCCGTGTCGTGCGTGATGACGACGTCGGGATTCGCTTCCATAATCATCACTTGAATTTTGCGCTGCACGGCGAACGAACGCGTGAAATCGCGCTGCACCAAAACGTGGCGGAAGCCGAAACCGCAGCAGTCGAACCACGTCGAATAATCTGCCGCCGTCGCGCCCAGTGCCTGCACCAAACCGGTCACGGTCGCGGTGCGCTGTCCGCCAAAGACTTCCCAATCGTAAATCGCGTCTTCGGGCACAATTTTGTGATAGTGACACGCGGGGTGCACGCACGCCGTAATATGCGAGAGATCAAACACCTGACGCTGGGCGATTTCGTGCCGCATCGCGTGAATCCACTCGCTGTAATGTACGATTTCTTCGGGAATCACCAGCGGCTTGCCGAGCTTGTCGAGCACGCGGCGCACGCCGTCGCGCAAATCTTGATGTTTGATCAATTGTTCGCGACACTCTTTATAATGCCCGAACGATGTGCCGCAGTGAATGGTGGGGAAATAGCCGGTCTCGTACGCCGCCGCGAAATTGCGCATCATCACTGCCGCTTGCGCGACCGCGTTCGAGGTCGCCGACGCGTAATAATTCCAACCGGTACACGACGTTTGGTCGGTCGGGTCAATGTAATCGAGCCCGAGTTGGCGGTGCAGCCAAAAAATCGCGGTGGTATAGCCGGGAATGTGTCCGCACTGTCCGCACGATTTGTGATGCCACGTGTGCTCAATCGGAATCTTTTTCACGCGCCCGAATTTGGTTTGCACTTGGATGTACGGTTCGGGCACGCGCTGCACGATGATTTCGCCCTTGGCTTCGAGTTCAAAGAGTTCGTCGCGCAAATCGTGCGCGACGGCGGCGTTGGGGTCACGCGGAAAGACGCGTGTTTTACGTACGTTGATTTGGTCGAGATCAAGCGTTACGGTTTTCATTCGCCACTACTCCTAGTCCGCCCACTCGGTTTCCGCCAGCTCTT
Organism: Chloroflexota bacterium; assembly: GCA_016209205.1. Taxonomy (GTDB): domain Bacteria; phylum Chloroflexota; class Anaerolineae; order UBA4142; family SHND01; genus SHND01. Next base: position 21,240 of record JACQWQ010000181.1, read on the forward strand.
CTTCGACAACTTCGGCAATGAGCCCGTGCAGCCCGGGGTCCACTTCCTGAATCAATTCGAGATTGCCCGTCGAGTACCAGATGTAGTACAGTTCGCGCAATGTTTTCGGGTCGGTCTTCCACGCGGCATCGGTGACGCCGCGCAGCGTATCGGTCGGAATGGCGAGGCGCCACTCGCGCATATTGGCAGAAAATTCCTGCACCCACGGTCCCCAGTCGGGGAAAAAATCCGGGCGCAGCATGTCGGGCGAAACTTGATTGCCTTTGAGCATCACTTTGTAAATAACGCGGCTGTATCCTTGCAGCACTTCACGCGTTTCTTTTAACCCGTTGCGCACGGCGACTTCGCGAATGAGGGTGACGAGTCCGCCGGGATTGTTTTGGCGTGGGCAGCGCACACACGAAAAACACTGCGCGCAATTCCAAATATCGTCGGCGAGAATTTCATAGAAACGATTCAGGTCTTCGCGCGCCATCGTTTGCGCGATTACGCGCGGACTGTAATCGTAAAAACGCGCGCTGGGACACGCCGACACGCAAATGCCGCATTCGTAGCACCCATAGAGGTAATCGTCGTACCGCTCATCCGCTTTCACTTCGTCAAAGAGTTTTTGTTTCAACTCTTGTGGAACATCCGCGTACTTGTCGTTATCCCGATACGCCATGAGTTTCTCCGTGTTCGCGTTTGGCATAAGGCATATCGCGTATCGCTTGGCGTAGAGAATAATGGCGCTATGCGATGCGCGATTGGCGATACGCGATCTTTCAAAACGCGATGACCGCATCCGCTTCGATTGCCATCCCGTTGAACGCCGCGCCGCCGATCATTTGCACGTCGTCAATCAAGTCTTCAATCGTATAGCCGTGCAAATCGAGACTTGGTTGGCATACATACAATTTCACGCCGAGGTCGAGGGCTTGGTTGATGAAATGGCGCAGCTCTTTTCCCCCCCCCGCGGCGCGCGGAATCGTCAAGGTTTCGGGGACGCCCTTTTTCAACAGCGTCGGACCTTTCATCGTGAAATAGATGCCGACCTCGACATCCATCGCGGCGGCGGTGGCGGCAAGATAAAACGGCGTCGCCGCGCGCATCGGGTCGTCCGCGCCGTGCGTTTGCACGTACAATATTTTCTTGGGTTGCTCGTCGTTGTCGCTCATGATTATAAAAACAGGTAGACAGGTATATCGGTAAACAGGTACATCAGTAGACAGGTAAAGTTTTTGTCTACCAATCTACCTGTTTCCCTGTTTCCCTATTACCTCTCTACTCAAACAAACAGTTGCACATCGGCATGGGAAGCATATTCGAGAAAGGTTGCCGCGCCGCCGACCGTGCAATCGTCAATGAATTGCTCTTTGGTGAATCCGAAAACTTCCATCGTCATTTGGCAAGCGATGAGTTTTACATCGGTCTCCACGCACATGTCGCGCAGTTCGCCGATGGTCGCAACGCCCTTGTTTTTGAACGTTTGCTTCATCAGCGAGGTCGCCATCGTGTTGAAACCGGGGATCACTTGCAGCGCGGTAGGGATGGGCCATTCGACTTTTTGAAATCCATCCGGACCGAACGGCATCTTCATCGGCATCGCCGGATTACCCAACGGTGTCACGACCGTTCGGAGGTCTTTGAGCAGCAGCGGCAGCCCGTAAAAGGTGAAAAAGATGCCAACTTCCCAGCCCATCGCGCCTGCGGTGCTGGCGAGGATGAGCGGCGGGTATGCCCAATCCAACGTGCCTTTGCTCGCAATGAGCGCCAATCGTTTCGGGCGCTCAGTTTTTTCTTGTTCCACTTGCGCCATGCGTTGGGCGAACAGCTCGTTAACGCGTTGTTCCAATTGCTCGTCGGTCATACAAACCTCCTCGGAAAATAACCGTAGTAACGAATTCATTCGTTAAGGGTTTATTTTTTCTTGCGGATGAAAAATGTATAGGTCTTGCCGTCCTGCCGCGCGTCCAACAGCTCGTTGCCGGTCTGACGCGCCCATGCTTCCATATCCGCCATCGAACCCGGATCGGTTGCAATCATTTTCAAAACCTGTCCGAGTTGCATTGCCTTGACCTCTTTGCTGACTTTGATGATGGGCAGCGGACAAAGCATGCCCGAACAATCCAGCAATTTGTCTTCGCTCAAAACGGTTCCGTCCATGTGATGCCTCCTTGCGCGCCTGTGGCGGGCGAGAGAAACTTGTAGAATTTTAACCATTCCGCAGCGCAAAAAACATTCCCGCTGCGGGTAATTATTATACCCCTTGTGGGGAAGATTTTAGCGGTCTTTATGCCAATGCCCCGAAACCGCGTCCGATAACTTCTTGCGCGGGGGCGACGATACAGAACGCGCTCGGGTCTTCGGCTTTGACCATTGCTTTGAGCGTATTCATTTCCGTCACGGTCACGGCAATCATCAACACATCGCGTTCTTGTTGCGCATACATTCCCTTGCCGTGCAGCGCGGTGACGCCGCGATTCAATTCCCTGAGCACGCGGTCGGCGATGGCTTGCGGTTTGTTCGAAATCACGAGGGCTAACAATTCTTTGCGCGAGCGCACGGGCTTGACGGGTTTCGCCCGGCTGGTTTCGGAATCTTCTTGCATCGCGCGCCACATGGAATCGAGGATCGGCACATTGCTTTCCCATTTCGGCAACACTTCGCCCGTCGCCTGCGTCAACCCCGCCGTCAGAAAACCGACCAAAAACATCGCCGCATTAAAAACAATCCCGACCCCCAAAATAGCGATTCCGGGAACCATGCCGATGGCGGAACGAGCCACAAACTCGTCGAACGAAGTTACCGCAGTCGGATGCAAAAAATTCTTGAAAATCCACGCCGCCGCGAGAATCAGAAATATCCACATATAGTTCCGGCGAAAGCGACGTCCGAACGCTTCCCACACGCTGATTGGAAATTCGGGATGGAGTAAACTTTCCGAAAGTTGCTCGGCCCATTCGGGGCTGGGCGCAAAGGGCGGCGCAAGCATCGCGGCAAAAAAATCGGTCTCCATCAAGCGCGTGCGTAAACTCCACAATTCATAATAGCGGTAGCGACGCGCTTCGATCCACAAAAAGAGCAGGACCAGAAACGTATTCAAAATGATAACGCCGTGGTGATGACCGGGGTCTGACAGCGCAAAAGACAGGGCCGCACCGGTCGAGAGTACCGCCCAGTTGGTCGTGCTGTCGAGACGATTGCGCCACGTATTCGCGCGTTGAATTTCGGCGCGATAAAGATGCACCATCGCGGCATTAAATTCGGCGGGGCGCATTTGATAACCGCGAAACGTCCACACCGGATCGTTCGAGTTCCGCGCCGCGCCATTTCCATTGTCGGAAATTGGACGACTATCTTCGGTTGTATAGCCCATAAGTCGAAATGTCATAGGGGCAGGCATAAAAAATGCCCGCCCCTACGCTTTACCGTTGAACATTTGCACTTGTTCCAAACACAATCCCTGCGTAAAGAAAATCGGCATGGTTCAAGTTAGATTAACACTGTCATTCTTCGCTCCGCTGCACAGGACTTGTCATATCGAACCACTGCTGCCACGCTTCGCTCGCAGCAGTGGTTCGATATGACAGTTCTCCGCCCATACAGCCCCCGCGGGCTGACCATCTCAGAATGACAAGCTAACTTTTCTGATTTCTGAACCACATCGAAAATCAACTAGGAAAATTCCAGGTCCAACGGTCGTGTCAGCATTGCGCGCAACGCGTCGGTCATTGCCAGCGCGCGGGCGGTGCGTTCGAGCCAGATTGCAGCGAACGGCTGCCATGCCGCGCATTCACGCGTCCATGCGGTGTACACACTGCGCCACGCGACCAGCTCGGCGCGCAGTTCGTTCAACAACGCGTCCACTTGCCCGTCTGCGCCCATGCTCCTGAACAAAGCGTACGCCACGTCCACACGCGAACCAAACGGGAGCCGTTGTCCGCATCGGCGCGCCATGTGTCCCAGCCGCGCCCGCGACATAAAAACACCGCAGCGCGCGGGGGTGAGAAAAAATTGCACGACCGCAGACAAAGAGTTTTCGTCATCCGACGCGAGCGGCACACCTTGATCGCGCGGCGAGTCCAAGAACCCCGCGGCACGCGCATGCAGAAATAAGCGTTGTCGCGTTTCACGCGCGAGCGCGCGATAAAACGGATTCGCTCCCGGCTCGCGTTCGACGGCAAGGCACAACACCGGCGCCCAATCGAGCAACAAAGACAGCGCCACCGCATCTCCCGCCGCGCCAAGAAAATCGAGCATCACGCCGATGTGATCCGCCGCGCCGACGCGAATCAACGCATCCGGCGCAAATGCAAATTCGGCGTACATCCGCTCCATCGTTTGCGCCCGCGCGCCGTTCATTTCGCCGTGCGGTTCGCAGAAAACGCTGGCGTACGGATACACATTGAGCAGAAATAAATCCGCGTACGCGGTTGCCAACGCGCCCGCTTCGATTCCGGCTGCGTCAAGCCCCAAGACCGCGTGCGCGTTTTCAATTTGGCGCGCCTGCGGTTCATAGAGCCACAGGTGCGCGAGTTGTGATAAATGCGATGAATAGTTCATATCAGGTCCCATCACGCGCGCAGCTTGACCAGCGTCGTCACAAGCGGCTGCAATTGCACTTCGCTCGGAATGATGCCCGCCTTTTGATAACGGTCTATCAATTCCATCAGCAAGTTGCGCTCGAGCGGCAGCCCAACGAACGCATCCGCCAACATACTCCAGACCCAGCCGCCGAATGCACCTTGCGGTTCCAACACGAGTGCGTCAATGATATTATCCTTGAGGCGCGCGGTAATGTGAATGAGACCATCACTGCCGCCGACAAGCACATAACACGCGTCGTGGCACAACCACATTCCCTCGCCGATTTCCATCCTGTCACGCACCGGTGCATTCATTGAATCACCTTACGTCTTGGGTAACTTGTAGCCATCGGGGCTGGGACGAAACGGGCGCAGCATCCACAGCGGACGGCGCAATGCGCCTTGCGGCGGGCGTGTCAGCGCGAGCCAACGTTTATAAACCTCGTGCGATTTTTTCGTGTCCACTGAAACATCGCCGTACTTGTCGTTTGCCCCTGCTCGCGTAACGCGCACTTTTTGATGCCAGCAGTGCATTCCACTGATCGGGTCGGGCTGCACCGGGAAGGTCAGGTTTTGATGCACACCCGCGTCGCTCCACCAAATCCGCTCGGTGTCGGGGTCGGACGACTGGTATGGCTGCACCCCATGAATTTGACGAATCTTCCACTCGCCGTCGTTCTCTTGCAAATCAACCAACGCGGACGCGATGCGATTTGTGCCGTCGCCTTCCGCCAGACGCCAGCGACCGAGATGATGCGAGCACGCGATGACGCCGGGACGAATGCCTTCAGTTACCCAAACCTTGTCCACGAAATATCCGATTTCGGTTTCGACACGTACGACGTCGCCCGTTTTCACACCGAGTCTTTCCGCGTCGCTCGTATGAATCCATGTCGGATTCGAATGCGAAATTTCGACGAGCCATTTTGCATTCGCGCTGCGCGTGTGAATCAGCGTCGGCAGGCGATACGTCGAAAGCAAAATAAATTCGTTCGCGTCGCGATGGATTTGCGAGGGATGCACGTGGCTGTGAATATGTGCGGGCAGCGCGTATTCGCTCCAACCGTAATCGCGCAGGGTCGCCGAAAAAAATTCGAGTTTGCGCGACGGTGTGAGAAAACCAAATTTCGGTTCGCCGTCCACCATCACACCAATCGCACGTCCCAATTCCGAAGAAACGGGCGCGGGGCGCGGCACGATATTCGTCGGCGGTTTCGCCGCGTCTTGAGTGTAAATAATGCCGGTCTCGGCGTCCACTTGCGCGTTTTGCATTTCGGTCGCGGAAAGCGGACGCGCGTATTCCGTGTCGGCGCCGCGCCGCACTTGGAATGCGCCGTACTTGCGCATGTATTGCAGCGGCGTCATGTTTTCCTGCGCCGCCGCTTCGGGCAATCCGGGCACATTGTTTTCAAACATCCAGCCGAAATAATCGTCCATCGTCATTTTTTCGCCGGGACGATACGGCGACTCGAAGGTTTTGCGAATGCCGAGCGAACCATCGGGATCAATTTCCCACGACAGGTCAATCCAAAACTCGGTCTCTTCCCACACTTGACCCGGATTCGCTTCGTACGTGCGGTTCACTTTTTTGCCTTGCTTTTCCATCGCCACGCGCGTGACGGGCTGACGAAAACCGAGCCACGCGCCCGCGTGTGTTTCTTGACTCATCAAGTCGTGACGCTCGGACGCGTGTCCCATCGGCAAAACGTAATCTGCCCACCACGCGCTTTCGTTCCACGTGGGCGTGAGCGCGACGTGCATGCCGATTTTTGATTCGTCGCGCAATACTTCGAACCACGTAAAGCCGTCGGGATTGGTCCACGCGGGGTTGTAAACGCGCGTAAAGTACGTGTCGAGTTTGCCGCGACCTTCTTTTAAAAAGTGCGGGAGCAAAATGCTCAATTCGAAATAGGTGAGCGGATATTCCCGGGGCCACTGCAATTCATTCCAGCGTTTGTGGTGTCCCGGAAAATTTGGCGGACGCGGCACATATTTGTCCCACGCATTCGCGGACGTGCCGCCCTCGACGCCGACGCTTCCGGTCAAGACATTGAGAAAGAACAAACAGCGCGCGACTTGCCAGCCGCCGAGATTCCCCGAACCCGCGCTGCGCCAATTGTGCGTCGCCAATTTCCCACCGCAATTCGCCACATCTTTTGCGATTTGCTCAATCAACCGCGCCTCGACGCCCGATTCTTGTGCCGCATACTCGAACGTGTACCGCGCGTATTCTTTTTTCAACGCGGCTTCAAAGTCTTCAAATGATGGTGACGGCGACGCGTCACCACGCATAGTGCTTGAGATACGCGTAGTGCGTGATGACGCGTCGGGGTGACGGGTGACGGGTGACGGGGTTTCGTCCTGCGACGTGGAGCTTGGAACCTGTGACTTGAGATATTCTTCCCAGTTCACCCATTTCCGCACAAACTCGCGGTCGTACTGTCCGGTCGTGATGAGATAATTCGCAATGGCGAGCAAGATTGCAGTTTCGGAACCAGGCCACGGCGCAATCCACGTGTCCGCCATTGACGCAGTGTTGGAGAGACGCGTGTCCATCACAATCAATTTCGCGCCGTTCATCTTGCCTTCGATGATGCGCTGCGCGTGCGGATTGAAATAGTGTCCCGTTTCGAGGTGACTGCTGATGAGCAGGATCACATTCGCGTTCGCGTGGTCTGGACTCGGGCGGTCATAGCCCATCCAAAACGCATAACCCGCGCGTGCGCCCGACGAACAGATGTTGGTATGCGAATTGTGCCCGTCAATGCCCCACCCAAACAACACCCATTCCATCACGCCGTCGTGTCCGGGACGCCCCACGTGATACATAATTTCATTGTGCCGCTCTTCGAGAAACGCCTTGCGAATGCGCGCGCCGATATCTTTTAACACTTCGTCCCACGACACGCGCGTCCATTTCCCTTCGCCGCGTTTGCCCGCGCGTTTCAGCGGATACAAGATGCGGTCGGGGTCGTTGATTTGATTGATGGTCGCGGGACCTTTGGCGCAGTTGCGCCCGCGACTGCCGGGATGCGCAGGATTGCCTTCGAATTTGCGCACCTGCATCGTTTCTTTATCAATGTAGGCAAGCAGCCCGCACGCCGATTCGCAATTGAAACAAATCGTCGGCACGAGCATGTATTCGCGCGCGACCTTGCGGGGCCATGCGCGTTGATCGTATTCAACCCAATTGTCCCAACGCTCTGGCGGCGGATACTGCTGCATCCGCTCGCCCGCGTCGGTATGTTGAAGAGAGAGAGGAGTTAAGGTCATTGGTGGACAGTGAACAGTGATCAGTGATCAGTGAACAGTAATCAGTGAACAGTAGCGACTATTGACTGACGACTGACGACTGACGACTGACGACTGATGACTGATGACTGATCACTAATTATTCGGCACTTGCTGCGGCGCCATGACGAACGCGTATTCGTACGCAAACAGTCCCGCGATGGCGAGAATGCCTGCCAGCGCGAGCGCAAACGGCGCGGTGGGAAACAAAACGACGAGTGCAATTGGAACAACAAGCCCGCCGATAATGCTAAACCAGTATTGCGTCTTGTATTTGCCGTGCATAATGATATGCGCCGCTGCGGCAGCAACTTGGGTCGCGTGCGGGATGTAAAATTCGCCCATCACCGTGAGGAACAGATTCACCACCAAACTCGCGGCGAACGTCCACGCGAGCCAGATTGTCGCTGGCGCGTCCGCGTACACCGGCGGAACAAACGCGGTGAATGGAACAAGCACGAGCAGCGCGCCGGTCCCTGCCATGATGGCTTGCACGAAAAGATGCCACGGCAATAACGCGCTCTGCCACAAATCGCGCCCGTTCGCCTGCGCGAACAAAAACGCGGTATAGATAGCGGCAAGAATCGCCAGGACGATGCCGGGCAAAATCAACGCATTCGCGAATTGTGCACCGGCGGGAAATATGCCAAGCTGCGCGGCAGCGTACCCCAAGAATACGAGTCCGCCGACGGCGGTGAAACCTATCAACACGAATGCGCCGCGCGCTAACCACGATTTCCACTGCGGACGCAGCACTATCGAAAAAAAGCGTTCGGGATGCGTGAGATCGAGGACGAGGAGCAAGGTAGTAAGTCCGATGAACACGAGCGACAAAAACGCGGCGATGCTGGTGAACCATGGCGTTTCCGGCGCGAGTCCTAACGCGAGCGCGCTCGCGGCGACGATAAACATGCCCGCGCCAATCGCTTTGGTGACGAGATACGCGGGCACTTGCCAATGCCATGGGATTTTATGGGGGACGTTGTACGTTTCGCGCGGCGCGGCGGCGCTGTGCAACAACGCGCCCGCCATGTTACCATCGCCGATTTGAATCGGTCCGCGCCACTCGCCGTGTCCGTTTTCCGGCAGCGTCGCCCACAACATGCCGCTGTCTTGGCGCGCCAGCGTCGGCGTGAGCGAAACTTCTTCGCCTTCTATGTAAAACAATCTCGGCATGGTGCCCTGTTCGGGCTTGCGCACGCGCACCGGCTGTGACGCGACGAACTGCGCGATTTCGGAATTGGCATCTTCCAAATCTCCGGCAATAATTGCGTGCTCGGGACACACGCTCACGCACGCGGGTTCAAGCCCGACTTCGGTGCGATGCGCGCAAAAGTGGCACTTGGCTGCCGTATGCGATTCGGGATCAATGTAAATCGCGTCGTACGGGCACGCTTGCAGACACGCTTTACAACCAATGCAAAGGTTCGGGTCAAATTCGACGATCCCATCCTTGCGTTGATACATTGCCTGCACGGGGCAAATGTGAACGCACGGCGGATTGGCGCAGTGATTACAGCGGGTAACCTGAAAATAACGGCGCGTGTTGGGGAAAATTCCCTTTTCGGTGTATTTGACCCATGTCCGATTGACGCCGAGCGGCACCTGGTTTTCGGCTTTGCACGCGGTGGTACATGCGTGACAGCCGATGCATTTGCGGTTGTCTATGAGGAATCCGTAATTCATCGGCGGAGAAAAGGCGGCTGTGCGCGCATGGCGTCAAGGTGCGAGACACAAGCGTCAGCCGCAAGACAATATTAAATTCGTATCAATGATATTATGACGTCGAGAAAAATTTGGCGTCACCTGTGAGGGGTATTTTCGTACCCCGCGCGGGGAATTTCTGGAGCGGATTCCTAACTCGGACAAGCCGAAACCAAAAAGGATTCGACAGGATTAACAGGATTAACAGGACAAGAAACTAATCCTGTTAATTGCGATGTAGTCCCATCGCCTTCATCGCCTCAATCCTGTCCAAGATCTTTGCTTTTTGTACAAAGATTTCAGTAGATCGGCGCTATGGTGTACACTGCAATCCGCGCGATAGCACAGGGCGTAACTTTAGAAAGCGCTTCACTCCGAAAGAGAGCACCATGAAACGAATTTTTATTCTGTGCATATTTCTGCTTGCGGCAAGCATGATTGCCGCGTGCGGCAGTAATTCGGCAGCACCCGCCGCGTCGTCCGACACCACCGGCGTCAAGGTACAAACCGGCGGCGGGAGCTATACCAACGTCACGCCGCAAGAATTGAAAACGATGTTGAACGCCAAAGATTTCGTTTTCGTCAACACGCACATTCCGTACGAAGGCGAAATCGAACCGACCGACGCGTTCGTGCCCTACAACGCGCTCGACGAAAATCTGGGCAAACTGCCCGCCGACAAAAACGCGAAAATTGTTTTATACTGCCGTTCCGACCGTATGAGCACCATCGCGGCAAACGAACTGGTTAAAAAAGGATACACCAATCTGTACAATCTCGTCGGCGGCATGGTCGCGTGGGAAAACGCGGGGTATCCGCTGAGCGTCAAGAAATAACATGAAACCGCGAATCGGCGCGAATCTACGCGAATCTGGGTGAAATGTCATTCCGAACAGCGTTGCGCTGAACTTTCGCCGGAATCTCATTCGCGCCGATTCGTCGCGCGGAGTTCGCGCAAAGATTCGCGGTTAAAAAGCATGGGACTGTTTGCCTCCACAAATTGCAGCGAATGGCGCGACGCGTTGGCACAGTACGACGCGCTCATCCTCGCGCACGCGGTGAATCAACTGCCCGAAATTGACGCGTGGTATCGTAATGAACTGCCGCGCGTGCTTGCATCGCGCCAACCCGCGTACGTGACCAAAGAGGAATTTTTGGAAACCCTGCGCTGGAAAATGAAACGCGGCGATTGGCGCGAATGGAATCGCGTACGCGTCGCCAACACGGATGCGCGCGTGATCAAAAAACACGCGCAAGACGCGTTCGCCGCCGCGCGCGATTTGGACGCGGAAATTCCAACCGCGTCGAAAGAATGCAAACGCCCGCTTCAAATTTTGTGTGAATTGGATGGCGTCGGTCCCGCCACCGCGTCTGCCGTTCTTGCCGCATATCGCCCCGACCTGTATCCGTTTTTTGACGAATGGATCGCGCGCCAGATTCCAAATCTAGGCAAGGTCGCGTTTACCGCGTCGTATTATTGGAAATATGCGGATGCGTTGCGGGGAAAAGCAAAGGAACTGAAAGAACTCTGTGGAATGGGATGGATTGTGCAGGAGGTGGGGCAGGCGTTGTGGGTGGTGAGTGGAGGCAAGGTGAAAATCAAGTGATGTTGATGTTATAATCTTGACGCAAGGGGAAAGGTTGCGAGAAAAATGAGCGACAAAAAGAAACCACAACAAGAATCTCTAGTACACGAACAAGCAGCCGCGTATGAAATCGCGCCGCGCGCCAAGAACGGTCATCGCGCGAACGCCCTCGATGGAAAAACATGGACAAAATATTCGATTAGCATCTGGAGCGACATCAAAAAAACGCGCGAAGAACAAGAACTGGGTCATCCCGCGATGTTCCCATTACAACTCGCGCAGCGTTTGATCGAATGTTTTACGACAGAACAGGATTCGCTCATCGTGGATCCGTTCGCGGGTGTCGGCACAACCGTGGTTGCGGCAGACCGAATGAACAAAACGGGAATCGGAGTCGAACTCTCGCCCAAGTTTACAGAAATCGGCTTGCGGCGTTTAGGGCAGCGCGAATTGTTTGCGACGAAACCGCGCGCGAGTGAAATTTATTGTGACGATGCCAACAATCTATTGAAATATGTTGCGCCTGGGACGGCGGATCTGGTAATTACTTCGCCGCCCTATTGGGACATTTTGATGCAGAAACGAACGGCTGATTACAAGGCGATTCGCCACTATGGCGACGCGGAGCGCGACTTGGGAAAGATCTCGGATTACGGCGAATTTCTGGAGGCGCTCGCCGCCGTGTTTCGCCTCGTGTATCAGGCGCTCAAGCCAAACAAATATTGTGTCGCCGTCGTCATGGACATTCGCAAAAAAGACAAATTCTATCCTTTTCATTCTGACCTCGCGCGCGTGTCAAGTCAAGACGTTGGATTTATTTTTGACGACTTGATCATCTGGGATCGGCGCGCCGAGTACAACAACATGCGCCCGCTCGGTTATCCATCCGTGTTTCGCATCAATAAAGCACACGAATATCTTGTCATTTTCAAAAAAGGGAAAACCTAATGGCTTTCAATCCCGATTACATTGACGCGGATGTCGCGTACTTGTTGGGACTCGTCGTCGCACGCGGCACGTTGCTCGAAACATCGCAAATACGGCAATTGACCATCGAGTTTCCATTTCGGAATCTCGAAGCGGAAGGCATCAAATCCAAATTCGATCAGGCGACGGCAATTCGTTTGGGACTGGGCGATATTCGAGAGCGATTATTAGAATTGCTGGATACCGATATTACGATTGTTCGCAAAAACGACAGCATAGATTTCGTCATTCGCTTTTTGCGGCACAGTATGATTTGGCGCAATCTCAATCTTTCGCTCGGCGGTAGAACCAGTTATCAATTTTTTCAAATCCCGGAAATTCTCTTTGCGCCCGAATTGCCGTTTGAAGTGAAACGCGAATTTGTGCGTGGGTTTGCCGATGTCGCAGGCAATATCCGTCACGCCAACCGCTACGTAGATGGGCGCCATCGCGTGCGTTTGGATATTCTCAATTTCAAAACGAATTGGGAACTGCCCGTGAAACTATGTTTGCTCTTGCAAGAACAGTTGCACATACCTGTCCAACTCATCACCTGGGGACATCCCAACCTGGGGCGAGATTTCCGCGAACATCAATTGAACATTTTTGCCGAACCCTTTGCTACGATTGGCTTTTCCCTTGAACACAAACAAAAAATTCTACAAGAGTTTATTGCTCACGACAAAAAGTTGGGGCGACATGAATATCATGGCTGTCCGGGAATACGTCCCCTGCGCGATGCCAAGCCAAAAGACCGCCAAGAAAAATCGGGGCGTCTCGATCCGCGCTTGCAAGGAAAACATTTCGACGCGTACTGGCAGATTTGTAAAGCTTTAGGTTGTCCGCGTGTGCCCGCACAAGGGTCCCAACCAGAACTCGTCATGGAAACACTGAACGACACGGATAAAACATCGAACGGAGAACCCGTAAATGTCATACAAAAACGAAATGGAAATGTACCC
>JACQWQ010000182.1 GCA_016209205.1 Chloroflexota bacterium
TGAGATTTCTCGCAAAGACGGCTGCACAGGACTTGTCATATCGAACGGAGTGAGATATCTCACTCCGTTCGATATGACAGTCCTTAGCTCATACAGCCCACGCGGGCTGACCATCTCGAAATGACACTTGAGCGAAAGTCCTGAGAGTTTTGCTGCAAGTTCGGTGTCAACGAATCTGGCGATGTGCGATGAAGGCGATCAAGTTCATCGCACATCGCCTTCATCGCACGAATAAACGAATCTGTGCGGGGTTTATTCGTTTATTCGTTGCGATGCTGCGATGGAGTTCATCGCCTCAATCGCCATTCGTTGACACCATCGCCGCACGCACACTTTCCTCCACCGTCCGTGTTTGCCCGCGCGCCCATTCGCGCGCGAACGCGGCTTCGCCCAATTGCTGCCGCATCTCGTTTTGCGCTTGCGTATGAATGCTGCGCGCGATGATGAATTGTCCCGACCCAATTTGTTCACGCAATTGCTCCGCCGCGCCTGCCAGTTGTGCCGCGCGCGCGAATCGTCCTTGCACGACGGCGATTTGCGCCAGCAATTCCCAACATTCCGCAATGCCTACCGGGTCGCCGAGCTGATAGCGCAGCTGCAAGCCGCCGCGCGCTTTAGTTTGCGCGAGCTCGCAATCGCCGCGCCGAAGGTCGAGCCAGCCCAAACTGAACCAGGCGCGCGCAATCCCCGGCTGGTCTCCGATTTTTTCAAAATGGCTCAGACATTCTTGCAGCAGCTCGGCAGCGCGTTCGACGTCGCCTTGCTGCAAAGCGAGCAAGCCCAGACTGTTCGATACAATGCCCAGTCCGCCCTCAGAACCGATGACGCCAAAAAGCGCAAAACTTTCTTGCAACCGTTCGCGCGCTTCGGCAAGGTTTCCTTCTGTCTGTGCCAACGTGCCAAAGTTGCTCTGCGTAAACGCAATGCCCCACACACTGCCGATTTGGCGGTGCAGCGCCAGCCCCGCGTCAAGATACTCGCGCGCTTGCGAAACGTTGCCTTGCGCTTGCCTCGTGACGCCCAGAGTGTGCAGCGCCAGCGCGCGTCCGAACAAATCATCGCACGTCTCGAACGCCGCTAAACTGCGCGTTTGCCAATGAAGAGCGGATTCGAAATCCGCGCGATAGTCGGCAATCATGCCGAGGATCAATTGCGCCCAACCTTGACTGGAAACCGCATTCGTCATTTGGGCAATTTCAAGCCCTTGTTCACACAACACCACTGCTTGCCCAAAATCGCCTTGCGCCCAACACAGCGCGCCATTTCCCACCAGCGCGCGCGCGCGGAGTGCGGATTTGTCTTGCGCAGCGTCTGGTCCGGAAAAGTTTTGGACCACTCTAACGCCGCGCGTAAATTTTCGATTGCCGCATCGAGGCGCGTCAGCCAGTGCAGCTGTTCTGCCCCGCCCAAACCCCGGTCGGCTTGTTCCGTCAGCGTGCAAAAGTACTCATAGTGTTTGACGCGCTGCGCGTCCAACTCGCCGGCTGCTTGCAATTTTTCCAGACCGAATTGCCGCACCGTCTCGAGCAAACGATAACGCATTTCGCCGCGCGCGGATTTCGCTTGCACGATGGATTTGTCAACGAGTGCGGTGACGAGTTCCAGTATGGGCGGCTCGGCGGGGCGCTTGCAAACGACCGCTGCCGCCTCCAGCGAAAAATCACCGCGAAACACCGCCAGGCGCTGCCACAACTTTTGCTCGGCGTCCGGGAGGAGTGCGAAACTCCAATTGAGCGCGGCGCGCAAGCTTTGGTGACGCGGCAGCTGTGTTCGTTCGCCGTACGCCAAGATTTGCAGCGCATCGTCGAGCGCGGCTTGAATTTGTTGGACCGAAAGCACATTGGCTCGCGCGGCTGCGAGTTCCAATGCCAGGGGAATGCCTTCCAGCTGGCGGCAAATCGCGGCGATGAGCGCGGCGTTTTCTGGAGCAAGTTCAAGCGTCGGCGCAAGCGTCTGCGCGCGTTCGATGAATAAACGGACAGCGGCGTAGGGGCGCTGTGTGTCATCGTCAATCAGTTCTGCCGCGCGCGGATACTTGAGCGCGCCAACTTGCCAAACCGACTCACCTGCTACCCGCAAACGCTCTCGACTGGTCGCCAAAATTCGCAGCCCACCACACTGCTCCAAAAGCATTTTGGTCAAGCGCGCAACGACTGGAAAGAGGTGCTCGCAATTGTCAAGCACGAGCAGTCCCGCATCATTTTGCAGAAATGCAAGGATGCGCGGCTCGATGGCGCCGGGACCCTGTTCCTGAATCCCCAAGCGATTTGCAATCACGTTTGGCAATAACGCGGGGTCGGTAAGCGGCGCCAGCTCGATCCAATATACGGGGTTGTCCAACGCGGCGGTGTGCGCGCATTCGAGCGCGAGCCGCGTCTTGCCGCAACCGGCGGGACCGGTCAGCGTGATGAGGCGCGCTTTTTGCAGCAATTGTTCGATTGCCGCGCGCTCCTGTTCGCGCCCAATGAAACTGGTGAGCGGCAAGGGCGGGAGCGCGGGATTCGGCGCGCGTGCGTGCTGGGTCCGAACCCGCGCATAGATTTGTTGGGTGGCGGCTTCGGGTTCGACATTCAACTCGCGTTGGAGATTGGCGCGCAGTGTTTCAAAGAGACGGAGCGCTTTGTGGCGCTGCCCGTTTCGCAGATAGAGACGCAGCAGCGCGCGGTGCGCATCTTCGCGTAACGGATCGTCGGCGACAACGCGTTCCAGCAGTGTGCGCGCGTCAGTTTCTTGATACGCCCGCTCATACAACGCGGCGAGTTCCACGCTCAAGCTCAAGGCGAGTTCGCGCAGCGCTTCGCGCTGCCGCAAAACCCATTCCGCATAGCGGTCGTCGGGCAACAGTTCGCCTTGATAAAAAGACAGCGCGGCTTGATACGCTTCCATCGTTCGCGTACGCCGCGCTGTCTCTGCCGCCGTTTGGAATGCCTCAACGTCGGTCCATACTTGGTCGTTGCGACACAAAACGATCCAATCATTTTCCCAAAGCAAGAAACTTGCGCGGTCTGTTTGCGTCGCGCTCAACAACGCCCGCGTCACCGAAATGGCTTGATGGAGCGAATGGCGCGCCGCTTGCGGCGCGTGCCCGTGCCACAACGTTTCCAAAATAACATCTACCGTGAGCCGGTGCTGCGGCGCGAGCGCGAGCATTTTCACCAGCTGTTGCGCGCGCAACAAACGCCACGCGTGTGAATCGAGATCGCGCGCGCGTGTCACCACGCGAAACTCACCGAGCAAAAAAATTTGAAGAAGGAGCTTGGAAGATTCCATATAACCACTGCGCGCGTACACTGTGGTTAGAGCGGATGCCTAATTGGTTCGTGGGACGTAGGCATACCCTGATAAGCCGCATTCTGGCGACGGCTGCCCATTCGCGCTGGGCGAGGACACGCCCGCGCCCCTACACGATTCCCTTTCATCCAAGGCAGGCGTCGCCAAAAAAGCGGCTTGTCAGGCGCTGCCCCTACTCTAGGAAAGCGCCAGCGCCTCTTGTAGCGCCTCTGGCCAAAACGCGGTTCGTCCATCTTGGAGGAGCAACACGCGGTAACGCGTGCGCGCCTCTTGTTCCAGCCATTCGGGAATCTCTTTGCCCGCCACGGTGGGAATGGCGCGATAGCCCGCGCGGCGCAAAATGGCCGCGCGGCGGCGCGCGCGCTCCAAATCGTCTTGCGCAATGACGCCAGAAATTTCAACCGCGAGCCAGACGTCGGGCGCATCCGCCGCTTCGCGCGGAATTCCGTTGACGAGTAAATCGAGCTCCAAAAGGTCCAGAAACTCGTCGCGGTCGAGACGCGCCAGCAGCGCGTTTTCGAGCTCGGTCAGCGGCACGACGCGGACGCGGCGGAGGAGCCGTCCAAAATACGATGCCGCGCGTTCGCGATACCGCTGCTCGAGTTGCCAACCCCGCAAATCATCCACCTGAATCACGAGTCGTTCTACCGTGGTGGTAAGCTTCAGCACCTGCGCGGTGAGGGCTTGCAGCGCGGCTTCGGTGCGCACCTGCGCCACCGCCAGTTGTTCGACGGTCGCTTCCAGGCGCGTCAGGCGCGCTTCGGTGCGCGCCTGCGCGACGGCTAATTCTTCCACACGCGCTTCGGTGCGCGCCTGCGCGACAGCTAATTCTTCCACACGCGCTTCGGTGCGCGCCTGCGCGACAGCTAATTCTTCCACACGCGCTTCGGTGCGCGCCTGCGCGACGGCTAATTCTTCCACACGCGCTTCGGTGCGCGCCTGCGCGACAGCCAGATCGCGCACGATCCCTTTCAGCTCGCCCAAGTCTTGCTGCATGACGGTAACTTGTTGCAGCCGATCGTCAACCGCCTTATGTGAGACCGCGACGATGATTTCGTATAATGCCGGGCTGATTTCCGCTGCCATATTCGCCTATTCCTTTCGACATGATTTTACTGCGGTTTCCTTCGCCGCTCAAACAACTCTCTGGTGTCAGCACGGCTTTTGCAAAGTCGGGGCAGATGTCATTTCGAACCCCTCAATCCTTCGGGGTAAACTCCGTGAGAAATCTCAATGCGCGGGCACAAACGAGATTTCGGCGATGAAGGCGATGTGCGATGTAGGCGATGGGAATACATCGCACATCGCCTACTTCGCACATCGCAACTCCGCCTTCGCTCCGTTCGAAAACTTGTCCCGAAGAATTGAGGGATGACACTCGCCTGTCAACCGACTTTGCAAACGCCCTACTGGTGTCAGTCCCTTCGCGCTGTGCGCAAATACTCTTCGACGGACTGCGCTTCTGCTTCCGTCAACGCGGGCGGCGGCGTCTCACGACTGTAATCAATTAAATCGGCGTACCCGCCGCGTTCGTACACCGCTGCGACGGCGGCTTGTAAATCCAGCGGCACATCGGGGTCGGGTTGGAGAAGTGGGATGGGGATGATGGGCAAGTGGTCTTGGAATTGAATGGGCCACACCGCCACTTGGGGGCGATATTCTGCGCGCGCCAATGTGACATAGTACGGCGCAGGCGGAACAGGATTTAGCAACGGCGGGCGCGTTCCGCCGCGCAGCAGGTCAATCTCGATGAGATGCACGCGCGAGTACAAAAGGTCACGGCGTTTTTTGAGATAGTCGTCGAACGCAGGATGTCCGCGCCGTTTGTTCACCGGCGATAGAATCTCAATCGCCGTCACCAATTCCAATGTGTCGCGTTTTTGAATTTCGACGCGAACAATTTCGAGCGGAAATTCCAGCTCCACCTTGCTCGTCACGGGCGCAGGGGTCAGCACCGCGCTCGCTTCGCGCAACATTCTCTCCGCGCGCTGCTGTTCCCACACTCCAACGTCCGGACGGATGCCGCGTGGGTGTTCAATTTCCACCGTCTCGTAAGTGGTGTACGGAATGAGGCGCGCGACATAGCGCGGGCGAATCAATGGATTGATGCGCCCTTGAATCTCCGACGGTAGGTTTTGATGAAAATCGCCCCAAATTTCGGGGTCCTCAATGTACGGGTCCATTCCGGGAAACGGTGACGGCATCGCATTTCCTCCTCCAGCACATACTTTTCCTATCTTACCGCCAATACCTTCGCCAATTCCCTTTTTGCTCGCGAGGGATTGCTCGGATGTATTTCATCCGCTGAACTGCATCCGAGTAATCCCGATGGGAAATAGCGGATTACTCGAATGAACTCCATTCGCATCCGCCGCGAGCAGGGAAAAATGCTTTTGGCGAAGGTATTGTACCGCAGCTCAGAGTTTTTTCACCAACGCGTTGTACTCGTCCACCGTCAAACCCATATCCCGAATGATTTTGCGTAACAGTGGACGAACGATGACCTGATTGCCATGGTCGGGAATCACGATCACGCGCCCATCCACCGATTGAAACGTGTTGTGACTGCCCCGGCTGTGCCTCCAAGTAAACCGCGCCATTTCTGCAATGCGTACGAGGTCGCGGTAGTTCAAGACCTTGAGTGCGCTCACACACTCATCTCGATTCGTTGCAGCCCTATAAATTGACTTGGCATTTGCGAGTCGTTCACGGTTTCAAGATAGACTTGGATTGCCTCGCGCATATTTTTTTCCAATTCAACCATGTCGCGCGCCTGTGTGTAACAGCCGGGCAGTTCAACGACTTGACCCACAAGCCAATCACTTTCGGGATCGCGTTCGACCACAACTGTAAATTGTCTGTTCATTTCTCCGCCTTTCTTTTCACTTTGATTCATTCTATCACCAAACAAACCCCCCTTCAACGCAAGAGCGCGATAATCGTCGGCGCAATATCCGTCAAGGCGCGAATTTTTTCGGCAAGCGCGGCGCGCCGCGCCCCGATCACAATCGTCGGCACTGGATTCAAGGTGTGTCCTCGCACACTCCAATCTTCGATGTTCCCGTGATCGCTGGTGAGGATGACCAAATCACTTTCAAAATTCATGGGCGCGACGATGCCGCCCCAGAATTCGTCCACTTCGCTCAACACGGCAAGAATGTCCTCGCGTTTCTCTTTGTGTCCCACGATGTCGGTCGGGGCATATTCGAACGCGGTGAAATCATGCTGCTGCGCGAGGCGCATCAGATTTTGCCCGGCGATGTATGGCGTGATGAGCGGCACGGGCGCGCCGCGTTCGACCCAATAGCGATTGTCCATCGCCAAGCCGCTGACCGCTTCGCCGCGCGCGAGGTCATACACGTCGCGAATTTTTGCATTCCCCGCGAGCGCGGCTTGCATGGTCGCGGTGCGCCGCGCTTTGCCGCGTTCGAGACGTTCCAAGAAAAACGGCGGATACGCGTTGCCGAACGCCGTCTTGAACCCTAAACGTTCCAATTGCAAAAATATACTGTCACGTTTCAATATCTCGCGCAGCGCCGCGTTCGGATACGGACCGTAATGTTCGCCCAGCGCGGCGGGCGCGTTAATGCCGGTGAAAATCGTCGTCTGTCCGGTACCGCTTTGCGGCAGTCCGGGCACGTCGAGCGTTGCATCGGTCGGAACCAGAATGGCGTTATCGCCGTACAAAATACCATCGGCGTGCGTCGGAATTTTCCCAAACCACGCGCGCAGCGTATTCATCGGCGCATGAAAAAAGGGATTGGTCGCCGGATCGTTTGCGCCCAACCCCAGGCCATCGCAAAAGACGAGGAGAATGTGCATTCCCTCCTTTATACTTGTTTACTGCACCGCGTCAAACCGCATTGACAGGTGCACGCACCACTTTTATACTTGCGCCTGTCGAATAGCTCCTCAAGTTACGTTTCGGGGTACGTTACCTGCGTGCGCGCTGAGCGTAGACCCCCAAGTTTCGTCGGCGCAGATCACTGCGCACTATTTGCAACCCATATAAGGAGGAAACCATGTCTCTTGGTTCTATCGCTCCCCTGCGCAAAGCATTTACTCAAGCCGCGCGTCCCATCGCCGTCATTGGCGCGGTGGGCGGGTTCATCGGTGATATCATTCAACCGCTCGGCAATTTCGCGGTTTGGATTGCCGGGTTGTCGCTCGTGATCGCCATTGGCGCGTTGGTTTGGGTTATTGTTCTGCGTCGCCGCGCGGGCGAGGAAATTTGGGATACGCTCGCCGCGGGGCTGTTTGTTCTCGCGGTCGGTTCGTTCGTCGTCTTTGCGGCGTGGTCAATCATTTTTGCGGTCGGTCCCGAACGCGGTTATCTGGCGTCGAACATTGAACCGATTGCCCAGGTGCAAGCGCAGCTGCTCGGTCTGCAAAAAGATGTGACGGAGATTAAACAAACCACGCAGGTCACAGCAACGCGTGTGGCGC
Organism: Chloroflexota bacterium; assembly: GCA_016209205.1. Taxonomy (GTDB): domain Bacteria; phylum Chloroflexota; class Anaerolineae; order UBA4142; family SHND01; genus SHND01. The sequence goes on from JACQWQ010000182.1 coordinate 7,738, forward strand.
AGCAAAGCGATGTCCAAGTCGCGCAAGCAACCAAACAGGCAGAAGCGTTTTCCATTCAGTCTGCGGCTGCGACCGCGCAAGCCAAGGGCTTTGCCGATTTGCAGACACAATTTGCTGCCTTGCAAAAAGGTACGCTCATTGACAATCCGACCACGCCGCAGGAATGGTACAGCAACGCGCGTTTGTATCAACTCCAAGGCGATACGGCGAAGGCCATCAAAGCGTACGAAGGATATTTTCAGTACGGGCTTGATTTCGTGGATCCGTACTTAGAGTACGGCGATCTGGTCAAAGCCACCGACGGTATCGTGCGCGCACGCGAACGCATAAACGTCTATTACAATGCCCGCCGGGACAGTCCGACGCTCGACCTCGTCTCGGCGCGGCTGCTCGACAATGCTTCCGACCGGCTGGCGCGTTATAGCGCGCTCGCTGCACGCGCGCCGCAGTTCGGTCCGGTGTATTATGAGTTGGGCGCGGAATACAACCGCGCGCTCGGCGCAGCACCCACGTCTGACTTGATGAAAAAACAGACGGATGCGTACAACGCACTGTTCAAAATCGAGCAAGACGCGCAAGGGTATACGCGCTATTTCATTGACAAAGGTTTAGCGGAAAAAAATCTGGCGGACGCGCAAAGAATGTTCGACGCGTACGCCAATGCCCGCGGCGTGATGGGCAAAGTGGATGCGCTGGTTTACCAGTACAATGACGGCATGATGTTCATTGTGTCTGTTTCCGAGACCGGCGTGAAGAAACTCTTGTTCGAGCTTGACAATCCCAAACCCGCGCGCGCGACCGGCATGATTACCGCGACGGGAACGCCGAACATGAGCATCGGCAAAATTCCGCTGCCCGTCGGCAAACACACGTTGTATTTGCAGTACATTGATGCGAATGACACGCCAAGCCAAGTGTTTGAAAAGGAATTTCTCGTGCGCCAGGTGTTTGCAACGTTTCAACAGCAGCCCCTTGATTTTTCCACCAACACCTTTTCCGGCGCCTTTCTGACAGGAGTCACCGGCGCCAAGTTCGAGGATCTGTTCACGTATCGTTGGAGCGTTGATTCGGATGCGTTGGATCAATCCAAGTTGGGAGGGGGCATGTTTTCCATCGAAGTCAAAGGGCTCACGGCAGGCGACCATGTACTATACTTGCAAGCTGCCACGCAGGATGGCAGCAAGACGTACGAGATGGAAAAAATTCCATTTGTGGTAAAGTAGGTTGGAATTTGCTCCGAACATTTGTCCCGGGCAAACCCTATTTGTTACAAGGCAGTTGGACTGCCGTGAGTCCACGCGCAGTCCAGCTTGATGTAAGGCAGTTGGACTGCCGTGAGTCCACGCGCAGTCCAACTGCGCTCTAACATTACCTTACACGGGCATGGAAGCTGCAAGTCGGGGCAAACGGTTGCGCGGTGAAAGCGAGGCAAGAATGTTGGTCTTTGAAAAAGAACAAGTCCCGTTGCACTATGACAAGTACGGCGCGGTGCGGGTCATTGGCTCGCGTGTTACGCTGGATACGATCGTCAGTTTCTTTGAACAGGGCGAATCGCCAGAAGAGATTGTGGACGGCTTTCCGACGCTGCGGCGCGCCGATGTCTATGCCATCGTGAGTTATTATCTGAAAAACAAAACGGCCGTCCGCGCGTATTTGCGCGAGCGTGAAAAAAGAGCCAAAACGCTCCGCAAAAAAGTGGAGACGCGTTCCAATACGCGGGACTTGAAAAAGCGGTTATTAGCGCGCCAGACGGCAAAATGAGAGCTGGACACCAAGAAGGGAGCTAAGGTAAATGACCACACAGACTTATCACCAAGTGATTATCGAGGGGATGCGAGACCGTCCAACAGATGCGCTCGCTGAAATTCTGGACTTTGTTCTCTTTCTTCGGAAGCGAACGTTTGACCGCGAGGCATTCGAGCGTGAAATGCAGGATGTTCTGTTACATGCTGAATTATCAGAGCAAAGCCGGGCGGAACAAACCCATTTGGAAAAGGAGTTTGAAGGGTATGCGCAACAATTCCCGCGCGAATGAATATGCCGCCGACACAGTCGCTGTAATCTTACGCATGGAAAACCGCAAAATGGGAATTTTCGAATATTCACGAACAACCACTGGACAGCGTGATTGTGGACGCTGCGGCGCAAATCACAGATGTGGATGAATTGCACGATCGTTTGATTGCAGCAGTCGCGCGCCATTTCAATGTGCCTCTCATCACGAATGATCGCGCCCTTCAAGCATCGTCGTTCATTAAAACGATCTGGGACTGAGACAAGGAGTTTCCATGAATCTCATCGTCGAAATCAAGACCGAAGATGGCAAGCCGATTTCCGTGCTGGTCGCCGCGCCGAAAAATTTCAAGACCGGCTCGCGCGGGTATCACGGGCAAGGCAAAATTGAAATTGACGGCAAACGCTATCAAACCCAAGTGCAGTTGGTCGAAATCGGCAGCAAGAATGCACCGGCGGAGGAAAAAACGAATGACGAATCCGCGTGAGGTGATGCGGCGCGGCGTCGTTTTGATTTTTTGCCTCTGGATTTTTGGCGGCGCGGTCGGCTGCACGCCGACCGCGCCCGCGCTGCCCACGGTGATTTCCAACGCGCCGACGGTGCTTGTACCGTTCACGCCGAACGCGCCCAATCTCCAATTGCCCACGCTGTTGCCCACTGTGCTTGTGCCGACCGCGGCAACGGCAACGTCCGTGGTCATCGTTGTCACGGCAACGCCTTCGCCGACGCCGACGGCAACGCTTGCCTCCGTGCGCGCGCCCACAAAACCGCGCGCCACCGCGACGCCCGCCGAAACCGCGACGCTGTTCCCCGAAGGCATTCCCAAAGTATATGTCACTGCGCTGCGTGTCGAACCAACTACGCCGAAAGCCGCCGAAGGGGGAACCTTTTTCGTGACGTTTCAAAACTTGAGTGGTCGAGACGACGGGTATAATTGGGCTGTTGAAATCTGGGATGTGGAAAATACCAAACGCCCGTTTGGCTTGACGACGCCGCAAAATTCACCCATGCCCGTTGGTGTGAGTAATCTCAACTCGACTGGTTGGACGGTCAAGGGTTTGGGTGAATGTCATGGCTATCGCGCACGCGTCGTCGCGCGTGACGACGAAGACAATCGCAGCACGTTTATCCAACCCGATGGCAGTATCTTGTGGTTGGACTTTACTGTTTGTCCTTGAAAGCCAAACCGCGTCACCCGTCACCCGTCACCCGTCACCCGTCACTTTTCCCACAAGGAGGAATCATGGAACTCGAAAAGCTACGCGCGCAAGAACCGGAAAGCGGCGATCCGTTTCGCGGGAATCGCTGGTTTCGCATTGCCATCATTGCCCTCGGCGTGCTTGCCGTTATTGGCGTGTTGGTGTTTTTGTTGCTCATTCTCGGTTTCTGTGCGCCGAATCGTCAAGCCGCGAATCCGACGCCAACCATCGAAGCCACTGCCGTCGTCATCGTCGTAACGCAACCGCCCGCGACAGGCGTTGCGACCGAACCCACCACCGCGTCGGCTACTGCAACGCTGGTGTTGGCTGCGCCCACTTTGAGCGCTACAGCTCTCGCGCCAGCCACCACAGTTTTGCCCGCCGCAACGAGCCCATCAACTCAACCCGCTGCGACGGCGACAAGCGCCAGTGCACCGCCAACCCAAGCAGGGTCTACAACGAGCGGCAGAAGATTGCCAACGCCTAGTATCACGCCGCCGCCTCCGAGTCCGCTCACCGGCTTGTCTATCGCGGGCTTGCGCTATGAGCCGCCGCGTCCGGTGCGCAACGATCCGGTCTATTTTTTCGCGACCATCACGAATCGAACCGGCCAAGATCAAAATTATCCGGTGTGCGCCGATGTGTTTTTGCCCGGGCGCAAGAATCCCCTCGGCACGACGGACTGCAATATGGTGACGATGGTGCCGGGCACCGCGGAAATTCCGATTGGGTTTTGGATTGGCACGGGCATCAAGGAATGTATTCCACTGCGCGCGCGCGTCGTCATGCGCGAACAAGGCGGCGAACTCCGCATCCCGTTTACCACCGACAAAGGCGCCGAGTTCTGGATTGATTTGAGTGTATGTCCGTGAGGGAGAACCCATGCAGAAACAACACCTACAGCTGATCGCCCGTCTCGAAGCGAGCGCGGTCGAAGTTGCCGTAGCATCCAAGTCCGTCACCGCCGCGCAATTGAAACGCGTGCCGCGGGAAGGGGAATGGTCGCTGCACCAAGCGCTGTCCCATTTGCGCGATACCGAAGTGCAGGTCTTTGCCTATCGCGCGGCGCGCATTCTAAAAGAGACCGAGCCGCCGCTGGTCGCCAATTTCGATCAAGAAGAGTGGATGCGCGAGCATTATGTGGAGAACGAGCCGCTCAAAAAAATCGTCGCCGAGTTTCGCGCGGCGCGCCGCAAGCTGGTCAAGCTGCTGCGGAACATCAAGGACAAGGATTGGACGCGTTATGCGATCCATCCTGAATACGGCAAAATCTCGCTCGAGTACATTGCACTGCACGCCTACAATCACACCCTCGAACATTTACGACAGTTATTGGATGCGCAAGAAGAAAACGTGTTGAACGCGGCGAATGGGCGGTTACTATGACCAAATCCGACACCTACCGCGCCCGACTCGCTGCTCTCGACGATTGGGATTCGTATCTGATGCAGCAATCGGGACTGCCCGGACCGCGCGGGAATTTGGAGCTCGTCCAAGTTGCAGCGGACATGGGCAATGAAGCGCGGTTCAAGCATTGGCTCGCGTTTGATGCAGAACGCGCGCCGACGAACACCCCCGGTGAATTTCTCGCAGTGTGCGGCGTCGTCGGCTTGGGGCGTTTGGTGGCAGGCAACGCGAGTGTTGCCAAAAAACGCCGCCATCTGAAAACAATTCGCGCGTGCGCGTCGGATGCGCGCTGGCGCGTGCGTGAAGGCGTCGCGATGGCGTTACAGCGTTGGGGGGAGCGCGACATGCCCGCGCTGCTCGCCGAAATGGAAACGTGGTTGGACGGAAATTTGTACGAATTGCGCGCGGTGGCTGCGGCGTTGTGCGAACCGAAACTGCTGCATGAGGCAGCAAACGTGAAACGGGTTTTGAAAATTCTTGATGCCATTACGCGTGTGTTCGCCAAATCCAAAAACCGTACGGGCGATGATTTTATCGCGCTGAAAAAAGGATTGGCGTACTGTTGGAGCGTCGCCGTCGCGGCGTCGCCGGAGGCAGGCAAACGCGCGATGGAAAAATGGTTTGCTGCGGACGACGCGGCGGTGCGGTGGGTGATGCGCGAAAATCTGAAAAAAGACCGCCTCAAACGCATCGACGCGGCGTGGGTCCAAGTAGTAACGAATTCATTCGTTCCCCCGGCCAACGAATGAATTCGTTGCTACGAGAAAGCGCATGGATGCCGTGTGGGTCAAGCATGGGCATCAAAGAGATGATATAATTTCCGCGTGGAGGACGAATATGTCTGCATTGATAGACGAACGATGGGAAGTGACTCCTCATTCCACGAGTGAAAGTGCGCGTGACGCGGCAACGGAATTTTTGCTCGATCACGTCGGGAATCAATTGGTGGCGGGACAGCCCTACCTCATGCTTGGCGTGCTGCACGCATCCTGGATTGTGCCTGTACAATTGGCATACCCGCACACCGGCGTCATCGGCACGGTGGGTGTTTTGGCGGTAGACGATGAAACACAACGCGTGATCGGGTGGACGCCCATTGCACAAATGAAACGGGCAAGCCGGGAATTGCGCGAGAGCCGTGAACCGGCATTGACCGAACAGTTTCACTCGTTTATGACAGCCTCCTCAACCGTAACGTGAAGCCCGTTCCATTTTTCCGCCAAGCGCGCCCAGAATCGTGTGTGCCTGCTTGCCTGCGAATGATCTTTGCGGTGAATGACTTGAACCATTATGCTCATCATTGACGCCCATCTCGACCTCGCCTGGAATGCGATGCAGTGGAGTCGCGATTTGCTGCAAAGCGTGTACACGCTCCGTGCGCGCGAAGGTCGCATGAGCGGCGACGGGCGCGGGCAAAACACGGTCAGCTTGCCCGAGTTGCGGCGCGGGCACGTGGCGTTGTGTTTTGGCACGGTGCTCGCACGTGTCAACGAACGCGGCGTGCCGGACATTGATTATGCGTCGCCCGCGCAAGCGTACGCCGCCGCACGCGGCCATGTCGCGTACTACCACGCGCTCGCACAGCAAGGATCCATTCGGTTGATTACAAGTCGCACGCTGCTCGACGCGCATCTCGCAGAATGGGAAGCATGGGCCAAGACAAAGGATGATGCGGCACAAGGCGTCGCGAGCGGAAGGCGGAAGGATGAATGGAGTACGGGTGATTCTCCTTCATCCTTCATCCCTCATCCTTCATCCTTTGTCTCTCCTTCATCCTTCCAGACGCCGCCAACAGGTGTTGTCATCAGCATGGAATGTGCCGACCCGATTATGTTTCCCGACCAAGTGGCGGAATGGTACGACGCAGGATTGCGCCTGATCGGTCCCGGGCATTATGGGCGCGGGCGTTACGTAGGTGGCACGGGGACGGATGTCGGGTTCAATGAGGCGGGCATTCAATTGTTGAACGCCATGGAACGCAGCGGCATAATTCTCGACGTGACGCATTTGAGCGACGAAGCGTTTTGGGAAGCGATGAGTTTGTACGACGGGCCCATTTTGGCGAGTCATCACAACTGCCGCGCGCTCGCGCCGCATCAACGTCAATTGAGCGACGAACAAATCCGCGCGCTGATTCAACGCGACGCGGTGATTGGCGCGGCGTTCGATGTATGGATGCTGATTCCTGATTGGAGTTTTGGCAAGAGCAGCAACAAGCAAGTGACCATTGCGACGGTGGCGGAGCATATTGACCACGTGTGCCAAATCGCGGGCGACAGTTTGCACGCCGCCATCGGTTCCGATTTGGACGGCGGGTTCGGGCGCGAATCGGCGCCGTTCGATCTCGACACGATTGCGGATGTGCAGCGTTTGGCGGAGGCGCTCACCGAGCACAATTTTGCCGACGACGATATTGCGAATGTGATGTATCAAAACTGGCTGCGCCTTTTGAGACGGGCCTGGCGCGAAGGATAACCATGCCCCACTTGGCAAATTGACACGAATGTGTATAATGCGCGCACACAATTGAATCCAGTCCTCATTCCACGGACGCATTGAAGCTTGCCTCGTCGAATTGTTCGCCCCGCGGCAAGCCGAGCGAGTGGCGTAACCGACCGTGTTAGTGGTATTGACACGGCGGTTTTTTTATTGTTCTCACATTTCTTCACAAGGAGGTGAAGCAAATCCAGAGAATCCTCACAAGGTCTTTCAGTTGTCCGGACCACAATCTGATTCCAACCAAAAGGAGTTCTCAAATGCAACCTCGCATTCCATTCGTGCTGCGCGTTGCGGCACTGTTTGCAATGCTGCTTGTACTGCTCGTGCCTCTCGCCGCAGCGGCGGCGCCGCCCCCGCCGGTTGAGATTCAATTTCTCAACGTCTCGGATTGGCACGCCCAACTCGAACCGCTTGCGGGAAATATCGGCGGCGCGGCGGCGCTGGCTGCGTATTGGCAGCAAGACCGCGAAGCAAATCCCAACACGCTGACGCTGACGGCGGGTGACGCTTTTGGCGCGTCGCCACCCATCTCGAATTTCTTTAATGAAGAACCCGCCATCCTTGCCCTGCGCATGATGGGGGTCCAAGTGGACACCTTCGGCAATCACAATTTTGATCGCGGCGTCGCGCATCTACAACAAATGATTGATTTGGCGCGCGCGAAAAAAGGTGCCCAGCCCGGTTCGCCCTTCGTATATGTTTCCGCCAATCTCGAAAATCGCAACCGCGAGTTGAAACATACCAAGAATTTCAAAATCTTCAAGGTAGGGAAAATCAAAATCGGCGTCGTGGGGATCACAAATCCCGAAGCGCCCACGCTCGTCTTTCCCGGCAACTTTGGCAGTATCGTGCCGACCGATCCGTATGCGGCGGCGAACAAATTCCGCGCCGAAGCGGAAGAAGAAGGCGCCAAGATTGTCGTCGCCATCACACACATGGGCGTCGAAGGTTTTAACAATGGGCAGCCCTTTGGTCCGTTGATTGACTTTGCCAACAATGTCAGCGGCTTTGACGTCATCTTTGGCGACCACACGGATGTACAATACAGCGGCGTCATCAACAATCAACTCGTGTTGGAAAATCGCAGCAAGGGCTTGACGTATGCACGCACCAAACTTGTCGTCCAGCCCGACACGGGCCAGGTCCTAAATTCGAGTGTAGAATTCATCACTCCTACAGTTGCCGGAGTCACTCCCAATCCTGACATCGCCGCGCTGGTCGCGTCGTACCAGAACCAGCTCGCGCCGATTTTCAACGTCGTCCTCGGCGATTCGACGGTGGTAATACCGCGCGCGGACGCGTGTCTGAATGGCGTGGGACGGACGTGTGAATCCAAAATCGGGAACTTTATCGCCGATGCAATGCGCAACACGTACGGTACCGATTTTGCCATTACCAATTCCGGCGGCATTCGCGCGGACCTCACGTGTCCCACCGTGGACAACCCCAGTGACTTTTGTCCGTCGTTCATTCCGCCGCCGTTCCCGATTACACGCGGCCAAGTCCAAACCGTACTACCCTTTGGCAATGCTGTCGTAACCCTTGCCGTGAACGGCGCGGAGCTCAAGACGATGTTGGAGAACGGCGTCTCGGCAATGCCTGCGGCAAACGGACGCTTTCCGCAAGTGTCGGGCTTGTGCTTTACGTACGATATTTCTGCGCCCGCGGGCAGCCGCGTGTTGAGCGCGGTGCGTCAAGCGTCGGATGGTTCGTGCACTGGCGCGGCGGTGGACCTCACGGCGGCGTCTTCCTACACTATCGCGGAAAATGATTTCATGGCATCGGGCGGGGATGGGTACCCGGTTTTCTTTAGTCGCGCCACCACGCGCGATGTCATGGCAAATGCAGTTGCCAATTACGTCACTGCCAGTTCGCCGGTCACGCCTGCGATTCAAGGTCGCGTCAACTGCACATCGAGCGGCGCGACCGCCTGTCCTGTTGTCACGCCCTAGATTTTTGCCCCGTATAACAAGCGAGTGATCCACGAAGGACACTGCAATCGCAAGCGATTGCTGCACTAAGAAACCCTTCGTGTTCTTCGTGCCCTTCGTGGATCAAGCGACGCATGACGTTGTCGAAACGTCGTGCGTCGCGCGTCTCGTATAATCCAAAAGTGCGGTGGATTTCACCGCGTCTCGTTTCATTTCAGGAGGCACAATCAATGTACCACATTCTTTTTACGCGGCGCACAATGGCTGTGCTTGTCGCGTTGACGATTTTACTGATGGCAATCGCGCTGACCGGCGCGCCGGCCGTGCAAGCCGTTGCGCTGGATGTTTGCACATCAAGCTATACGCCGATCTATCAAATTCAAGGTAACGGGCTTGTGGCTGCCATCACTGGCGCGGTCACAACCCAAGGCGTTGTCGTCGGCGATTACGAAGGCGCATCGCCAACTCTGCGCGGCTTTTATCTCCAAGACGCGGCGGGCGATGGCGACGCGGCGACATCGGACGGCATCTTTGTCTTTAACGGCAACAACAACACTGTGAACCTGGGCGATGTCGTGCGCGTGACCGGCAACGCTTCCGAATTTCACGAACAAACGCAAATCAGCGCGTCCTCCATCATCAACTGTGGTACCGGCAGCGTCGCCCCCGTGGATGTGACGTTCCCCGTTCCCTCTGCCACTTTTCTCGAACAATACGAAGGCATGTTGGTACGTTTGCCGCAAACCCTGTACGTCACCGAACATTTCCAACTCGGACGCTTTGGACAAATCGTCATGTCGGCAGAGGCGCGTTTGCCGCAGCCGACCCATCTCGTCGCCCCGGGCGCGCCCGCGCAGCAATTGCAAGCGCAAAACAATCTCAACCGCATCATCGTTGACGACGCGCTGCAAAATCAAAATCCCGACCCGATTCTGTTTGGACGCGGCGGCAATCCGCTTTCGGCGAGCAACACGCTGCGCGGCGGCGACACTGCCACAGGCATCGTCGGCGTCATGACGTTCACGTGGGCAGGCAACGCCGCGAGCGGCAACGCGTTTCGCGTGCGTCCTCTCAACGCGCTCGGCGCAAGTATTCCCGATTTCCAACCCGCGAACCCGCGTCCGACGACGCCGCAGCCCGTTGGCGGAACCGTACAAGTCGTGAGCATGAATCTGCTCAATTTCTTTAACACGTTCGACGGTTTGCCTGACACGGTAGACAATTGCACGTTCGGTGTCGGCGGCGCGCCCGCGGATTGTCGTGGCGCGGATACGCAGGCGGAATTTGACCGGCAGTGGCCCAAGACCGTCGCGGCAATTCTCGCCATTGACCCCGATGTGCTCGCGGTGAATGAAATCGAAAACGACGGTTACGGTCCTGCCAGCGCGATTCAATTCCTCACCGATCAATTGAATGCAGCAACCGCGCCCGGCGCCTACGCGTTCATTGACGTGGACGCCAATACGGGACAAGTGAACGCGCTCGGCACGGATGCGATCAAAGTCGGCATGTTGTACAAGCCCGCGCGGGTGACGCCGATTGGACGGACCGGGGCGTTAAATTCGGTCGCGTTCGTGAACGGCGGCGACAGCGCGCCGCGCAGCCGTCCATCACTGGCGCAAGCGTTTGAAACGACCACCGGCGCGCGGTTCGTCGTGGACGCCAACCATCTCAAGAGCAAAGGCAGCGCGTGTGATGCCCCCGATGCCGGGGACGGGCAAGGCAACTGCAATCAAGTGCGCATAAACGCCGCCATCGAGTTGGCAAATTGGCTCGCTACGGATCCGACCGGCATTGACGACACTGATGTGCTCATCATCGGCGACTTGAATTCGTACGCCCGCGAAGACCCCATCACCACGCTGAAAAACGCGAGCTATACGAATCTCATCCAAGAACATATCGGCGCGGAGGCATATTCGTTTGTGTTCGACGGGCAGTGGGGTTATCTCGATCACGCGTTAGCTTCCCAGAGTGTCTCGGGGCAAGTGACCGGCGTGACCGAGTATCACATTGACGCCGACGAACCCAGCGTGCTCGATTACAACACCAACTTTAAAACGCCGAACCTTCAAGCGACGTTATATGCGCCCGATCAGTATCGCGTTTCTGACCACGACCCTCTCATCGTCGGACTCGAGCTCCGTGCATTTGACTTTGACGGTTTCCTTCGACCCATAGACAATCTGCCGGACCTTAACGAGGTCAAAGCGGGTCGCGCCATTCCCATCAAGTTTACTCTGGGCGGGGATTTTGGTCTGGATATTTTCAGCGCCGGATATCCCCAGTCCGTGCAGATTGACTGCGAGACCGCTGCTGTGATCGGCAATCCTGAAGAAACGGTGGCTGCGGGCAAAAGCGGACTGTCCTTTTCTCCCGGGAACCAACGCTACAAGTACGGGTGGAAGACAAAAAAGGCGTGGGAAGGGACATGCCGCCAATTCATCGTGAACTTTGTTGACGGTTCCGTCGAGCGCGCCAATTTCAAATTCAAGTAGGAGCAGGTGTCAGCGATGGTAAACGAGTTGCACTCGTTTACCCGCGCTGTGGGAGTTTAACTCCCAATACGGCTGGGCACAGCAGTCCAACTGCTGTGCCAACAAACAACTGCTCTGCCAACAAAAAAATGCGCGGGTTGCACGCCCGCGCATTTTTTTGCTGGAGCTCTCTGTCGCTCAGGCAACGGTGATGCTCTCGTCCAAATAAACATCTTGGATGGTGTTCAAAAGTTTCACGCCCTCTGCCATCGGACGCTGGAATGCTTTGCGCCCGGAAATCAAACCGGTGCCGCCCGCGCGTTTGTTGATGACTGCGGTGATTGCCGCTTCCGCAAAATCATTCTCGCCCGACGCGCCGCCGCTGTTGATGAGACCGACGCGCCCCATGTAGCAGTTCGCCACTTGATAGCGACACAAATCAATCGGGTGCTCGCTCGTGAGCTCGCTGTAGATGCGTTTGTCGTACTTGCCGAACGTGACGCCGTCCGCATTGAGCGCGATATAGCCGCCGTTATTCTCCGCAAGTTTTTGTTTGATAATGTCCGCTTCGAGTGTAACGCCGAGATGATTCGCTTGTCCGGTGAGATCGGCAGAGACATGATAATCCTTGTCTTTTTTGAACGCCTTGTTGCGCAAATAGCACCACAGCACCGTCACCAAGCCGAGTTCGTGCGCGTGCGCGAACGCTTGCGCGATTTCGATGAGCTCGCGATGGGAATCGTCGGAACCGAAATAAATCGTCGCGCCGACTGCCGCCGCGCCCATGTCATACGCTTGCTTGACGGCGCCAAATAAAATCTGCTCAAAGCTGTTCGGGTACGTAATCAGTTCATTGTGATTGATTTTGACGATGAACGGAATCTTGTGCGCGTACTTGCGCGACATGATGCCCAACACGCCAAACGTGGACGCGACCGCGTTGCAGCCGCCCTCGATGGCGAGTTGGATGATTTTTTCGGGATCAAAGTAATCGGGATTTTTCGCAAAACTCGCGCCGCCCGAATGTTCGATGCCCTGGTCTACCGGCAAAATCGAAACATAGCCGGTGCCGCCGAGGCGGCCCGACTGGTGAATCCATTCCAGATTACCGAGCACGCGATTGTTGCGGTCGGACTGCATGTATACGCGATCTACAAAGTCGGGCCCCGGCAGATGCAAACGCGTTTTTGGAATTTTGGGTGTGCTGAAACCGAGCAGCGTTTCGGCTTTCGCGCCCAAGAGAGATTGGATATTTGTTGCCATTGTGTTTCTCCTTGCTCCGCCCCGTGTGTGTTGCGGAAATGGATTTCGTGATTTGGGAGAATGGGAAAGCAATTTACGCGCACTGGCGCATTCGCATTATACAATATCCGTAAAGAAACGCGCCAAATGTAGTGTATAATTTTTCGTATGCAGTGTCGCGCCTTGACCAGTGAACGCAAGCGATGTACCGCCGAAAGCAGCAACGGCGGCGAGTATTGCACCGCGCATCGCGACGAAATGGAACGCCTCATCGGTAAACGCGCCGACGCGGCGCCTTCGCGTTGGCGGAGCTGGTGGGCGAGAATTGTAAGCCCCGGCGTGGGCATTCCCGACGGCGCGAAATACGATGTGCCCGGCTGGCTCAAGGATGCGCCGACGCCGCAAGTGATTCAACATTTGCAGACGCATTCCGATTCGATGGCACGGTGGATGTCCGCGTTCGTGTTGCGCAAACGGCGCGCGGCAGAAGCATTCGACGCGTTGTGGCGCACGCGCCAAACCGACGGAATACGTTTTGTGCGCCAACAGTCTGCCGTTGCATTGGGCAAAATCGGCGTGCCCGCGGTGTACGCGCCGCTGGTCGAGGGTTTGCACCACGATCCTGATCCCGGCGTGCGTGAAGCGTGTGTGATTGCATTGGGGAATCTGGGGAACCCCACGGCGGTGGACGAAATCGTGCGCGCGCTCGAACGCGAAGAAAATGTTTTTGCGCGTTGGGATTGCATCGTCGCGCTGGGCCAGCTCGCGGACCAGCGGGTGGAAAAATTGTTGCGGCGTCTGGAAGCCGAAGAAATCGCCCAGGTGCTGCGCGAAGCGTGCCGCGACGCGCTCGCCGAAATTCGACAACGGGAAGGTCAAAACTCGAACTGAAATGGAAAAATGTCGCGCAGCCGAGCGCGGCGTTTTTATGTTGGAAAAGCGCACACGCGCTTCATTACTTTTTCACAACGCGAGCACAAAATAGTGCGTAGGGGCGCACCCTTGTGGTCGCCCCAGATGGGCAGGTCACCCCAGATGGGCAGGTCACCCCAGATGGGCAGGCACACACGAGGCACACACCACACGGGCAGGCACAAGGCACTGCCCCTACGAAATCGAATGTGACAACGCGCGTAGGGGCGCACCCTTGTGGTCGCCCTCTCCTTGTGGTCGCCCTCTCCTTGTGGTCGCCCTCTCCTTGTGGTCGCCCTCTCCTTGTGGTCGTCCTCTCCTTGTGGTCGCCCTACCCTTGAGGATGCGGCATGAACAAAAAAATTTTGGTCGTGGACGACGAGAAAAAATTGGTAAACGTCCTGCGCGGGTATTTGGAGCAAGCGGGTTTTGGCGTCCTCACCGCGTACGACGGTACAAGCGCGCTCGCCGCGTTTCGCCGCGAAAAACCGGCGCTCGTCCTTTTGGATTTGAATCTGCCCGAGATGGACGGACTCGACGTGGCGCGTACGCTGCGCCAAGAATCGAATACGCCGCTCATCATGGTCACGGCGCGCGTCGAAGAAACCGATCGCTTGATCGGTCTCGAACTCGGCGCGGATGATTACATTGTCAAACCGTTCAGTCCGCGTGAAGTCGTGGCGCGCGTGCGCGCGGTGCTGCGGCGCGTCGAAAAAGAAAACATCCCCGCCGAGATTTTGCGCGCGGGCGACATCGAAATGGATTTAACCCGCCACACCGTTCAAATCAAAACCGCAATGATCGAACTCACGCCGACCGAATTTGATTTGCTCGCCGCGCTGATGCGCAACCCGGGGCGCGCGTTCACGCGGATGCAATTGTTGGATCTCGTGCAAGGCGAAGCGTTCGAAGGATACGAACGCACGATTGACGCGCACATCAAAAATTTGCGCCAAAAACTCGGCGACGATCCGAAACACCCGCGTTACATCCTGACCGTTTTCGGCGTCGGATATAAATTTGCAGAAGACTAATGCGCGACAGTTTATTTTTGCGCTTGATGGGCGCGTTCGCAGTCGTGATTCTCGCCGGTGTGGTGGTAGTCACACTACTGGCGAATCAGTCCACCGCGCGCGAATTTCAAGCGTACATGTTTCGCGGGCAAATGGTGCGGCTTTCGGATATTGCCGCCGAGTTGGGCGCGTATTATCGCGCGCGTGGAAATTGGAATGGCGTGAGTGCGGTGCTGCGCAGCGCGTCGGACGGCATGATGGGCGGCATGATGAGCGGCGGCATGATGGGCGGTATGCCGAGCAATCACATGAACGCTGGCGGCTTGTGGCTCGCCGATGCGAACGGCGTCATCTTTGCGGCGGCGGATGATTCGCGCCGCGGCGAAACGTTGACGCCGGAGGAACGCGGCGCTGCCGCGCCCGTCATGGTGAATGGTCAAACGGTCGGGCTGCTCGTGGCAGCTGCGCAAATGATGCACGACACTACGGATGGCTCAGCGCAAGAATTCCTCGACCGCGTGAATCGTTCCATCGTGCTCGCGGCGTTCGCGGCGGGCGTCATCGCGCTGGCGCTCGGCTTTATTTTGTTTCGCCAAATCACCGCGCCGTTGAATGTGCTCGCGTCCGCGTCGGCTAAAATTGCGGCGGGCGACTTGAGCGCGCGCGCCGCCGTGCCGGGCAACGACGAAATCGCACGCGTCGCGCGTTCCTTTAATGCGATGGCAGACCAACTCGCGCAATCCGAAAGCGCGCGGCGCAACATGCTGGCGGACATTGCGCACGAATTACGCAATCCGCTCGGCGTGATTTCGAGCCATTTGGAAGCGATGCTGGACGGCGTGTTTCCGCCGGACATGGAGCATCTCGCCTCGTTGCACGATGAAACCATTTTATTGTCGCGGCTCGTCGGCGATTTGCGCGAACTGGCGCTCGCCGATGCAGGACAGTTGACCCTCACGCGCGCGCCGACGGATTTACGCGCCTTGGCGGAACGCGTGGTCGCGGCGTTTCAACCGCAAGCGCACGAACAGCGCATCACACTGACGGCGACCTTTGCGGAGACGCCTGCCATTTCTTTGGATGCCCAACGCGTCGAACAAGTTTTACGCAATCTGGTCGCGAACGCGCTGCGATACACGCCGCCGGACGGGACGGTGACGGTACGGGTAGCGCGGGCGGGAAATTTTGCGCGCGTGAGCGTACAAGACACGGGCGCGGGGATTGCGCCCGACGCGCTGCCGTTCGTCTTTGAACGTTTCTGGCGCGGGGACAAAGCGCGTTCGCGCGCCCAAGGCAATACGGGTTTGGGTTTGGCGATTGCGAAACAATGGGTGCACGCGCACGGCGGGCAAATCGGCGTCGAGAGTCAACCGGCGCGCGGCGCGACGTTTTGGTTCACGCTGCCGTTGTAGCCCTTTATACGACAAAGGACGCGCGCAGCACTTGGAGCATTTGCGGAAAGGCGTATTCAAACGCGGCAATCACTTGCGGGTCAAAATTGGTGTTGGCTTGCGCCCGGATCATGCCGACGGCGTCGTGAGGCGACATCGGTTCACGATACGGGCGAAAGGTGGTCACGGCGTCAAATACGTCGGCGACGGCAAAAATGCGCGCGCTGAGAGGAATCGCTTCGCCGCGCAAACCGTACGGATAGCCGCTGCCGTCAAATTTCTCGTGATGCGCAATCACAATGTCGCGCGCGCCGCGCAGAAAATCAATCTTTTCGACGAGCGCCGCGCCCCATTCGGGATGCTTGCGCATGATCGTCCATTCGGCAGGGGTGAGCGAGGTCGTCTTGCGTAAAATTGCGTCGGGCACGCCGATCTTGCCAATGTCGTGCAGCAGCGCGCCGAGGCGCAGCGCTTCGTACTCGTCCGCGGGAACGTTTAACGCGTCCGCAATCAACAACGTGTATGCAGTCACGCGCTGCGAGTGTCCTTGGGTCGCCTGATCGCGCAAGTCCAACGCTGCCGAGAGCGCATCCAACGTGGCGCCATAATTTTTTTGCAGGCGCCGGTTCGCGTCTTGCAACTCTTGATTTCTGCGGTGCAGATCGCCGAGCCGGTGCGCGTTGGTCTCGCGCAAGCGCGCGCTCAAGATGCGCAGCGTGTCACTGACGAGATGCGGATATGATTGCATGAGCGCGTGGAAAGCCAGCTTGCGAATTTCAAGCAGCACACACGCATTCAAAGCACGTGCACTGGCGCTGCGCGGGGCGTCGTCGAACAAAGCCATTTCGCCGAAAAATTCTCCGCTGCGCATCGTCGAAAGCTGCAGTACGTCGCTTTCAAAATTTTGAATGATTTGAATTTCCCCGTCGAGGATGACGTACAGGGCGTCGCCGACGTCGCCTTCGCTGAAAACGAGGTGGGCGGCATTGACCTGAAGGATCGAACACTGCGCGGCCAGTTGCGCCAACGCTTCGTCCGAGATGCTTGCAAAAAACGGAATCCGGCGCAGCTGATTCAAAATGCCGAATTCGGTGGAGGTTATTGCGTACGAGCCCAGCATTGTTGTTTCCCCAAGGGGAGTCCGTGTGCTCCAAGAACTTGGAAATTATATACACGATTGCCTTTTTGTTCTATTCCCCCTATAATCGCGCCCAGTTACGCAACTCCTTGAAACCCTGCGGGTCTCGAACACTGCTGCGCGGTCCGCGCGTTCGCCGCAGCCCTCCCCGTACAATGCAAAAAATGACGCGCCTGCAAAATTGGTTCAATACACAATCGCCGCGCCGCCAGTGGGCGGCGGGGTGCGCCGGAATTGTCTTGATTGTTGCGCTGTGCCTGTACAGCTTGGGATTAGTGAGCTTGCTGGTGCGCCCGGCGCTGGTGGCGACGCCGCCCCCGGCAACGGTCGTGCTGCAAATGCCGACGGTCGTGCAGCCCACTTTTGTTTTGCCTACCGCGCCGCCGACGCTCGCGTTGCCGGGCAGCACCCTCATCGCGACGCCGACACAGGCGCCCATTCCGACACGCGCCCCAACCAATACGCCCACCGAAACGCCGACGCTGCTCCTCGACGAAAACGGCACGCCCATTTTTCCAACCGTGACGCCCACGCCATAGGTCCAAAAATCGCCCCTGCACGTAAGAATCTACGCGTTCGATTCTTCTAACTCGCGATGAAGCTGCCCAAACGCATTGCCATGCTTTCCATGCACACTTCGCCTGTTGCGCGTCTCGGCGGTAAAGAGACCGGCGGGATGAATGTGTATGTCCGTGAATTGACCCGCGCGCTTGCCGCGCGCGGGATTGCCGTAGATATTTTTACGCGCGCATCCGATACGCACGCGCCGTGGATGGACACGGAATCTGTCGGCGTGGAAAATACGCGCGTAATCAACGTGGTCGCCGGACCGCGCGTGCCGGTGTCGAAACATCAACTCGTCAAATATACCGGCGCGTTCGCGCAGGGAATTTTTGATTTCGCGGCAAGTGAAAACCGCGTCTATGATGTTTGGCACGCGCACTATTGGTTGAGCGGCATGACCGCGCAGTGCTTGCAGGCCAAGGGCTTGCGCGCGCCCGTCGTGCAAATGTTCCATACGCTCGGCGCGATGAAAAATCGCGTCGCGCGTACGGCGACGGAAGCGGAAACAGACGCGCGCATCAACGCGGAACAAGCATTGATGCACAGCGTCGCGCGGGTGGTCGCTTCGACCCCGCGTGATATGGAACAGATGGTGGCATTGTACGGCGCGCCGCGCGCGAAAATTGCGATTATTCCGCCCGGTGTGGATACGAATTTGTTTCGTCCCGTGCCGAGCCAGCCGGCGCGCGATGTGATTGGACCGTACGATGAAAAGAGTGTGCTCTTTGTCGGACGCATTGATCCGGTCAAAGGCCTCGATACGTGGTTTCGCGCGATGAAGCTGGTCGTGGATCGAGACCTGTCGCTGCGGCAGCGGCTTTGTGTGTGTCTCATTGGCGGTGATTTGGACGACGACCTCGATCCCGATTCCGAGCTCGCGCGTTTGGTGGAACTCAAAGAAGCGTTGGGCATCGGCGATATCGTGACGTTTCTCGGCGGACGCGCGCAGGCGGTGCTGCCGTTTTATTACTCGGCGGCGGCGGCGGTGGTGATGCCGTCGCGGTATGAATCGTTCGGTCTCGCCGCGCTTGAAGCCATGGCGTGCGGCGCGCCGGTCGTCGCGTCGGATGTCGGCGGGCTGTCCTTTTTGGTGCGCGACGGTGTGACGGGCTTTCTCGTGCCTGAAGGCAACGCGGAAATCTTTGCGGAAAAAATTCTACTGCTGCTGCACAACCCGAAACTGCGCGCGGAAATGGGCAAGCGCGGGGTGGAAGCGGCGCAAGAATATGCGTGGCACAACATTGCCGAACGCATGATTGAATTGTACCACGATATGCTGAATTAAAGAGGGGTGCTGCCAGCTTACTTTTATCCCTGCTCCCGCAGCATGGTCGTTACGCGTTCCAAGAGTTCTAGCGGAAATTCGCGCCCCAGCACGGACGCAATTTGCAGCAAATGGCGCGCGTTCGGCGGCAATTGATCTACCCGCGCCATGAGGACGCCGTGCAGCGTGTTGGGCACGTCGAGTGCGACGAGCTCGCGCGTGAGTACCCAATTTTCCCCTTGCTGTTTCAAATCGCCGCGTTCGATCAATATCCGCGTCAATTCTTCGACAAAAAGCGGATTGCCTTCGGCGCGTGATAAAACCAGGGCTTGCGCTTGCGGGGGCAATGTCCCCGGCGCTAAATCCGACAACATCGTGTGCGCGTCTGCTTCGGACAGGGGTGTGAGCTGAATTTGCGCGGCTGCCGCGTTCGCGTGCAGCGCCGCGATAAATTCCCAGCCCGGTGTTTCGCGGTCGGGCCGCGCGGTGGCGCAAAACAAAACGCGCGTTTCGGGTAACGCGGCGAGCACGCGCTGGAGCACCTGACACGAAGGCGCGTCCGCCCAGTGCAGGTCTTCGCACACCAACACGACTGCGCCGCGCGTGGCGACTCGGGTCAATGCTTCGCGCAGCGCGTTGGCGTATTGTGCCTGCAACGTGGACGCGTCAATGCTGCCGCCTGCCGCGGCGTTGGTCGTTTCGGCGCCGCCGCGTAAAAACGCGAGCGCGGCATGTTCGGCGCCGCCGTTTTGCAGCGGCGCCAACACCCGCGCCAGGTCTGCCAGCAGCGCGTACGCGTGCGAGATGCCGTCCGGCGCGCACGCGGCGACGAGGAACAAAGTATCCGTGTCGCGCTGCGCTTGCGTCGCGTCACGCCATTCTTGGACGAGCCGCGATTTTCCCAAGCCCGCTTCGCCCAAAATCGAAACAAGCCGCAGTCCCGTTGCGTTGCGCATTTCGTGCGTGACGCGCTGCAATAACGCGAGCTCGCGTTCCCGACCGAGCAGCGGCGTGAGGAAATGGAGCGGGCGGTGCGTGCGTACCGTTTCACGCACGCCGACGAGTTGGCGCACGGGCTGTGGTTCGCTTTTCCCCTTGAACGGCATCGCGCCGCGCTCGACAAATTCAAACTGCTCGCGCGTGAGCCGCACCGTTTCCGCGCCGACGAAAATTTCGCCGCGTTCCGCCGCATCTTGCAAACGCGACGCGAGATTCACCGCGTCGCCCAACACGGAATACTGCTGCCGCCCGCGCGAACCGATGCCGCCGGAAACCACCGTGCCGCTGTTGACGCCGATGTGCAAACCGAGGTCCAGTCCGCGTTCCTCATTCACCGCCGCAATCGCGCTCATCATGGCCAACGCGGCGCGGCACGCCTGCGCGGGATCGTCTTCGTGCGCGACGGGCGCGCCAAACAATGCGACGATGGCATCGCCGACGAATTGATCCACCACGCCTTGATGCGCTTCGATGATCGGCACGAGCCGGTCAAAACAAAAATTGATGAGGTCGCGCACCGCTTCGGGGTCAAGCGTTTCGGAAAGCGCGGTAAACCCCGAAAGGTCGGCAAAGAGGATGGTGACGAATCGCCGTTCGGCTTCGGGCGTCGTCAGGTTTGGCAAAGCGTGTGGGCGCACAAGTTCGCGCCCACAGTTCGCGCAGAAGGAGGCGGTGGGTGAGTTGGCAAAGGAGCAGTGGGGACAGATGGATGCAGTCAAAGCAGAACGAATTTTGGCATGAACATGATAATTGAGCAAATTTTTGTTGACACGCGCTAGTCAATATGATATGCTCGCCCACACATAGCATCGTGTTGCGCCGGAAAAGTAACTCGCTTCGGAATTGCTTCGATTCTGCTCATCGAGCCATTGTTACGTCGTTGCCATTCTATGAAAACTCACCTGCTGGTACACGAGACGGTGCAAACCTCTGCAATGGATTGTGGTCCCGCAGCCCTCAAATCTTTATTTGAAAGTTTTGGAATTCACATCAGCTATGGTCGCTTGCGCGAAGCATGTCAGACCGACGTTGATGGAACCTCGATTGATACCCTCGAACAAGTTGCTAACCAGCTTGGACTTGAGGCAGAACAAATCATGCTGCCTCCTGACCATGTGCTCTTTTCCCCGGCGCACGCTCTTCCCGCAATTGCTGTTGTACGACTCCCGAACGCGCTTACACATTTCATTCTGGTCTGGAATCATCTCGGGACTTTTGTTCAAGTGATGGATCCAGCGGTGGGACGTCGTTTGCTCACTGCCAGATCATTCCTCAATAGTCTTTATCTCCATACGTTTCCGGTGACTGCCGCGAGTTGGCGCGAATGGGCAGGCACGGACGAATTTATCCAGCCGCTTGAATCTCGTCTGGAACAGCTCGGTATTGCGACAACAAGTCGCGCGCGCTGTATCGAACAAGCGCTCTCCAAATCAGAATGGTATCCCCTTGCAGCGCTTGATGCAGCAATTCGCATGGTAAACGGAATTGTTAGCTCTGGCGGATTGAAACGCGGAAATTGCACAGAAAGCGTTGTTGAAACTTTCTGGAAGCAAGCACTTGAACAGGGGTATGCCAACTCGGGTATTTCTACGCCGTACTGGTTTGTGCGTCCGGCTCCACCGGATGATCAAGGCCAAGAACAACTATATTTGCACGGAGCGCTTTTGTTGCGAGTGCGCTACAAAACAACGGAACTCAAATCTGCAGGGCAAACGGACGCGGCAGATACAGCCAAGTCATTATCCCCGGAATTGGCCGCAACACTCGCAGAGCGTCCAACAACGCCGGGGCTGGAACTTTTCAAGTTGTTGGCGGCGGATGGCATATTCACTCCGTTGGGCGTGAGCATTTCACTCATTCTGTCGGCAGGAGTAGTTGTCATCGAGGCGTTATTATTCTGGCTGCTAATAAATTCTCGACTAACAACAGGGTTAGTAGCGCAGAATTCAAATCTTTATGCCTTGACCTTTGCCGTCGTAACATTGGTTTTGATTATAGACTGGCAGAGCACAAGTTATCTCTTGCGCTTGGGGCACAAGATCGAAACGCGTTTACGCTGGGCATTTATGTACAAGATTCCACGGCTTGGAGATCGTTATTTTCGCAGCCGCCTTAGCTCGGATATGGCGGAACGAAGTCACAGCATTTATCGCATTCACTATTTTTCCGAAGTCGCAGGCAAAATTCTTTTTTCCATTTTTGAGGCTCTGTTTACGACAGTGGGCATGCTCTGGGTGAGTCCCGGGCATGTTCTTCCCATCTTGCTTGCTGGATTTTTTGCCGTGAGTCTTCCTCTTTTTGCGTTCCCACTTTTGGCGGAACAAGATTTACGGGTGCGTGTTCATGTCGGTGCGCTGTCACGCTTTTATTTGGATGCGCTGTTGGGACTCGTAACATTACGTGCCCATCGCGCGGAACGCGCGGTGCGCCGTGAACAAGAAACTGTATTGCGCGAATGGCAGCGCGCCGCGACGGGAAATCTGAACGTATTGGTTGCTTTTCAAGCCGTCCAAATCACACTCGTTTTGAGTTGTCTTGCTTGGTTGCTCGTCAGTGTTCTCTCAGAAAATGTTGCAACTACCTCCATCTTGCTGCTTACTTATTGGGGGTTGAGACTCCCCGTGGTGGGGAGAGAGATTATGCGCTATTTTCAACACTATCTCTCGCATCGCAATCTGATGCTCCGCTTGCTGGAACCATTAGGCGCACCGGAATCGGGCGACCCGGTGGCAGCAATGGGTACAACACCAAAGCACGCACAATCGTCATCTTTACCACAAGGCACTGCAATTTCGATGGAAAATGTGCATGTAAAAGCAGCAGGGCATACTGTCTTGTCAGGCATTTCCTTGGAAATCGAACCGGCAAGTCAGGTTGCCATCATCGGACCTTCGGGAGCTGGCAAGTCGAGCCTGGTAGCGCTGCTTTTGGGATGGCACCAACCGGCGGAGGGAATGGTTTCTGTAGATGGTACGCCGCTTGACGCGGCAAAGCTTGAGCAATTGCGAAAGGAAACAGTGTGGGTTGATCCGGCAGTGCAGCTGTGGAATAAATCGTTGGCCGAGAATCTCAGGTATGGTTCCAAGGTCGAGCAGACGGAACGGCTTGCGTGGGCAATTGAGCAAGCCGAATTGTTGTCGGTGATTGAACAATTGCCTGACGGACTGAATTCATCGCTGGGTGAAAGCGGCGCACTCGTTTCGGGCGGGGAGGGACAGCGTGTGCGTTTGGCGCGCGGCATGTTACGTTCCGGCGTTCGTTTGGTCATCCTCGACGAACCGTTTCGAGGACTGGCGCGTGAACAACGCCGCACGCTGCTCGCAAAAGCGCGTCAGCTGTGGCAAGGAGCAACTTTGATTTGCATTACGCACGACGTGCGCGAAACGTGTGACTTGGACCGGGTATATGTGATGGAAGGCGGGCAAATTGTCGAACAAGGATGCCCGTCCGCGTTGCTCGAGCAGCCCACGTCGCGGTTCAAGGCAATGTTGGACGCCGAGCAGACAGTACAGCAAGAGCTCTGGTCGGGGTCCTTTTGGCGACGTTGGTATATGCAGCAAGGACACCTTCAAGAAATGGAGCACACCATCGCGAATGAGTGACGTTTTTGCGCGTTGTGTTTGGTCCCGAGCTGAATTGGGTAGGGCGGTTGAATTGGTTGTGCGTGCAAGTGGATTCACTCGTACGCGGCAAATGCGCGCGCTTGAAGTTGATGCCACCGCTGACGCCGCCCGGTCGCTGGGACAACAAATTGAATTTGCTGTCGCGCCTTTGGAGCTTGAAGTGGAACCGCGCGGTGTGCTCTATGGAGAACTGGATCGCTTACTCTGGCAAGTGTGTCCGGCGCTTCTTGACGCTGCGGACAATCAGCGTTCAGAATTTATCGTTCTGCTCGCACGGCGCTGGCGCAAATTGGTTCTGTTGGCGCCTGACGGAACCCGCCAAGCCGTATCCCCGCAACAAGTTCGCCGTTGGTTATGTCGCACCCAAGAGTCGCCGCTCATTGCAGAAATGCAATCGCTTTTGGGCCGCGTCGGCATCGAGCCAAATCAACGCGCACGTGCCCAAGACGCGATTTTACGCGAGCGGCTCAAGACGCTTTGGGTTGAAAATATCTGGCAGCTGCGTCCGAGTCCCGGTACAAGTTTTTGGCGGCAACTCCAACGCGCGCGTATGCATTGGTTGTTGTTGGGTTTTGTCGCGTCCTACGTGCTGCTCTATGTCGGATGGTTCTTGCTCTGGGGCAATTTGGGTTCCATCGTCATCGCCAAAAATGCGGATCTGAACGCCATTGCGTTTTTGGTGCTGTTGATTTTTATACTCGTCCCATTCCGCCTTGCCGCGCCGTGGTTTTACGGTACCTTGTCTATTCGTGTAGGCGAACTGGTAAAACGGCGGTTGTTGTATGGCGCGCTGCGTCTTGAACCGGAAGAGATTCGGCATCAAGGCACGGGGCAGCTTTTGGGACGTGTCATCGAGTCAGAGGCAATCGAATCGCAAGCGCTGGACGGAAGCGCATTTGTCTTTATGGGCTTGATTGAGCTCGTGATGACCATTCCGATTTTGATTGTTGGCGCGGGGGGCTGGAGTCAAGCTCTGGTGCTGGCGGTATGGGTTGGGCTGACATTGGTTGTGGCATGGCAATATTATCAAGCGCGGAGCCAGTGGACGCGCGCGCGCATGGGCATTACACATGACCTGGTCGAGCAGATGGTGGGTTATCGCACGCGCCTGGCGCAGCAGTCCTGTGAAGAATGGCATCGTGATGAAGAACGCGCGCTTGACGAATATCACACACTGGCGGAAAAAATGGACTGTCGGATGGCGCTGTTGAAATCTGTCATGCCGCGCGGCTGGTCCGTGGTGGGCTTGTTGGGACTGCATATCCGTAAACTTAAGGGCTCTGACGGGGGTTATCTCCGCATAGAGCAGTGCCGCTCATCGGCTTAAGTTTACGGATATGGTTGGGACTGGTACCCGCGCTGCTCGGCGGCGCATCGTTTATGCAAATTGCCATCAGTATCGGAGGGATAGTCTTTGCATTTCGCTCGCTCCAATATCTGGTGGAGGGCTTGTCGCAAATCAGTGGGGCGCTCATCGCCTGGGACCATGCGGCGCTCGTGTTCAAAGCGGCAGGGCGAAGCAAACCGCATGCTGCCCGTCAGGCGCCTCAACCAACGCACATCCAAGAATTGCCAGAAACAGAGACGATGCCACTGCTTGTAGCGCAAGGTCTTGGCTTTCGTTACCACAATCGCGCGGACATGGTCTTGAAGGACTGTAATCTGCAAATTCATCCGGGAGACCGGATTTTACTGCAAGGACCTTCCGGCGGCGGAAAATCTACGCTCGTCGCCCTCTTGACCGGCTTGCGTGCGCCGCAACATGGAACTTTGCGGTTTCGCAGAAAAGATTCCGGACCACTTGGAACAGAGCACTGGCAGCGTTATGTGGTTGCCGCGCCACAGTTTCACGAAAACCACATAATGACGGAAACATTTGCCTTTAATCTCTTGATGGGGCGACGCTGGCCCCCAACATGGCAAGACCTTCAAGAAGCAGAAGCCATCTGTCGCGCTTTGGGTTTGGGTGATTTGATTGACCGGATGCCTGCGGGAATGCTCCAAGTCGTAGGTGAAATGGGCTGGCAGCTTTCACATGGCGAGCGCAGTCGGCTTTATATTGCGCGGGCTTTGTTGCAAGGGGCTGAACTGGTCGTTTTGGATGAGAGTTTTGCCGCGCTTGACCCGCAAAATTTGTGTCAAGCATTGGAATGTGTGATTGAGCGCGCACCTACGCTACTCGTTGTCGCTCATCCTTGAACGGTATTGGGTAAGGAGTGCGTAGAGATTCAAGAGCTCTCTCGGAAACGCGGTGCGGAAATCCGGGAAAAATGAACTGAGGCGAGGCAAAGGAGCACGGCAAAGCACGAGCAGGCACAAATCCAAGGACGCGCAGCCGGAAGCACGCTGAATAGGCGCGCGTCAGTAATGACTCAGCCGACGAAAAACCGCGAGTCCAGTGGATCGGCTATGCACTTGGCATGCTGAACGCGATTACGGCGAAGCCGTTGCAGGTTCACGTTGAGCTAACCAGGCATCCAGGTGCTGACAGATCGCGGCGAGCATCACGCGCAGGAACCAGCGTTCGCGTCCTGCGGTGCGGGTCTGCTTGAGCAAATAGTCATACTTCTTGCGCTTGTGGGAACGCTCGACACAACCATGATGGTCGTAATGCTCCCGCCAGAGTTCCGTGTCGCGCGGGAGGGGTGTGAAGAGTCGGTAGTTGGTCTTGGGATAGGTGTAGACGACCCGCCCGTAGGCTGACGGCGAACACGTCTTTTGGCAGGCACACGGTTTTTGTCGCTCGGCTTGGATGCCGGCTTTGAGCGGGCAACGCCACTTGACGCGTTGACGATCAGGGCAGTACCCCCAATACGTCATGGTGCGCTGGTCGGGACAGCGGGGCGTGCCTTCGGGAGTCAGCGTCACGGGTGGCTCGAACGTGAAGTTCCCCGTATTGCGTTCGTTCAGCGGGATGACCAATTTCGTGTGCCACCGTTCATAGCCCAACTGATAAAAGCCCACGGCATCGCTGGCTTTGTCGAAGCTAGCGACCTGGACAGGAAAACCCAGGTTGTCGCAGGCTTGATGCATCGCGAAGAGGCCGAGCACGGAATCGTGCCGACAGTTATCGGCGAGCAAAATAAAGAGCGGGAGTTCGACGGTCGAGTTGAGCGAATACGCCGTGAGTTCGTAATACGTGTGCCCGTAGACCCAGCAATCGTGGTAACTATCGTAGCCCCAGCGCGCGGTGGGGTCGCGGTAATAGCGTTCACAGTTGCACCATTCGTCGGGCGATTTGCCCTTGTTGTCGCATTTGCAGTGTTTACGCCCGTTGGGATTCGCCCACGTGCGGAATTTAGAGCCGTCCCCTGAAACGCAGAGGTGTTGAAGGTCAATGAGTCCCAGTTCGATGGACTTGGACACGACGCACGCATAGAAGAGGGCTGGGATGACCTGTTCGGCGCGCGCGAACTTGGCGGGATCGCAATGCCAGGTGGCGGTGGCTGAAGACGCGGGTGGTTCAGCTTGGCGCAGAAAGCGTGCCGCGAGTTTCGCGACGATGTGCTGGTGTTTAGGGGTGTCTTTGTTTTTGTCCTTGCTCGCTTGCTTGTCTTTCTTGGCGCGTTGTTGTCTGGGCTTGGGACGGTAAAGATGTTTGACGCGGTGGGCGTCTAAACCGAGCAGTCGATCGATGAACTCGTAGAAGGTGCCCACACCAGGAACCTGGGTGGGGGCAAAGCCACTGATAATCGCGTAGAACGGGTCAGCGCGCATCTGCGCAACCCAGGTGTCAATCGACGTGATGCCACACAAGAGCATCGCGATGAGCGAACGGAATAAATCCTCGGGCGGAATCGCGGGGCGACCCTCCGTCGCGTAGAGCAAAGTGAGGATGGGGATGGCGAGAGTCAGGTCGAGGAGCAAAAGTTTCGCTTGAGCGGGTAAGTGCCGCACGGGTTCTTTCTCGGTCGCCAAACGAGTGCGGACGAACGTGACGTAGTCCTGGTGAGAGCGCGAGGATTTAAGCATGGGTTCAGCCTCCAGTCGGTGGGGTGAGTGGAACAGGTGGTGTCCCATTTTGCCACATCTACTGGGGGTGAACCAATATCGACGATTATTCAGTTAGACAAGGTTTTACGAGTCTCCGGACTTTCCGAGAGAACTCCAACGCGAAAGGAGGTGAGTCACCATTAAAGTCAAAAAGACCAAGGTCCAGGCAGGGCCATTGTGGATTGGCAGACCGTAACTTGAATGTGGTATGAAAAATTGCGGCGCGCTTGCAAAACAAGCGCGCCGCATCATTTCGCAAAGGGTCATGGCATACCCATACAAAACGGGTCGTCGGGTTCAAGAGTAGTCACTTGGGCAGTGAGGGTGCCACCATTCCCGTTAGGGTTCGGGCTGACGGTTGTCTGCAATTTTTCAAAACGCCAGCCATCGGAACTCTCATAGACGGTTACGATGGAAAGTTGCGGAACTCCATCGCTTGAGTTGGTCGTCAATGCCGCATCTTGCTCTTCATAGTGAATCGTGATGGTTAGCGGCGGGTCAAAGGTCGTCAGTTGTTCTCCCGACTCGCTTGCAAAGATAACGGGATTGATAACGACGGCGAGGAGCGCGTCAATGTGCTTCTCGGGCGGCGGTTTCAAACTATCCAGCGCGGGCAATCTCTTGAGGTCAATGCGAACCTTTTGGGGTTTGCCCTTGCCTTTTTGGGCAGGCACAACAACGCGGAGCTTGCGGCGAACGAGCGCTGCAGCGCCGTCTTGTTCTTCATAATCAAAAGTCTGCGCCACGTTATCCTCTGATGGTGGCGCTCCGACACCTTCATTTTGAGAGTGCCAGAAATAATAGACCACAATCACAAACACCACGAATGCAACAATAGCTAACCATGGCATATTCAATTATCCTTTCTCGGCTCGCTCAAGAAACACTGCGCCAAGGGCGCGTGTTTCCTCGTCGGCCGCGCGACTGAGAATGTTTCCATAAGTTCGGTACGAGCGCTCGAGTTCCCGCGATGACCCGACTTGGGACAAGAGCGCAATGCTCTGCTTGGCATACTCGTCGGCGCGCATCAATTCGTTTTGTCCCGCCATGATTTCTGCCAGTACGCGACAAGCCATTCCCTGAATCTCGGGGTACTGAATCCTCTGCGCCACAGCCAATGCTTCGAGCGCGGTCTGTTGCGCAACAAGCAGCAGATCGTTGCGTCCGGGCATTGCAGACTGACGGCATTGGATTTCGGATAAGCCCGCGAGATTGTATGCCAATAGACTATCGTGCTTGGCGACACGACAGTAGTGAATTGATAATGAATATAATTCGACAGCTTTTTCGAGCTCGGCTTGTTCTGCATAGAGTTCAGCCAAGTTACTTTGAACAATTGCCGTTGCCATGAGATCGCCCAGCACGTGGCTGCCAGCAATCGCACGATTATAGTATTCTGCTGCGACTCGAAGGTCTCCCATGCTATGATAACATGCGCCTATCAATTGAAGTGTACGTGCACTTGGAGTGGCATACCCAAGTTTTTGATAAAGCATCTCTGCTCTTTTTGCGCTATCTATGGCTTTTTCGTACTGTCCCAATGACCGTTGTACGACTCCAAGATTATATTCTGCAGTTGCCAGTTCCAAGCTCTCTCCGAGTTTTAAACTAAGATTGCGGCTCTGTTTCAAAAGTTCTTCCGCAATCTGCGTTTCCCCGCGCGACCAATACGCTAACCCAAGGCCGCCGGTCGCCCGCGCTTGCAGCGCAATATCCTCTTGTCGCTGCGCCAGCGCTAAACAGGCCTGATAGGATTCGATGGCGCGCGCATAATCCGCCAGATGGTATGCCGCAACCCCCAACGATTGCAGCAAGCGGGCGCGCAGTGGGTCGGTGTCGGCTCGGGTCAAGACTTGTTCGTACAACTCGCGCGCCGCTTCATATTCTCCCCGCGCGGCGTGCGCGTCCGCCAGCGCGGTGTCCAAATCGCGCTGCTGTGTTTTATTCAGCGCGGCGCGGTTGAGGCGCGTGAGAAGGTCGGTCAGGGACGGGCTGCGTCCGGTGTAGATCAAGCGCTGGGCAAAGGGCAAGAGGAATTCCAGCATGCCCGCGTCGTCGCCGCAGTATAGTTGATGCTCGGCAATCGAGAGCACGAGTTCCAAATCGGGTTGTTTGTGGAATTGAGTGAGGGTTTGGGCGACGGCGCAGTGGAGTTGACTGCGGCGCGTCTGGAGAATAGAACTGTAGGTGGCTTGGCGCGTGAGCGCGTGCTTGAAACGGACGATGGGTTTGGATTGCTCCATCGTCACTCGCAGCAAGCCGCGTGTTTCGAGTAGGGCGAGGTCTTGTGCCAGTGTAGACATGGGGTGTTTCCGCGAGCGAAACAACTGCTGCGAGTGTAACGCAATCGGCAGGGCGGGTCAAGGGGTGCGTTTCTGGTGATTACTCACAAATGTTAAGTGGATAATCACCAGAAAATCTGGCTTGTTTTGCAAGCGCTTCTGTGCGAAAATAGAGCGCAGGCAGCGATGCCACATTTTCAAGAGCGAAAGGAGCCGACCATGGCAGACAGTGTGTACAAAATAATCGAACTCGTGGGGACGAGCAGCGAGTCGTGGGAAAAGGCGGTGCTGAACGCCATCGAGACCGCCCAAAAGAGCTTGCGCGATTTGCGCATTGCCGAAGTTGACAAAATGGATGCGCAAATCGAAGACGGCAAGATTGTCGCCTATCGTGCCCGGGTGCGTCTCTCTTTCAAGTATCACACCGGAGACGATTAAATAACGAATTTGCCCATTGGCGAAGGTATTGAGTTACCGTACGAAGATTGCGGCGGCAATGGATTGCCGCCGCAATTTTACTTCCCGCGCGCGGGTCGAATCAAATGACGGGATCGGGTTCCAATTCGCGCGCCAATTGCACACGCGCCAGATGCAAGCGTTCCAACGATGCTTTGGAAATTTGGCGCAAAATGTCTAGTCCCTCCATGAATGATCCACTCGAAAATTTTTCACCTCTCACGCGCGCATGGTTTCGCGCGACGTACGGCAATCCCACGCCGCCGCAAACGCACGGTTGGCTGCCGATTCAACGTGGTGAACACACGCTCATTCTCGCGCCCACCGGTTCGGGCAAAACGCTCGCCGCGTTTTTGTGGGGGATTGACGAGTTGTTTCGCACGCTCACGCACCTCACCCCTAGCCCCTCTCCCAAAGGGCGAGGGGAATGGTCCCTCACCCCTAGCCCCTCTCCCAAAGGGCGAGGGGAATGGTCCCTCACCCCTAGCCCCTCTCCCAAAGGGCGAGGGGAATGGTCCCTCACTCCTGGCCCCTCTCCCAAAGGGCGAGGGGAATGGTCCCTCACTCTTGGCCCTTCTCCCAAAGGGCGAGGGGAATATGAGGGCGTGCAATTGTTGTACGTCTCGCCGCTCAAAGCATTGAACAACGATGTCGAACGCAATTTGCGCGTGCCGCTCGAAGGGATTCGTGAAATAGCGACGCGGGAAAAAATTCATCTACCCAACTTGCGCGTTGCCGTACGCACGGGCGATACACCCGCGAGCGTGCGTTCCCAGATGTTGAAACATCCGCCGCACATTCTCATCACTACGCCCGAATCGTTGTATTTGATGCTGACCAGCCCGCGCGCGCGCGAAATGTTTCGCACGACGCGCACCGTCATCGTGGACGAAATCCACACCCTCGCGGGCAATAAACGCGGAGTGCACCTCGCGCTCTCGCTCGAACGTTTGCAGCACCTTGCACAGCAGCGCGTCCAACGCATCGGACTTTCCGCGACGATCAAACCGTTGGAAGAGGTCGCGCGATTTCTTGGTGGACAAGAGCGGTTATCAGTGGACAGTAATCAGTCATCAGTAATCAGTCATCAGTTATCAGTAATCAGTGAGCAGTCTCCAGTCTCCAGTCCCTCATCCCGCGTCACCCGTCACCCGTCGCCTGTCCCCCGTTCCGTAACCATCGTGGATGCGCGCTATCAAAAAAATCTTGAAATGGAAATCGTTACCGTCGTGGATGATTTTCGACAACTCGGCGGCGCGGCTTCGATATGGCCCCACGTCATTCCGAACGTGCTGAACGATATTCGCCAGCACAACACGACGCTGATCTTTGCCAACAATCGGCGGCTCGCCGAACGGACGGCGGATCGTTTGAATGCGCAGCTCGCGGCGGAACAGTCCGAAGAAATTCCCCCCGGCAGTCCCGAAGCACTGGCGCCCGGCGGCAAAATGCGCGATCGCGGAATTTTTGCCATCGGCGCACAGGGACCGCTGCGCGCGCACCACGGCAGTATGTCGAAACAGGTGCGTCGTGAATTGGAAGAGGATTTAAAAGCAGGCAAACTGCCCGCGCTCGTCGGCACGAGTTCGCTCGAATTGGGGATTGACATTGGCGCGGTGGATTTGGTCGTGCAGCTGCAAGCGCCGTCCAGTGTCGCACAGGGCTTGCAGCGCGTCGGACGTTCGGGGCATCTCGTCGGGCAAACGAGTCGCGGCAAAATTTATGCCACGTTTCGAGAGGATTTAACGCAAGCGGCGGCGATCGTGCGCGGCATGTTGGAAGGCGACGTCGAACCGACGCACACGCCGCAAAACGCGCTCGACGTATTGGCGCAGCAAATCGTCGCGTGCGTGGCGATGGAGGATTGGGACGCGGACGCTTTGTTTCAACTCGCGCGCGGCGCGTATCCGTACCACAATCTCTCGCACAAGGCGTACGTGTCCGTGCTGGACATGCTCACGGGCAAATACGCGCTCGATGCGCCGGGCGTGCGCGCGGCGCAATCCTTGCGCGCGAAAATCGCGTGGGACCGCGTACACAATCGTTTGAGCGCGCTGCCGGGTTCGCGCTTGCTTGCTCTCTCCAACGTCGGCACGATTCCCGATACAGGACAATACAAGGTGTACCTTTCCGACAACAAGACGCGCCTCGGCGAACTGGACGAAGAATTCGTTTTCGAGACGCGTCCCGGCGACACATTTCTGCTCGGCTCGCAGGTGTGGCGCGCGTTGGAAATCAAGGACGACCGTGTGATCGTCGGACCCGCGGCGGGCGCGACCCCGCGCATGCCGTTTTGGCGCGGCGACGCGCCGTGGCGCCCGTACGCGTTGGGCGAGCGCATCGGAAAATTTCGACGCGAGGTGGCGGAGATGCTCCAGACCCGAAGGGTTTTCGACGCGGGCGCGCTGTCCGACGCACATCGTGTGGAAACCCTTCGGGTCTTGCGCGACGGATACGCGCTCGACGAAAAATCCGCGCGCAATGTTTTGGATTACGTACAGTCGCAAGTGCAAGCGCTCGGCGCGATTTCGTCGGACAAAACCATCATCGTCGAAACGTTTCAAAACGCGGTCGGCGACCCGCATCTGGTGATTCATTCACCGTTCGGCGGACGCGTAAACGGCGCGTGGGCGGTGGCATTGACGAGCGCGCTGCGCGAACGCACAAACATTACGCCCGAAGTCATGACCAACGACGACGGCATTATTTTTCGTTTCAACGCGAGCGATCCCAACGCGCCGCTCGAGCTCGTGACGCAGCTCACGCCGCACCAAGCGCGCGAACGCATTTTGCGCGACCTGCCCGAGTCTGCCGTCTTCGGCGCGCAGTTTCGCATGAACGCGGCACGCGCGCTGCTGCTCGCCAAACCGCGCGCGGGGAAACGTACGCCGTTTTGGCTACAGCGTTTGAAAGCAAAGGACCTGCTCGCGTTCGTGAAACGCACGCCCGAGTTTCCGATTTTGATCGAGACGTATCGCGATGTGCTGAGCGATGTGTTCGATTTGCCGCATTTGGAACTCGTGCTGAATCGCATCGCGTCGGGCGAAATTCAAATCGTCACGCACGAATCGGTCGTGCCGTCGCCCGTCGCGTCGGGCTTGCTGTTTAATTTTGTCAGCACGTACTTGTACGAATGGGACGCGCCGAAAGCGGAACGCAGTTTGCAATTGTTGTCGGTGCCGCGTCAAACGCTGCAAGAGGTGATGCAAGGCATTGACTGGAGCGAACTGCTCAGGCCCGAAGCCCTCGCGCAGGTTCTCGGGCGCGTGCAGCACACCGCGCCAGGGTATCGAGCGCGCACGCTGGCAGAACTCCAAGTTTACGTGCGCGAGTTGGGCGATTTGACGACAGACGAAATTCGCGCGCGGTGTGCGGGCGATGCGGACGCGTGGATTGACGCGCTCGCGCAAACAGAACGGCTGCGCGAAATGGAAATTCCGACGACGCGCCGGATGGAGAAACGTTGGATTGATGTGGAGTTGGAGGGCGTGTATCGCGCGGCGTTTGGACCTAACCCCCCAGCCCCCTTCCCTACAAAGGAAGGGGGAGAAATACCCCCCTCTCCCGTTAGGAGAGGGGTTGGGGGTGAGGTGCTCCCCTCTCCCGTTAGGAGAGGGGCTGGGGGTGAGGTGCTCCCCTCTCCCGCTA
>JACQWQ010000183.1 GCA_016209205.1 Chloroflexota bacterium
CAAACCAACGAAGCCGTCAGAGGTTTGGCGCAAGCGCAAGCGCGCACCGAACAACGCGTGGAACAATTGGCGCAGGCGCAAGTGCAAACCACTGAAGCGGTCCGAGTCCTGACGCAAGCGCAAGCGCGCACCGATGAACGTTTAACGCGCGTTGAAGAAGCTGTTGAAAAATTGACGCAAGCGCAAATTCGCACGGAAGAGCGCGTAGTACGCCTTGAAGCAGCTATTGAAAAGCTGGTGCAAGCCCAAGTGCGTACGGAGGAAGCGCTGCGCGAACTGCGTGTGACGGTCGGTGGGCTGGCGAACGACTTTGGCTTGTCGCTGGAAGAGGTGACAGCAGGATGGCTGCCCATCTATCTGGACCATCATTTCAACATCAAATACTTGACATTGACACGTATCTCGTTCAAGACGAGTGGTAGTGAGCTCGCGGAAGTTGATTTGGCTGGCGTGGGGAAACAAGACGGTGCACAAATTCTCGTCCTATCAGAAGTACGTGCCAGTATCGGCGGTGGTGAAGTGGCGCGCATCGCGGACAAACTCGCCGATGTAGAGGCGAACCAGACACGCCCCACTTTTAAAGCGATTGTCGCCATGCGTATTCATCCCACGGCGGCAGATGTCGCTCGAGAAAAAGGCATCGAACTTTTGCCGTACAGCCGCATCAGCCGCGAACCTGTCTGAGCAAGCCCGCAAATCCAAGAACCAAAGCGATGGCGCGCGTAGGCGAGGCGCCATCGCTTTTCCATTCCCGCAAAGCTGCGCGTTCGTGTTAGAATGAGCCGCACGAGGAATCACCATGCCCAAGTATCTGACTGCGCGTGAAATCCGCGAAAAATTCGAGACCGCGTTTGCGCTTCCGCAAGCGGATGCGTTGACCGAAGTGATGAGCGCAATTGAGACCGAACGCGTCGCCGAGATGGCCGAGATTCGTGAGAGTCTCACCACGCTCGTCGAGGTGACGACGCGCCTGGCGCAAGCGCAGCAACGCACCGAGACGCGCGTCGAAGAATTGACGCAAGCACAAACGCGCGCGGATGGGCGTTTAACGCGCGTCGAGATTGCCATCGAAAAATTGGTCGAAGTGCAAACGCGCACGGATGAAAGCATCAAAACGCTAGTACAAGCGCAAGCGCGCACCGAAGCGCGCGTGGAAGAATTGGCGCAAGCGCAAGCGCGCACTGAACAAGTTGTCGCAGAAACGCGGGCGGATATTCTCCAAATGCGCGAGGCGCTTTCGCGCAGTGAAGCGCGCATCGTGGATTTGCAGCAGACGGTCGGTAAATTTGGAAATCAGTTGGGATTCGATTTGGAAGAATACACTTCCTATTTGCTGCCGCCATACCTTGAACGGCATTTCAACATTCGAGTCGCGGGGCTGGGGCGCGACCACTTTCTCATGGACGATGGGAGCCGCGCCGAAGTGGATTTGGTTGGACACGCAGAACGCAACGGCGAAGCGGTGCTGGTCTTGGCAGAGTGTCGCATCCAAGTTGGTGGAGGAGCGGTGCGCGAGCTCGCCAACAAATTATCCAACATTGAACAAACTATGCCGCGCGCCAAAATTTTCAAGTGTATTGTCGCGATGCGAACGCATCCGACGGCTCACGCTGCCGCGCAAGAACTGGGAATAGAATTGCTTCCATACACGCTACTCAATCGCGAGTATTGGAGTCGAAACCCTTCTTCAGAGTGAAGGAGGGTTTTTTATTCCGGTTATGGCTACATACAAAAAACAAACAACAGGCCCTGCGCCCACCACGCGCAGGGCGCGCATTCCCAAATCGCACCCGGGTGACCGACCCGAGTACGAAACAATCGGCAATCTTCGCAAACCGCGCGTCAAAGGCGCACACGACGATGTGCCCGCGATTCAGCAAAAGCGCATGACCTTTGCCGAAAAGGACGGCAATTTTTCGTGGCGCGTGTTTCGCATCATGTCCGAATTTGTGGACGGCTTTGAATTTTTATCCCAACTGGAGCGCACCGTCACCTTTTTCGGTTCCGCGCGTTTGCGCGAGGACAACGTATCTTATCAACAAGCGCGCGACCTGAGCTATCGTTTGTCGCAGCACGGGTTCACGATTGTGACGGGCGGCGGACCGGGCATCATGGAAGCGGGGAATCGCGGCGCGGCAGAAGCGGGCGGTAAAAGTGTGGGGTTGAACATCGAATTGCCGCTCGAACAAGAATTCAATCCGTACGTCAAACAAGGCATCGGTTTTCATTATTTCATGTCGCGCAAATTCATGCTCGACTATTCCGCGCTGGCGTACGTTTTTTTCCCGGGCGGTTTTGGCACGCTCGACGAATTGTTTACTATCAGCACGCTGATTCAAACCGGTAAAGCCGACCGCGCCGTGCCGGTTGTGCTGATTGGGCGCGAATTTTGGACGCCGCTGTTGGATTGGATCCAATACGCGCACGTCGGCGCCTGGCACACCGTGTCGCCGAATGATTTTCGCATCTGGCAAGTCACCGACGATTTGGATGAGGCGGTGCAAATGATTTGCGAATCGTGCAAGTAGCCGATGGCGGATAGCAGATAGCCGATGGTCAAAACGTCGAACATGCTATCTGCTATTCGCCATTCGCCATCTGCCATCTGCCATCGGCTACCCGCGTTTTTTGCTTTCTCCCCAAGCCGTGCTAGAATCTTTGCGCCATCATTCGCCGCGCGTTGTGCGCCGAGCGCCAGAGTGATGGCGTTGTTGTGTTTACTTGCATCGGAACGGTTTACCCTTTTCCATTGTCTTGTATATAGTTGGATTTGGTCCGACGCAACAAACCCTCCGCTGAAATCGAAAAGGAGAAGCAAGAAGGTATGTTAAATGCACGAAATCCAATCATCCTGCTCGCCGCACTGAGTGTGCTGCTCGTTCTTACCGCCGCGTGTACAACCACGCTTCCAACCCCGCCCCCAACCGCTGGTGGAACAACCATCAAGCGGACCCCCACACCCGTCCCCGCGACCGATGAAGAAGCCATTCGCCAACTCATCAACGCCGAATGCGAAGCGGTTGTCCAGCAAGATGTGGACCGCCTGCAATCCATGTGGGCAAACAATGGCGTGGTCACCGACGCCAATCACACCAAAGACAACGCCGGTGACGATGTGACATGGAAGAGTTGGGACGCCTTGCGCGACCGCTACGTGAACCTGATTTTCCCGTCGAACCCGACTTTTTGCGAGCACCCCGATATTCAGGTCAACATCAACGGCAGCAATGCGACGGCGACCAGCAGCGTGAAAATCGGTGTGACCAACTGTCAAAATTGCAACCTATGGGCATTTACCAAAGCAAATGACGGCTGGCGTATCACCGCCCTGACCTACAATCTGAACCCGCAGTAATTTTCAGATCGAACCTCGCCGGTCTTTTCGGCGAGGTTTTTACGTTACCTTGAATTCTGGAACACTCTCACCTATAATCTATGCCATAACCCATCCGAGAGAATCCGCCATGAATCCAATCGAATTCTATTTTAGTGAACAACTCGAACTGGTACGGCAAACCTCCACTGCAACTTTGCATACCATCCTCGAAATTCTGGAACGGGCGCGCGCGGAACGACGCCACATTTTTGTTTTTGGCAACGGCGGCAGCGCGAGCACGGCCTCGCATTTCGCCGCCGATTTGGGGAAAAACACGGTCCGTTCGCACATGCCGCGTTTTCAGGTTACATGCCTCAACGACAATATGGCGATTTTTTCCGCGTACGCCAATGACGACGGGTACGATAGTGTTTTTGCCGAGCCGCTGATTTCACTCGCGGACCCGGGCGACGTGGCGATTGCCCTCAGCGCGAGCGGCAATTCGCCGAACGTCGTACGCGCCGTGCAGGCGGCAAACGAACGCGGCGTGACGACGATTGGATTCGCCGGTTTCACGGGCGGCAAATTGCAAGCATTGGCGCAGCACTGTATCGTCATTCCCTCTTTTTCGTACGAACACGTCGAAGATCTGCACCTCATGTTGTGCCACGCGCTGGTGGCGACGATCAAACAAAAATATCCCGAACCGCACCCATGATCCTCGCTTTTGATTTTGGGGGAACGAAAAATACGTGCGCGGCGTTCGAGCGCGACGCGGCGGGCGCGTATCAGCTGGCGGCGTTGGAACGGCGCGCGTCGCCGCCGGACGCCGATGGCGCGTACGATTACGCGACGATGTGCGAACTCGCGCGCGGCTTGCTGCGCGGGCGCGCGCCCGATGCCATCGGCGTGAGTTTTGGCGGACCCGTGCGCGCGAGCGCGGGCTGGGTCGTACTTTCCCATCACGTGCCGGGTTGGGAAAATACGCCGCTGCGCGATCAGCTGGCATCCCTGTTTGAAACGCGCGTCGTCGTGGATAATGACGCGAACGTTGCCGCGTTGGGCGAAGCGCGTTTTGGCGCGGGGCAGGGCTGTGCGAGTTTGTTTTATGTGACGGTCAGTACGGGCGTCGGCGGCGGTTGGATTTTGAATGGGGAAATTTATCGCGGCGCGAACGAACTCGCGGGCGAAATCGGGCATATCGTCATCGCGCCGGACGGACCGCCGTGCGTGTGCGGGCGGCGCGGGTGCGTGGAACAATTGGCGTGCGGTCCCGCGATTGCGCGGATGGCGCGCGAACGTTTATTGCGTGAACCGGCGCGCGGTGAAATTTTGCGCGCGTGGGTTGGTGAAAATACTGCGGCGCTGACGGCGCAGCAGGTGAATGACGCCGCGCAGCAAGGAGATGCGTTGGCGCAACAGGTGATGGCGGATGCGGCGCGCGCATTGGGCTTTGCGTTGGGCAACGTCATCGTCTTGATGAATCCGCAGCGTGTGGTGCTGGGAGGAGGTGTAACGAAAGCCGGAGCAGATTATTTTGAGAACGTGCGCGCCGCCGCGCGCGCAAACGTCATGCCCGAATTGCACAACGCCGTGGATATTCAACCTGCGGCGTTGGGCGATGATGCGCCGTTGTGGGGCGCATTGGCGTTGGTCAGCTAAAGCGTGCGTCCCTTTCGTTACCGTCCGAACGAATGAGTCTCTCAAAGGAGTGAGTGATGCGTAAAGCAATTTCGACAGCCATCGTGATGTTGGCGTTGTCGAGTATTTTCAGTATGCCTTCCCCGGCGGTGCCCAGCGCGCAGGCAGCCGGGGTGAGCGGTCCGATTCTCTTGACTGTGACCCAGCATGATACCTCGCGCCCGCTGCGCGAACTGATCGGGTATCCCAACGTTCTCGAATACAAAAATGGTCAGGCGAATGCGCCGCGCAGCTTGGCAATCGGCAAAAACCCCGCGTATTCCAGTCACGACGCGGACGGCGCGATCAATAATCCGAAAGGGATTCCTGACGTCGAGAGTATGCCCGCGCCGTCCGGCGGATGGGACGGCATCAATTACTCTACTTCGGATTGTTTTTGTTTGCCGCCTGATACGAACGGCGATGTTGGGATGAATCATTACATTCAGACCGTCAACACGGCGTTTCAGATTTGGGACAAGAACGGAAATTCGGTCTATGGTCCCGCGGCGAACAATACACTCTTTTCCGGTTTTGGCGGCAAATGCGAGACGACGAATGACGGCGACCCGGTGGTGTTGTACGATCAACTCGCCGACCGCTGGTTCTTTTCACAATTCGCGAATGTGTTTACCTCTGGGCCGTATTATCAGTGCATCGCCGTTTCCGCGACGAATGATCCAACCGGTTCGTGGTACCGTTACGCGGTTCAATTTCCCAAGAATGGGAGCAACCACTATTTGTTGAACGATTACGGCAAATTCGGCGTGATGCCTGATGGTTATTACATGACGGCGAATTTGTTCGACGGGACAAATTTTAATTGGGGCGGCGCGGCAGTGCTCGCGTTTGAACGGCAAAAAATGTTGAATGGTCAAGCTGCACAAGCGATTTATTTCAATTTGGGCGTTTCTGATTGGGGCGGCATGTTGCCTGCGGATTTTGACGGCACAACGCTGCCGCCCGGCAACGGGAATTATCTTGTCGAAGTCCAGGATCAGGCGTGGGACCCGTTCAACATTCCGCAAGACCAAATGGCAATTTGGAAACTGACGCCCGATTGGGCGAATCCGGCAAACACCTCTCTCACCAACATTGCAAATCTTCAGGTGAAAAAGTTCAACGGTATTCTTTGCAACTTTAATCGCAACTGCGTGCCGCAAAAAGGCACCAGCCAAAAGCTCGACGCCATCAGCGACCGCGCGATGAACCGTTTGCAGTACCGCAATTTTGGTTCGTACGAAACGCTCGTGGTCAATCACACGGTCAAAGCCAAACAGCGTGCGGCGCTGCGGTGGTACGAAGTGCGCGTGACGGGGGGTGTCCCGGCAGTTTATCAGCAAAACACTTTTTTGCCCGGCGATACCGCGTGGCGCTGGATGGGCAGCGCGGCGATGGACAAGCAAGGCAATCTCGCGGTCGGTTTCAGCAAATCTTCGACGACGCGCTATCCCGGGATCTTTTATGCCGGACGGCTTGCCGCAGACCCGCTCAATTCTCTGGCGCAGGGCGAACGTAGAATGAAACGCGGCACAGGCGCGCAGACAAGCTCCTTTGCGCGTTGGGGCGATTATTCAATGCTTGCGGTGGACCCCGCGGACGATTGCACGTTCTGGTACACGCAAGAGTATTACAAAGGCACGAGCACGAGCACGTGGCGGACGTGGATCGGGAAATTCAAGTTTCCGGGGTGCCGTTGAGATGAAAAAACTGGTGGGCAGAAATGCTCACCAGTTTTTTTTTAGGTTTCACCTTTTGGTAAGTTCTCTCGCAATATCTCTCAGATTCTCTTCCAGTTCTTCCAGCGTTTCGCCTTGAGTCCAGTAGTCAGGATATTCTTCGAGATACCCGATCCACATATCTTCATCTTGCCAGTAAACGTACTTGATTGCTGTCATCGTCCCGTTCCTCCTGCGCTTGTCGCTTCTTGCGTTTGCGCTCTGCCGTACTCTTCCTCAACGTCCAAATACAATTCGACTGCTTC
Organism: Chloroflexota bacterium; assembly: GCA_016209205.1. Taxonomy (GTDB): domain Bacteria; phylum Chloroflexota; class Anaerolineae; order UBA4142; family SHND01; genus SHND01. The sequence goes on from JACQWQ010000183.1 coordinate 6,981, forward strand.
TTGAATTCGCTTGTTCAACACCTGCTGCTCTGCTCTGAAAAAAGGACACGAGTAATTAAAGGCATAAAGCTCAAAGACCCAGTCAACAATCCCGCTATCACCATATCCCAAAAAAGCCAACGAGCCTCTGCTCCTTGGCGCATCTGAAAGGATGAACCAGCC
>JACQWQ010000184.1 GCA_016209205.1 Chloroflexota bacterium
CTGTCCCGAAGGCTTGTCCCGAAGTATTGAGGGAATTGAGGGATTCGTGTTTTCCGTCCGATAACTCAATCGGCGCGTGGGAAGTTTCTGTGCAGCCGTTTTTTGCTCACGCGGAGTTCGCGTGCGAAATCTCGGTTTTCCCCGCTGAGATTTCGGCGACGAACTGCGTCGCAACTCCGCTGCGCAGGACTTGTCATATCGAACGGAGTGAGATATCTCACTCCGTTCGATATGACGGTCCTGAGCTCATACAGCCCACGCGGGCTGACCATCTCGAAATGACAAACGATACTCCTGCTCCTTTGCGCGCAGCATCACGCCGCGATGATAGGCGAATTGGTCATCTTGCAATTTTGCGTGAGGTCGCGCGACCGTATTTGATTTCCGCCATAACGCGCCCGCTGCGCGCCAAGTCGTAGCCGGGCAGCGCGGCGGCGTAGGCGCGAAAAGTTTGGTCGTCGAGCCACTGGAATAATTTCACCCCGCGCGGGGATTCGTACACCGAACGCGGGATTGCCAAATCAAAGCGTTCCTCGCCCAAACCGATAAAATCCAAATCCCATTGGACCGCCGTCGTACGCAATCCGGGCCCGACATCCGCCGCGCCGGAAGAGATCGCGCCCGCCACCGCGTCGTACGTCGCCACCGCATCCGACCAACCGCGCAGCGTCGTGGGGTTCAGGCGCGCGGCGCGGAGGTGTTGGAGCAGCCATACGCGCGCGCCCGCGCCGCGCGTGCGATTCAACATCCGCACGTCGCGCCGCGCCAAATCGCGCACGCCGCGAATTTTTTTCGGATTGCCGCGCGCCACCAGCAGCCCGTACTCGCGCACCGCCAGATTCACCAACAAAATATCCTCTTCGGGAATCAAGAGCTGCACGAACGGAACGTTGTATTCGTGCGCTTCGGGGTCGCGCAAATGGGTCGCCGCGACGTCGGCTTGATTGGCGGCTAGCGCTTCGAGTCCTGCGGTGCTGCCGACGACTTGAGACAGCAGATGTGCGGTTTGCGCCAGATGGCCCAGCAACGGATCGTCGCTTCCCACCAACATCAACGGCATATTTTGCGCAGGAGCTGCACGGTGCGATGACACGCGCATCACGGCGGCGGCAAGGTCGAGCGCGTCTGCATCCGCCTGGGCGCGCCGCAGCGCCGCCTCGCGCATCACGAGCTGCCCGGCATCCGCGTCGGCGCGGGCTTGCCGCTGTAGCTCGCGCTGCACGGCGCGTGCGGCATTCACCCGCGCGCGTTCGCCTGCAATCAACGCGTCCGCAGCATAACCGAGCGTGGTCGCCAAGCGCGCCTTGACCCAGAACTCGTCCGGCGCCGCGGCGGGCGCATGAATCCATTTTTCAAACGCGCTGCGCCCGCGCGCCGTCACATGGTAGATTCTACGTTCCGGTCCGCCCGCGCTTGCGGCGACGTGGGCGCGCGCCAAGCCGTCGGCGCTCAATTTCGCCAGCGAACGATACAGCTGCGCGAAATCAATCCGCCAGTGCGGTTCGAATTCGGTTTCGACGATGCGCTTGAGCTCATAGCCATACGCGTCGCCGCGCAGCAAAAGCCCGAGCAAGGGGAATACAGGGGACATGACTATATGCAGTGCATATAGTAGCGCGAATCGGGGAATTGTCAAAACAAAAAAACTGACGTTACCCACAAGTTGTTCAAGCGCAGTTGGACTGCGCGCCGCCGGACGGCAGTCCAACTGCCTCTGAACAGCTAGAATTGCCAAAACAAAAAACCATCCGCCGGCCACGCGGAAGGTTTTTGAGGAGTCTTCAATGCCACTGTAACGCACTCCCGACGAATGAAAATTTCCGCCAAGAAACACCGCGAATTTCCTTCGCGTGGCTTGGCGTTTCTTGGCGGACGGCTATTTTCAATAGAGGGCTTGGCCGGGTTTATGCGTTGGGCGCGTCCGGCATGTTTTGCGCCAATTGTTGGCGGAGCTTTTCTTCGGCTTGTTTGTCCAGATTGGTGTACAAAATGGTCCCGCCAAAATGGGCAAGGTCCGGCTCTACCTTGTCCAGCGTTACGGTGCGCGCGAGAATAAACAAGGTCGAAGTGCCGGGCGTCATGTTGGCGGTGAGGTTTTTCATAAACTCGTCGTCAATCCCCAAGTCGGATGCGTGCCCTGCCAGCGCGCCCGTCGCCGCGCCCACGCCCGCGGTCGCCGCCGCAATGCCCATCCACGCCAGCGGCGCCATGAACGGAAACGGCAGCGTAATCAACAAACCGACGAGCAAGCCCCAGAACGCGCCATTGACCGCCCCGGCGGTTGTGAGGTCCACCGACTGATGCAGTTTCGGTTTGCCGTTCGCATCTTTGGTGACATAGACCGCATCTTCGAGATCAATCAAGTATTCGGATTGCAGTTTGCGCATTTCGGCAAGAACCTCTTGCGCTTTTTGTTCGCTCGGATACGTTACCGCAATCAGTGTGCTCATGGCAGACTCCTTTGAAAAATACCAGCTGCCAACGGATAAAAAACGGATGAACGGACGCGCGCGTTCTATCCGCTCATCCGCTTTACCTTCCGTTGACAGCTCCTCTGGAAATGTGACGGGTGACGGGGAACCCTACGCGGCATTTGTCACGCGACGTTCGAATGACACCTCTTGCGCGTCATCATTGTACCACACGCGCGCAAGAAACGTTGCTGGGCGATTAGGGCGCTGTCAAAGTCGCGGCGGGCTGTCATTGCGAGATACCCAGCCCACGCGGGCTGCGTGAGCAGAGAACTGTCATATCGAGCGGAGCGAGATATCTCATGGAGCCTGCCACGCTTCGCTCGCAGCAGGGGTTCGATATGACACCCCCCTGCCAAGTTCTGAGCAGCGTTTTTTGCGAAGCAATCTCCGGGCGGGAGAGATTGCTTCGTCGCAAAAAACGCTTCCTCGCAATGACTTGGACAGCACTCTGTTTGGCGATTACCTATGATATACATTTTCCAACGCCGCTGGAAGCGTGGAAAAGCGAAATTGAAAACCCATTTGCTGCAAACGTTCCGGCGCGACGCGCTGTCCGCCGAGCAGCAGCAATTCTGCCATTTCGCCGAGCGGCAATTTCATCGCGAACGCGGGCACGGGGATTGCCGACGGGCGTCCCAGCGCGCGGCCCAACGCTGTGGCAAAATCTTGATTACGCACCGGCTCGGGCGCGGTCAAATTGAACACGCCGCGCGCGTTTTCATTCGCCATCAGAAACTGGATGGCAGCGACTTCGTCGGCGATGTGAATCCACGACATCCATTGTTTGCCGCTGCCCACGCGACCGCCGACGAACAAGTGAAACGGCAGCGCCATCCGCGGCAAGATACCGCCTTGGCGCGCGAGCACAAGCCCGGTGCGATAGATCGCGCGGCGCACGCCCAGCGCTTCGACGAGTGCCGTCGCGTTTTCCCAATCCACGCAGACGTTCGCCAAATAATCACTGCCCGGTTTGGAATTTTCGGTCAGCGTTTCAGCGCCGTGCAAGCCGTAATAGCCGACGGCGGAAGATTGCACGACCACGCGCGGTTTGTTTTTTGCGCGCGTCACTGCATCCACAATGGCTTGGCCTGCATTCACGCGGCTCGCGTGAATTATTTCTTTGCGGGCGCGCGTCCACGGCAGCGGCGCAATCGGCGCGCCCGCGAGATTGACAATCGCATCCGCGCCATCCGCTTCCACACCCCACCCTTCCGCGGTCTGGCCGTCCCATTTCACCACCTTGACGGAGCGCGGCAGCGTTTTGGCTTTTTCCGGCGCGCGACTCGTGACGACGATTTCATTTTTTGCGCGAACCAATTCCTCAATCAATGCCGAACCGATCAAGCCCGTGCCGCCGGTCAGAATGATTTTCATGCCACCCCCATTTCTGCCAGTGTCAAAAGCCAAGTTGCTTGCAAAATGTTCCTGTTATACGGATAATAATACAACAGCTTGCTCTCCTTGGCCGTTTTGGGGGCGGTTAGAAACCGCTGCAACGACTATACCAAGTCTGCCTTCGCAGACTCGCGATCCCAACTTGCGGAGGCAAGTTTCGTGTGTCTGTGGCTGCGAATTCATTCGCCTGAAAAGTCACCCCCCAAACTGAACTGCACTCGAATCGTCAAGATGGATGACCAGCGCCAAGCGCACAAGTGTTCCTGCCACCTGTCACTTGGCGCCCGTCACATTTCAAGAGAACAACCATGCCTACCCTCGAGACTCAAATCACCGCCGTAACCGTTTTTCCCGACCGTGCGCGCGTGACGCGCGCGGGACAACTCGCGCTCGAACCCGGACCGCAAACGATCGTCATTGAAAATTTGCCGCGCGCCCTCGATGCGTCTTCGGTGCGCGCGGCGGGCGCGGGCAACGCGCGTCTCAACGGCGTGCAAATCGTCCACCGCTATCACGCCGAAATCAATCCATCCGCCGCGCAAGCGGCGCAAGAAAAACTCCAAGCCCTGCTCGATCAGGACAAGATTTTATCTGACGAAACCGACGCATGGCAGGCGCGTTTGACCGTCGTCAAAAACATCGGCGAGCAGGGCGGTGAAAATTTCGCACGCATGCTCGCGCGGGGAAAACTTTCGTTAGAAGGTTTAACCAATACGCTCGACTATATGAGCAATTCGTTCGAAGCCGCGTCGAACGTCTTGCGTGACTTGTACATCCGCCGCCGCGAATTGCAGAAACAAATCGAAGCCGCGAAACGCGAAGCCGAAAAATTGGCGAACGCGGCGGCGCGCGAATCACACGACGCGCAGATCAGCATTGACGTTGCCGCCGCGGGCACGGTCGCACTGGAATTGACGTACAACGTGCACGGCGCGAGTTGGCAGGCGTTGTACGACGCGCGTTTGGACGGCGACCGATTGGAGTGGAATTGTCTCGCGCAGGTGCAGCAGCAAACCGGCGAAGATTGGAATATGCCGTACGCGCTCACCCTTTCCACCGCGACGCTGGCGACGGGGATTGACAAACCCGCACTGCCGCCGTGGCGCATTGACGCGTATCATCCGCCGCAGCCGCGTGCGCTGAAAGTGCGCGGCGGTCCACCGCTGGCTGCCGCCGCGCCGGCCCCACAAATGATGCTGGCGGCTGAGAGCGCGCCCCCACCGCCTATGGCGTACGACATCGCAGAAGTGGAAACGAGCGGCGCGAGCGTGACGTACAAAATTGCGACGCCGCGCGCGATTCCTTCGGACGGCGAGCCGCATCAAGTCAATATTACGACGCTGAACTTGAACGCCGCGCTCGATTATTTTTGCGCGCCGAAAGCGGACGAACATGCCTTTGTCCGCGCGAAATTCAAAAATGCTTCCGAGTATTTGATGTTGGCGGGCGAGGTGTCGCTGTATCATGGTCCGGAATTTGTCGGCACGCGTTCCACCGAAACCATCGCGCCGAATCAAGAAGTGGAATTATTTCTCGGCGCCGAAGAACGCCTCCGCGTCGAGCGCAAGGAAATTCAACACGAGGTCAACAAGACCGGCTTGATCGGCAACAACGCGAGCGCGGCGCTCGCGTATCGCATCACGGTCGAAAACCCCGCGCGCGAGCTCGCGCGCGTGACCGTGTTGGACCAAATGCCGGTCTCGCAGCACCCCGACATCAAAGTCAGATTGCGCGACGCGACGCCGAAACCCGCTACGCAAAACGAACAAGGCGAACTCGCGTGGAATGTCGAAATCAAAAAAGGGGACAAGCAGCAAATCGAATTTTCCGTTACGGTGGAATATCCAAAAGAGATGCGCGTGATGGGGTTGTAAAGGATGACTGTATGAATTTGAAGGTAAACGCCCGCGCATCGGGCAAGGCACGTTCGTGCCCGAAACTGCGGACGTGATCGGGGATGTCGAAATCGGGCAGGATTGTTTTATCGGCGTCGGCGCGCGTCTGCGCGGCGATTACGGACGCGTGCGCATTGGCGACCGGACGAGCGTGCAAGAAAACGTCGTCATTCACGCGCGCGAAAACGATGAAACGCGCGTCGGCTCGAATGTGCAGTTGGGACACGGCTGTATTTTGCACACGGCGACGGTCAAGGACAACGCGGTGATTGGCGTCGTGACGCGTCCGCACGCACTTCGCGACTCGACAGGCAACATGCGTGTGGACGCGTCAGCGATTCTCACCGATTTCTGCATCGTGGGCGACTGGGCAATCGTCGCCGAAGGCGCGGTCGTGCGCGGCGAAATTCCGGATGGCAAGATCGCCGTCGGCGTGCCCGCTCAAGTGATCGGCGACGTGCAGGACAAGCACAAAGCGGAGTGGCAATATTACAAACTCATGTTACGCACTTTGCCTACAAAAAAGCGTCTTTGACAGGATTTACAGGATTAACAGGATACAAAAAATAATCCTGTAAATCTTGTTAATCCTGTCTAAATCCTCTTCTAGCTGCGTAACGTGAGTTACAAAGACAAATACGCGGAACTCGCCCGCGAGCGGTATCCGAAAGGATTAAAACGTATCGCGTAAAAAATCAGGTGAGCTGAATGAGACCCTGCCGCAGCGCGTACAATACCGCTTGCGTGCGATTCGGTTGATCCAGTTTCGCAAGGATATTTTTGGTGTGCTTGCGCACCGTTTCTTCGCTGATGACCAGCTGCTCTGCAATTTCACGATTGGTGGCAGAAGTTGCCATGAGTTGGAGGATTTCCATTTCACGCGGAGTAAGGGGGGGGGGCGGCGCAGCGGCGGTATGGGGCGGCGCAGGATGCGGCGCCCCCGCGCCGCGTAGTTGGGTCAAGAGCTGTTTCGTCACTGCGGGCTGCAAGTACGCCTCTCCGGCGGCGATGGTGCGAATGGCGTGAATTAATTCTTGCGGTTCGACTTCTTTCAAGACATAACCGTCCGCGCCGGCTTCGACGGCGTGCGCGATTTCGCTGCCGGCATCAATGCCGGTCAACAAGATGATGCGCGTCTGCGGGCTGATGCGTTTAATTTCACGCGTCGCGGCGATGCCATCCACGCGCGGCATTTTCAAATCCAACACGGCAAGGTCGGGGCGACACTCGCGCGCAAGGCGGATGGCATCCGCGCCGTTGGCGACGCTGCCGACCAGTTCGAAATCGGGTTCGAGGCGCAGCACCATTTCTAGCCCGCGGCGTACCAGAGCATGATCGTCGGCAAGTAAAATACGCAGCATCCCTTTAGCCCACCGGCGCACAGCCGTGCACGTTTACACACAGCCGGGTACCGCCCCCGGCGCGCGGTTCAACCGTGACGCGGCCCCCGATGACACGCGCCCGTTCCTGAATGCTCGTCAAACCGAAACCGTTGCCGGTGTGACCCGCCATGCCGCGCCCGTTGTCTTCGACGACCAATTGCGTCTCTTCGACGTGCGCGTACATCAACACACGCGCACGGGTCGCGTCGGCATGTTTGACCACGTTGGACAAACCTTCTTCGGCAATCCGCAATAAATTCTGACGCATCGTTTCATGCAGCGCGTGCATTTCGCCATACGTTTCGATTTCCACTTGCAAAGTAGCGGGAGCGTCCAGCTTGCGCAAATGCCGGCGCAGTTCGCCCGCGAACGCGTGCGCGTCGCGCGTGTCGGTCCACAGATTGTGAATCGAGCGCCGTAAATCTTGCAGTGTGCACAGCGCCGTGTCGCGTGTATCTTGGAGGCGCGTGCGCAGCGCGTCCCGTTCGGGCGGCATTTGTTTGAGCGCGGCGTCGAGCGTATAGACGACCCCGAACAGCGACTGGGTTGCGGTGTCGTGAATTTCCATCGCGATGCGGTTGCGTTCTTGTTCCACGGCGAGTCGCTGCGCGCGTTCCACGCACAATTTGGTGGAACCGAGAGCGAGCGCCGCTTGATTCGCGACGGCGGTGAGGGATTCAAACGAAGCAGGCAAAATGGGAGCGCGGCTGGTTGGATTATCCACGAGCAGCACGCCGACCGCGTGATCGCGCATTGCCAGCGGCAAGAGCGCGTACGGCGCAAGCGCCAGCTGCGTGTTCAACGCCGCATCCGTGGTTGGTGCTGTCGCGTCGGCGATGTAGCGCGGCGCGCCATCCAGCACGGCTTGCGCGAGCAAGCCGCTTTCCGCGCGCAGCGGGAGGGCGCGCGTGTGCTCCAAATCACTCCGGCGCAAGGGCTCGGCGCGCCGCTGCACCAACCACCCGGTCAACGCATTTTGTTCCGGCACGACCAAGCCAAGAATCGCCCGTTCGAATTGCAGCTCATTGGTGATCGTCGCGAGAATTTTTTCTTGAATGTCCGCGACGTCGGTTGCCGACGACTGCATCGCCAGCGTCAAACCGTGTACCGATTCCAATTCGCGATGCGCGCGCTCCAAACTCGCGTTCTGTTCAACCAACTGCGTGTGCGTGCGTTCCAACTCCGCAGTGGTCTGTTTCAATTGCCGCAGCAGGATCGAGGGAAAACTGAATAGGACGGCAAGCAGGAAAAACCCGGCGATTTCTGTGACTGCGGCGAGCGGATCGAAAGCGCCTTGGGTCAACTGGTTCGAAATCCAAAGCGCGGGCAGGTAGAGCGCGGTCAAAGTACACGCGGCTGCGAGGCCACCGCGCAGTTGAAAGAAAAAGGCAGCGGCAAGAATCGGACTCAGTGCATAAAGGTAATACGCCGACTGCGATCCTCCGCCGAACGCGATGAGCGCGGCGACAATGACCAAGTCGAGCACGAACGCCAAAGGTTGACGGCGAATCAAGCGGTTGAAAAAAGGATGAAATGCCGTGAGCACCAGATTGTCGGTGAGAGCCAACCCAAAAACGCCAAGCGCCAGAGGAGCAAACTGAGGCGCGAGCAACAAGCCCAAGGCCGGGGGCAACAGACTGAAGGAACGGTAACCGAGTAAAAAGAGAAAGAAATTTCCTTCACGAATCGTACGGTCGAGACGAGTCAACAGCATACACGCCTCCAATACAACCAGCGCGTGGTGCGGGTGATCCACGAAGGACACAAAGTTCACGAAGGGTTTCTTAGTGCCCTTGGTGTCCTTAGTGGATCACTCGGTTGGCGCACACGCCGAACGCGCGTCGCCAACCTTTGGATACGCGCCGCTTGCGTTATTATACGCCGCTTACGGGATGTGTAAACAATTTGGTGATTACCTCTGGCTGCGCATTCGGGAGTTTGATGTATAATACCGAGCAAATTGGTGCTGCCCCGCATTGCGCATCGAAAAGCGTTCTCTAACGCCGGTGCATTGCGCGGGCTGTAGTGGGTTGTTCGTCCCGATTGTCACCGCTCCGCAAGCCCATCCCCATCGTTCTGCATTACGCCTCTACATGCTCGATCATCGTGCTCCGCGCACCACAAGCAACAATCTGCCCATGCGCCAAAAACTCCAAGCCCGCGGCGAATCTCTCTTCCTCAACGTTTGCTACGTCGCCTTTACCTCCAATCCCTACATGCAATACACCAACGCCGAAGAGTATGCCGAGTTCGTCCTCGCGACGTATTAACATCTCAAAAACAAATACGGTATTGTCCCCGATGCATGGGAAGTGATTCTCGAACCGGACAACACCCAGTTCAACGGCACGCGCATCGGGCAGGTGGTTGCCGCCGCGTCAGCGCGTTTGCGTCAGCATGGTTTCACCCCGCACTTTATTTTGCCCTCCGTCACGAACATGAACAACTACACCCAATACGGTTTAGATAAGCCGTGACCCAAGACCTTTCAGGTTTCCGGAAACCCGAAAGGTCTCTGCGAGGATCCTTAACTAAACCGTATTGCAACTACACCACCTATTACAATGCCGCCACATCCGTCTTGGGGGATGGGGGCATCCGTCAAAACGTGATCGAGTTGTCGTACCACCGTTACACCGTCAACAATGGCTTGCTGCCGACGATTGCGACCGAAGCCAAGAATCACGGCATCAACATACAGAGGTTGGCGACGTGCGTTCAGCATGTCCGCCAACCGAGTGATCCACGAAGGACACAAAGCACACGAAGAATCTTGGCGCCCTTCGTGTCCTTCGTGGATCACGGCGATGCTCGAACACATCGGCAGCGGTTATTTCGACTTGCACACGGATTTGAAGCAGGGGAACAACTCGGCGTGGCAGCGGTTTATTCTGGGGGATGATTATTTGTGCGGGATGTGCGTGGCGGGCAAGTATTACAACATTGACCAATCCGACCCGTTGGATCCGCAGGTGTCAATGGTTCAAGACAGCAAATTCTTGAGGCAGTATTTTCGATTCATTCGCAAGGGCGCGGTACGGATTCAAGCTAACTCGACGAATGCGGCATTTGATCCGGTGGCGTTCATCAATGCGAACGGATCGTACGTGGTGGTGGTGAAAGCGAGTGCGAGCGGAAGTTTTTCGGTGCAGGGGCTACCGGCGGGGACGTATGGGATCAAGTACACGGTCACGGTTAAAGACGCGACGACAGGCAAGCTGATAGACAAGCAAGCTGGACTCACGACGCTGAAATTCAAGACCAAGCCTTTGCCCCACGGCAGAACGTATAGATGGTTTGTCAAAGCATGCGCGGGGACGCGCTGCGCGAAATCAGCCAGATGGAAATTCACCGTAACCTAGAGCAGCTTCCTATCCTTTCTGACAGACCGCCAACAAGGAACTCGCATCCTTCGCTTTTTCCGCCTCGCATGTTCTTGACATAAGCGTTCAGCTGCTCAGAACTTGTCAGGAGGGTGTCATATCGAACCCCTCAATCGTTCGTGCGATGAACTCCATCGCGGGTAAACTCCGTGAGATATCTCATGGAGCCTGCCACGCTTCGCTCGCAGCAGTGGTTCGATATGACAGTTCTCCGCCCACACAGCCCCCGCGGGGTTGACCATCTCGAAATGACAATTGCCCCGACTTTGCAAAAGCCGTGGGATCGAAATAAGGTCTATTTACAGAGATATTGCACCGGTCTATGATGTACGGTAGAACGGCGTGGGTTTGATACAGCTGTGAGTAGCTTGCAGCTTGCAGATTGAAAAATCTACAAGCTGCAAGCTGCTCTGCTCTGCTGCTGCTCTGCTCTGAAAAAAGGACACGAGTAATTAAAGGCATAAAGCTCAAAGACCCAGTCAACAATCCCGCTATCACCATATCCCAAAAAAGCCAACGAGCCTCTGCTCCTTGGCGCATCTGAAAGGATGAACCAGCC
>JACQWQ010000100.1 GCA_016209205.1 Chloroflexota bacterium
CGCGCCAGAGAGCAACAAAACGAAACAAACACTCGCTGCGGATCGGTCTGCGCCAATTCCAGTCCGCGATAAAAATCAGCCACGCCCCCGCGTACGCGATGTTCATCATACAAATTGCGGTGCGCGAATTTCGCGATCACGCGGTTGACAGCTTGCGCCAACGTCTCCGCGAGGCGTTCCACCAGCGCGCGCCGGCGCAGCAAAAAAATTACCAGTCCCGCCAACGCCAGCGCGCCCGCGATCACAAGTCCGATTACATCCCACCGCAACCCATTTCCCGCGCCATTCGCCAACACCACGTACAAGCCCGTAATGAACAACAGCGCGACCGCCGCGAGACTCGCGCCATCCTCAATCGTTTCCACTGCGACGAACGTGCCGCTGTGCATTCCGCGCTTGAGAAAAAACGCCAGTCGAATCAGCACCCCCGCCGCGCCGCCGACAAACGTGCGGTTCGCCGCATGCGCCGCGACGGTCACTTGAAACATCCTCGTCAGCGGCACGCGCACCTTGACGATTTCCGCCACCACGCGCACCGAGCCAGTCATTGCCACATACCGCAGGAATTGGGTCACGCCGATGAGCGCGACAAAAAACAAATTCGCGTCACGCAGCAGCGCGAATGTTTCTGCATTTCCGGCGAGCGTCGTGAGCAGCAGCGTCGAGCCAAGCCCGAGCAGCAAGAGCAGAACAATCCACCTTCGTTCTTGCCGTCGCGTGTGCGGAATCGCCGGCAGCGGCGGCGCGTCGGTGAGGATGGCGTTTTCGTACGAATCGGGCATACGAATTGAAGGATGAAGGATGAAGGATGAAGGATGAATAAACCCGTGACGTTTTCATCCTTCCGCCTTCCGCCTTCATCCTTTCTTCACGCGTCCACCACTTCTTGCGTCTCTGCCACCAAGTCCGCCTCTTGCTGCGCCAGGAGCGGAATTCGCTTCAAAAGATCGGCGCGGAATTTTTGGATGAAAAAGTAAACCAGCAGAATGGGAAAGGGCAACCAGAAAATTCCCCAATACACCAGCGGATCAATCAAGGGCTGCGGCGAAAAGCGATCCAAATTGTACAGAATCAACATGCAGCACGTCCCGACCGTGAAAAAATTTGGAATCGCATCGGTCGCGTGAATGAGTTTCAAGCCGGTCGAACGTACCTTGGTCAGGGGCCACAACAAATTGCTGCCGAGATAACCGAGTTGGTCTTCCAACACGTGCGCCATCACTGCCAGCCCGCCTACGAGTCCCGCCGTGAAACCGAACAGCAATCCGCAAATCGTTCCAAACAACAGCGCCATGAAAAGCGAGTGCGAGTATTGACGATGCCAGGGAATGAAATCAATTTCGACGCGCCCGTTGCGCCATTCCAACGCGAACGACGGACCGGAAAAAATATCAATCGTCGTAAATTCGCCGTACGTCGGCAAAAGCGGCGCGTGAATTTTGGCGCGTCCCTCCGGCGAATCGCGCAAACTTTCCGGCAAAGGAATTTGCGACGTATTGACGATGGGTCCGAGTTGGACGATCACCTCGCCGTTTTGTGTATCGAACTTGATGGAATACTGCTGCCACCAATCGGGACCGAGCCGCATCGTGTTGCACTTCAAGATTTGTTTTTTGTGCGTCGCGCCCACGCGGTCAATCCCCGCGGCGATGGCGTCCGCGATCTTTTGCGCCTCGAATTGTTCGGGGTGTGGGTCAACCAAAATATCCGGCTCTTCGACGAACCGCGCGTATTTGAAATCGAGCGTGTCGGGCAGCAGCCCACCGATGCCGCCCAATACCAGAATAAACGACCCATTCGCCGCCGCTTGCACTGCGTCAGGGAAAAATGTGCCGACGGCGACGCCGGTGATGAAATGAGAGATGCCCTTCACGGAATTTTCGATTTTTGAATTTCGATTTTCGATTTGTGCGCTTGCTCTGGTGCGAATCGAAAATCGAAAATCGAAATCCTCAAATTAAGCCCAGCCATCCTGCCACTGTTGCCCCCAGTCCCGCGAGATTCAGCGTAATCGGCACGAGCAAAACGCCAAGACAATTCATGCGGCGCGAACCCCACAGCACGGGCAGCCAGCCAATCGGCGTTGCGACGAGCATTACGGCTAACCCACCAACGCCGGTGAAAAAGAATACGAGCGCGATGAGCAAGAACAATGTTGCAATGGAAATGTAGCGGTAATTGATTTTTTCCACGAGCCAGACCGCCGCGCGCGCGTAACCGAGCAGCAAGAAAAATGACAATACGCCGCACAACGCGATGAGCGCCACTGCGGTGTAATACAAACCCGGTCCTTCCGGCGTGTAAATGGTCGCCAGCATTCCAGACATGCCGCCCTTGGTAATGCGCGCGGCGGGCAAAAAGAACAACCAGAACGCGCCGACGTAATACAAAAATTTCGACGCGCCTTGCGAAATGATAAAGACGCGATCATCGCGCTGCGCGGTCGCGTGACCCGCCAAATAACCGCCGATGCCGCCCGTGACCACCGGAAAGAACGCGGCAAAGAGTCCGCCCAACGCGCCGGAAAAAACTCCGCGCGCAATCATGCCCGGCGGCGCGTCTACGGTGGTCGGAATGTGCTGCTTGGGAATTTCTGTGCCCGACAAGATATTGTCCAACACCCACGGCACTGCGAACAAGCCGACGAACGCGGGCAGCAAATTTTGAAATGACATATCCACCGGCACGGGCGATTTGTACATCAACACGATGCCGAGAATACCGGACAGAATAAACGTGAGAATCCCTGCGCCCAAACCTTTCCATGCGTCCCACAAACGCGCCAGTCCCGTCGCGCCGTGATCGCCGCCCTTGGGCCATTCCGCCATCAACATGTACGTGATAATGACCGCGAGAATCCAGTGCAAGTGCGGCAAGACAATCGCGCGCATGGCGCCGAAAATGGTGGACGCAACCGGCGACAAGACAACCAGCACCAGAATACCGCCCAACCCGCCGATGCCCGTCAACACGGCGGCTTCGTAGCCGCGCGACATGAGCAGATATTTTTGTCCGGGCAAAACAATAAACACCGTCGAATCATCCGGCGCGCCGAGAAAAATCGCGGAAACGGTATTCAACATCGCATAGCCGACAATCATGCCGAGCAGCAGCATCGCCAATTCATTGCCGCCGATAAATTGCTGCACATTCAACGCAAACAAAATAAAAATCCCCGCGATGTTGTACACGTGCAGCGCGGGTACCAGCGCGAGCGTCGAAGCGAGCAGCGTACCGGCGATGGCGTAGGGGACGAGAGAGAGGTATTCCATGCTTTGAGATAGAGAGCGGGAGAGATAGAGAGCGGGAGAGATGGAGAGATGGAGAGCGGGAGAGATGGAGAGCGGGAGAGCGGGAGAGATGGAGAGCGGGAGAGCGGGAGAGCACACTCCATCACTCACTCACTCCATCACTCTTTCACTCTATCACGAAGCCCTCCGCGACGATCTCCATTTTCCCGCGAAATAGATTTACTTTGCCGCGTGCTGTTGCCGTTGCGCCGATGGCGAGTTTGTCCTGAATGGATTCCAGTATGTCGTTAAAAACCGTAATTTGAATTTTGCCGGTATCATCCTGCAGCGTGACATATTTCCCCTTGGAAAAATCGGAAATTTCGGCAATCGTACCGCGCACGGATACGACCTTGTCCAAATCATCGGTGGACAACGAGCCGATACCGCGCACCTCGACGGTTTGCACAGGCGCGGCGGCGATCAATTCCACATCACTCGCGTGCGCGGGAATCACTTCGAGTGTGTCGTTGAAAACATCCACCTTGCCCGTCACACGCACTTGCGCGCCTTGTTGCAACTCATCGCGGAAGCCAAGTTTCTCCAACACGTCTTTCCAAATCAACAATGTAATTTTGCCCGTGCCATCGTCGAGCGTATAACGCATCCCTTGAGAAAAACTGCTCGCGCGTGTGATCGCGCCCGTGACGACGACCACTGCGTCCTTGTCCGTTTGCGTCAAACTGCCAATCGTGCGCGTCACAGGCGCGTCAGTCGGTTCGCGCGTGGGGCGCGGCGTGTTTGTCGGCTCTGCTGAGCTACTTGGCGCGGTCGTGCCGGGCTGGGGCGTCTCGCTATTTTGCGCGACTGCCGCGCTGATTCTCACGTCGCCCGCGCGCTGCGGCACGATTTCAAACTCGCCGCGATATTGGCTCACTTTGCCGAGCACTTGGACCTGTGCGCCTTTTTTCAATGCGCTCGCGTTCGGAATTTGGTCGTACACGTCTTGCCACAACACGAGCGTAATTTCGCCCGAATCATCCGCCAGCGTCGCGCGCATTCCTTGAGAAAATTTGCTCACCCGCGTAACCTGCGCCGAAACCTGAACGCGTTGGTTGACGCGCGCCGCGTCGATCTCGCCGATGCGCACCATCGCCGCCGCGGTGTTGTCAACCGCCAATTTTTTGAAATCATTCGGGTGGCGCAAAACGAGCTGCGGCGAATCGCGAAAATAGGTGACGATGCCTTGCACCGTGACGGCATCGCCGAGTTCGAACGGAGACACCGCGCCGTACAATTTTTCAATGTCGCCGCTCACCGCCACGTCGAGTTCGCCCGACGCATCGCCCAGCGTAATCAGCGTGAGACCTTGATACGGTTGACGAATTTCGCGCACCGCGCCGCGCACGACGACATAGTGCAATTCGTCGTCGTAGCCGACAGCGCCGATGGTGATTTCACTCGCGGTCGGCGGAACGATCTGTACCTTGTCGGCGGATGCCAGATTGAACGAGGTAAAATCATCGCGCACGCGCAGCGTGCCTTCCACAATGACGTGATCGCCAGCGGTGGGAATTTTGCCCGCCGCGACCAACGCCTGCGTCACGTCGCGGAACGCGCCCACTTGAATTTCTCCCGTATCGTCGGCAAGGTAAAACCGCAACGCTGGCGCATCGGGATCGTACAAAGGACCGCGCGTGACAGTGCCTTCGAGCCGCACGTACGCGTAATTCATCGTCGCGCCGATGGCGCCAATTTTCGTCGTCGGCGTCGCCGCGCCGCTCGCCGCGAACACGAGCAGCGCCACGCCGAGAATCGCGAACAGCAGACACGCGAGTTTTAGATAACGCAGCGGCAGACGTTTTTTGATGTCTGCGCCGCAGTAGGGGCATTTTTCGAGGGGACCGACAAAGCGCCCGCAAGACGGACACGTCGCGCCGACTTGATGCGTTGAAACCGTCATGTGAAATCAGTCGTGGTAACGAATGGATGCGTTGCAATTGCGCCGAGAACAATGGCGAAAAGTATAGCACAAATCGCGTATCGCGTATCGCCAATCGCGAAACACAACTAACACACTATCGCACTATCGCACTATCGCACTCTCCGCACTATCGCACTCTCCGCACTATCGCACTATCACACTGTCGCACTCTCCGCACTATCGCGCTCGCCTTGACGTCTGACGTTTCACGTTTCATGTTTGACGTTCCTCGTTTCACGTTTCCCGCCGCGCATGACCAGCGCCGAACGAATGAATTCGTTACTACGTTTCACGTTTCACGTTTCACGTTTCACGTTTCACGTTTCACGTTTCACGTTTCACGTTTCACGTTTCACGTTTCACGTTTCACGTTTCACGTTTCCGTTTCACGTTTCACGTTTCACGTTTCACGTTTCACGTTTCACGTTTCACGTTTCACGTTTCACGTTTCACGTTTCACGCCTCACGTTCCACGTATGCTATAATCATAGGCGACAAAAAAATTCACTCGACAAAATCCAAGCTGTATGTCTCTAACCCGCGAACAAGTTGCCCATATTGCCGAATTGGCAAAACTCGAATTGTCGGACGCCGAACTGGAACGCCTGGCGCGCCAGTTGTCCGACATTTTGGAATATGCCGAACGCTTGAATCAACTCGACACGGCTGCCATTGCGCCGACGGCGAGCGTCATTCCCAATCAAAATGTGATGCGTCCCGACATTGTGACCCCCTCGCTCAGCCGCGCGCAGGTTTTGCAAAACGCACCCGACACTGACGCAAATCACGAATTTTTGCGCGTGCGGGCAATTCTTGAAGAATAAGAGTCACAGGCCGCACGTCGCAAGAGCATTTTTCCTGCAACATGTGACCTGTGACTTGTGACTTGTTCATGAAAATCGCTTGGTTTGGACATGTGGCGAGTGCGCGTCGCAACGGCATCGTCACCTATTCGCGCATGATGCTCAACGGGTTGAGTCAACGCGAGGTGGACGTGGTTTTCTTTTTTCACGCCACGCGCGAACGCCGCCTCGTGACACCGCCCAATGTCCGCGCCGTACGCATCGGCGCGTTGGACATTATGAAACGCGCGACGTTTTCTTCGCTGCAAGCCGAACGCACCATCAAGAATGTGCTGGGCACAGAGCAGCCCGCCGTGGCGCACGTTTCCCTTTCCTTTTCCAATCTCGATGCCTCGATTCCCGAATTTTGCCACACGTTCGGTATCCCGGCGGTCGCCACCGTTCACATGCCGTACGGGCAGCCGGGTTCTTTTTGGGGCACTGCCATGCGCGTGGTGTATCGCATGTACGTCAATACCCTCGACAAGTACGACGCGGCAATTGTCTTTTCGGAAAATCAAAAAAGCATGTTGCTCAAGTACGGCGTCGAGCACGCGCAATTGCACGTCATTCCCAACGGCATTGACGTAAACACGTATACTCCGGGACTGCCCGATTACAAATTAGAGTTGGGCGCGCGCTTGCTGATTTCGTACGTCGGACGGCTCGATCCAGAAAAAAATGTCGGCGCGTTGTGTGAAGCGTTTACCTCGCTCGATTTGCCGGACGATCACGTTTTGGTGATCGCCGGTGACGGTCTCGATCTCGGACGCCTACGCCGCAAATACAGCGACGACCCGCGCATCATTTTTCGCGGGCACATTTTCGAGCCGCGCGAACTGCAACGGATCTTGCGCTCGACCGACATTAGTGTTTTACCTTCGTCCGTCGAAGCGCTTTCCATTGCCATGCTCGAAGCCATGTCGAGCGGCGCGGCGGTCATTGCTACCGATGTCGGCGCGGATGGCGAAGCGCTGCGCGGCGCAGGCATCGTGATTGACGTGGAACACCTCGAAGCCCAACTGCCCCTTGCCCTGCGCCAATTGATCGAGTTTCCTGATTTCCGGCAAGAACTGGGCAGACGCGCCCGCCAGCGCGCGATGGAACAATACTCGCTGCAAGTCAATCTCGACAAATTGCTCGTGCTCTACGAAAATCTCCACACCCACGTGCGCGCACATCCTTATGGCTATCGAAACTAGACTCGAACAGTTGACCGCGCATCGCGCGGCAGAATTGCTGCGGCAAGGCGCAATCTCATCCGTCGAATTGACGCACGCGGTGTTGGAACGCATCACGCAATGCGAGCCAAAAATTCACGCGTATCTCACGGTGACGGCAGAACTCGCGCTGGAGCAAGCAAAACGCGCGGATGAACAATTGGCGGACGCACGCAAAACGGGCGACCATCCCTCACATACGTTCGGGACAGGCTTTGGTGCGCCCCTACTGGGCGTGCCGATGACGATCAAGGATGTGATTTCGACGCAAGGCGTGACGACAACGGCGGGGTCGCGCATCCTCGAAAATTTTGTGCCGGTGTATGACGCGACCGTGATCGAAAAATTAAAAGCGGCGGGCGCGCATCTCATCGGCAAGACCAATCCCGACGAATTCGCGATGGGTTCTTCGACCGAAAATTCCGGCTATGGCGTGACGCACAATCCGTGGGATTTGGAACGCGTCCCCGGCGGTTCCAGCGGCGGCAGTGCGGCGGCAATGGCGGCGGACGAAGGAGTTTTTTCGCTCGGCACCGACACCGGCGGCAGTGTGCGCCAACCCGCGAGTTTGACGAGTACCGTCGGGCTGCGTCCGAGTTACGGGCGCGTATCGCGCTGGGGCGTGATTGCGTTCGCGTCGTCGCTCGATCAAGTCGGACCGATGACCAAAGATGTACGCGACGCGGCGTTGATTTTGAGTGTGATCGCGGGACACGACGCGCGCGATTCGACGACGGTCAATACGCCGGCGCCCAACTATTTGATGGGACTGGAGACTGGAGACTGGAGACTGGATGGAATGCGCGTGGGCGTGCCGCGCGAATATTTTGTAGAGGGAATGGCGCGCGAGGTCGAGGTGACTATCCGTAATGCTATCGCGCACCTTGAATCACTCGGCGCGGAAATTCACGCGGTCAGTTTGCCGCACACGGAATACGCGCTGCCGACATACTACCTGCTCGCGCCCGCCGAAGCTTCCGCGAATCTCGCGCGTTACGACGGCGTCAAGTACGGACCGCGCGCGGATGTGGCGGGCGATGTGTGGGATGTGATACGCGCCACGCGTGGACGCGGTTTCGGTCCCGAAGTGAAACGGCGCATCATGCTTGGCACGTACGCGTTGAGCGCGGGCTACTACGACGCGTATTATTTGAAAGCGCAAAAGGTGCGGACGCTGATTAAACGCGATTTCGATCAGGCCTTCGATCAGGTGGACGTGTTGGTCAGCGCCGCATCGCCCGTGCCGCCGTTTCGCATCGGGGAAAAAGCCGACGACCCGCTGCAAATGTATCTTGCAGATGTCTTTACGCTCGCGCAGCCGCTGGCTGGCATTCCCGCGATCTCCCTTCCCGCCGGTTTCAGCGACGGCCTGCCGATCGGTCTGCAAATCATGGCGCGCGCGTTCGAAGAAGAAAAAATGCTACACGTCGCGTACGCGTACGAACAAACGACCGAGTGGCACGAACGAAAACCAAATCTGCGCGGTTAAGCCACCGCCCCTGTCACGCTATCGGAGGAGTATCTCAAATGCCTCAGGTTCTCGTGTTTGACGTGAACGAAACACTGCTCGATTTGCACGCGCTCGATTCCGAATTCGAACGCGTGTTTGGCGATAAACGCGTGCTCGAAATGTGGTTCCGACAATTTATTGAAAACGCGCTCCTCTCGATCATTAGCGACGTGTACGAACCGTTCGGCGTCATTGGCGGCGGCGCGCTGGAACAGGTCGCGGCGCGCTTGAAGATTCCTATGCATACAGACGATAAAACGAGAATTTTGAGCGGAATCAAGACTCTGCCGCCCCATCCCGAAGTCCCTAGCGCGCTGGAACGTTTGCGCGACGCGGGCTTTCGCTTGTGCACGCTGACCAATTCCACGCAAGCGGTGGCAGACGCGCAATTGACGAATGCGGGCCTCGCGCCCTTGTTCGAGCGCGTTCTTTCTGCCGATGCCGTGAAACGATTAAAGCCCGCGCCCGCGCCGTATGTGTACGCCGCACACGAAATGAACGCGCCGATTGGAGACACGCGGTTGATTGCCGCACACGCGTGGGATGTGACGGGCGCGCAGCGCGCGGGCGCCGCGGCGGCTTTTGTGGCGCGGCCCGGCATGGCGCTCGATCCGTTGGCGCCGCAGCCGGATATTGTCGGGAACGATTTGGCAGAGGTCGCGGAGAGAATTATTGCACAGGGATGAACGAATGAATTCGTTACTACGCGGGTGAACGAATGAATTCGTTACTACGGGGGGGTGAACGAATGAATTCGTTACTACGATTTGATTTATGAAACTCGGAACGAATGGGCATCCCGAACCGAAAAATGTCTTGGGCGGATTTTTGGAACCGTGCTGTTTCAACCCGCTCACCGGCTTTTTTCGCAACGGCGGCTGCGATACGGACGATCAAGATTTGGGCGCGCACGTCGTCTGCGCGCGCATGACGGACGAGTTTTTGCAGTTTACGCTGCGGCGCGGCAACGATTTGATTACCCCCGCGCCCGAATATGATTTTCCCGGGCTCAAGCCCGGCGACAAATGGTGCCTGGGCGTGTATCGCTGGAAAGAGGCGCTCGAAGCGGGGGTCGCACCGCCGGTCTATTTGCGCGCGACGCATCGCCGCGCGCTGCAAGTGGTGACGCTTGAAGAATTGCAGGCGCACGCGCTGGATGGGGACGAAAAAAAATGACGCCGTTTGGAAAAATATGCGGCGCGTTTTGTAGAGCAGCTGTCAGCGGATAGGGAAAGCGGATGAGCGGATGAGCGCCCGCACATCCCACACCTGAACGCTACGGCGAGCGTTCAGTACGGAACGAACGCCGTTTCGTTCCCCCCCCCACAGAACGCGGCGGCGAGCGTTCACTACCTTTCCACAGCGGCATCACCCGAGCGCGTCATGCCTGCAGAGCGGACGCTGCCGAAACGCACTTCTGCATCTTCGGGCGGCAGCTCGCGCATCCATTCGGGCAGCAACGCCGCCACCTGCGCGCGCATGTCCCACGCCGCGCGTTCCAACTCTTGGGGCGACAAATGTCTGCCATAGTATTCTGACAATTCAAATACCTGTCCCACGTATGCGGTGATGGGCACGCGGCGCGGAAAACGCGAGCCGATGGGCATGACGCGTTCCACACCGATTAAACCGACGGGCAAAATCGGCACGCGTTTTTGAATCGCGATTTTCGCGACGCCCGGTTGAAACAACTGCAAATGCCCGGTCGGACTGCGCGTGCCCTCCGGCGCAATGCCGAGCGTACTGCCGTGTTTCAAGATCGCCAACATGGTGCGCATGGCATTCAAATCCACTTGATTGCGGTACACGGGAAACATGCCAAACAGCGGGGCGAGCCATCCGGTCACCCGCTTGCGAAACACTTCTTGCTTGGCAATCGAAAACAGCGTGACGCCGGGATGCCATCCCCGCTGCACCAGCAACGCGCCCAGCGTTGGAATGTCCATCACGCTCAAATGATTGATGACGACGAGCAGCGGGCCCGTGGTCGGGATATTTTCCACCCCGACGATGCGCATCGGAAAATACCAACCGAAAAATGACAATACAAACTTGCTCAAGAAACGCATGAGGAACCAATGCCCCGGCGTGTCGAGCGTGCGCGGCGGAATGAGTAAACCGGGAATCGCGCGGACGGGTGTGGAAGAAGGTGCGGGCGAGTTGGACATAGCGGAGCGCATTATAAGTTGAATTGATTCACAGCGTCAATGTTATAATGCTTGGTGATTACCCACAGATGTTAGGAGGCAGTTGTACTGCCGTCGGGGGAACGCGCAGTCCAACTGCGCTATAACAAGATGTGGGTAATCACCAGTATAATGCGCGCATGAATTCCTTCATTGCACTTGCACGGCAGCGTGCGCATGTGGGCGCATGGGCGCTCGTCGTCATTCTCGTCGTTTTGCTGCTGCAAAATTCACTCTCGGACAGCATTGCCATCAGCGAACTGACGCCGTCGCAAATAGACCGCGCGCTCAGCGATGAGCTCCAATACTTGGGCTGGCAAATTATCAAGCTGGTCGTCTTTGTGCCTGCCGTCCTTTTTTGGCTGCTCGACCGCCGCAAAGAGCTGCGCACCGCGCTGCTGCTCGGCAATTTTCTGTTGACGTTCGAATTGTTTTCGAGCGTCATCTTGCTCATCTTGACCATCGGCGACACGCACCGCGCCCAACTCGCCACGCTCATCCGCGACACCGTCGTCGTCATGGTCATCAACATTCTAAATTTTTCCCTCTGGTATTGGCTGATTGACGTGCCGGGCATGCGCGAAAAAACGGGGCACGAACGGGACCGGTGGGATTTCATGTTCCCGCAGCGCGCCGCCGCAATCCCCGGTTATGAAAAATGGAGCCCCCGCTTCCCCGACTATTTGTTTCTCGCGCTCGTCACGACGACCACCTTCGGTCCCGCCGACACGTACCCGATCTCGACCCGCGCAAAACTTTTAATGGGCATGCAAGTCGTCAACGCCTTTGCGACGCTGACCGTTTTGGCGGGCCGCGCGCTGACGCTGATTGGGAGTTGACGTAAAACTTGCGCACTTGCTTCTTGGAGGCGACTCGATGCAGCAGCACATCTTTCTCTCCTATTCCGCCGCCGATGCGAAAGAATTCGCGCAGCGACTCTACGACGCGCTCGGCGCGGACAATTTCTCCGTTTGGTTCGACAAATACAATCTAGTCCCATCGCGCGATTGGGATGAACAAATCGCGGACGGCATTCGCGACTGCCGCGCGCTCGTCTTTGCCATGACGCGCGACAGTGTGACCGCCAATTCGACGTGCAAACTCGAATGGACGCGCGCGTTGAAATACAAAAAGCCCATCGTGCCGCTGCTGCTCCATCGCGACGCGGACATGCCGTTTCGTCTCGAACCGCGCCAGCATATTGATTTCACGCGCGGGTTCGACGCGGGCATTGCCAAACTGCGCCAATACCTGCGCTGGCTTGAATCCCCGGAAGGAATTCTCCAAGGATTACAAGACCGCCGCGCCGACGCCGAACGCGATTTGCGCCGCGCCGCCGACGGCACAGAACTCGCACGCATCGAGGACGACCTCGCGCAGTTGGAAAAACAAATCGCGGAACAACAGCGCATCGTGGACGACCCCGCCGGCGCGGCGAAACGCGCGGAATTAAGCATCGCGGCGGGCTTGGAACGCGAGCGCCAGCCCGAAAAACCGGTGAGTGGTTTGGCGCGCAGCAAATTTATCAATCCGCCGCCCGCCGTCGCGCCCAATTATTTCCAGGACCGCTACGAAGAAAACAAACTGGTCGCGCAGTTTTTGTGCGACGAATCGAAACGCTTGTTGCTCGTCGTCGGACGCGCGGGCATCGGCAAGACGGCGATGGTGTGTCGTTTGCTCAAAGCATTGGAAAGCGGACGCCTTCCCGACGACCTCGGCGAAATGCGCGTGGCCGGAATTGTGTATCTGAGCGCGCGCGGGATTCGCAACATCAACGTGCCAAACATTTTCGCGGATTTGTGCAAACTGCTCGACACGGATACGACGCGCGAACTCGACGCGCTGTACAAAAATCCGCAAGTGAGCACCGAACGAAAAATCCACGCGCTGCTTGGCAAGTTCACGCAAGCACCCGTGATTTTGCTCTTGGACAATTTTGAAGATGCGGTGGACGACGCGCAAAACATTTCCGACGCGGAATTGAACGACGCGCTGCGCGCCGTCTTGACCGCGCCGCATCACGCGGTCAAAGTGATTCTCACGACGCGCGTTGCGCCGCACGACCTCGCGCTGTTGGAACCCGCGCGTCAAGCGCGCATCGAATTGGACAAGGGACTGGAATCGCCGTTCGCGGAAAACATTTTGCGTGAGATGGACGCGGACGGCAAAGTCGGCTTGAAACACGCGACCGACGCGCTGCTGTTGCGCGCCCGTGAATACACGCGCGGTTTCCCCCGCGCGCTCGAAGCGCTGTATGCCATTCTCTCTGCCGACCGTTTCACAACGCTGCAAGAAATCCTCGACCATAAACATGAAGCGGACAATGTGGTGCAGGCGCTCGTGGGCGAAGCATACAGCCGCCTCGACCCGACCGCAGAACGCGTGATGCAGGCGCTCGCCATCTTTAACCGTCCCGTATCGCATACCGCAGTGGATTTCTTGCTCGAACCCTATCAAGCGACCGTGAACAGCGTGCCCATTTTGAATCGGCTGGTCAACATGCAGTTCGTCCGACGCGATTCGGGCAAGTATTACATGCATCCGGTGGATCGAGCGTATGCGTTTGGGAAAATTCCAAGTTCAAAGATCAAAGTTCAAAGTTCAGAAGCAGAAATTCCGAATTCCGATTGGTCACAGCATGAACTCTTGATGCGCGGCGCAGACTATTTCAGGCAAACGCGCAAGCCGCGCGACGAGTGGAAAAAACTGGACGACCTCGCACCGCAGCTTGCCGAGTTTGATTTGCGCTGTGAGGCGGAAGATTATGACACGGCGGCGAGCGTACTATATGAAATCGGATTTGAGTATCTTGACTTGTGGGGTCACTATCATCTCGAACTTCAATTGCACACCATTTTGCAGGGAAAACTTTCTGACGCCCGGCAAAAGGAATTGAATCTGTGGGGTTTGGCTTTCGGATACCAAACACTGGGAGAATTGCAAAAAGCAATATCTCTCCATGAAGAAGCATTGGACATAGCACGGGATAGAAAAAGTCACGCAGATGAAGGTGCAATCCTCGGCAACCTCGGCATTTGCTACGCCGACTTGGGACAGACCGCCCGCGCTATCGAGTTCCATGAGCAAGCCCTCGCCATCGACCGCGAAATCGGCGACAAGCGCGGGGAAGGCGCAGACCTCGGCAACCTCGGCATTTGCTACGCCGACTTGGGACAGACCGCCCGCGCCGTCGAGTTCCACGAGCAAGCCCTCGCCATCGACCGCGAAATCGGCGATCGAAAAGGCGAAGGGCAGCGACTGCATAATCTTGCTTTAGCACTAATTGATGCAGGAGAATTTGAAAAAGCCAGTCAACGTGCAATTGAAGGTCTTGAACGTGTTGAAGAAATTGGGAGTCCCCTACTTGGAAATTGGGGAAACTACGTGCTTGCTCTCGCTCATCTTCACAAAAAAGAATTCAAAACTGCGCGTATTGCAATCGAAAGAGCAAGTAATTATGATTCGCCAGACAATAATCACAACGTCTTTGCACTCTTGGGCATCATCGCCTTGCGTCAAGGTGACCGCGCGGCGGCGCAAGAGGCATTCGCGCAGGCGGTCAGACATGCGGATGCGATTCTGGTGAACACACCGCAGTATTACACCGCGTTGGATGCGAAAGGACTGGCGTTGTGCGGGTTGGCATTGTTGACCGAGAGGACAGATGAAACCATTGCCGCGCAAAAACGCGCGGAGGTGCTGGAAACATTCCGCGCCGCGCGCGCCGTCAACAGCGATGCGGGGGTAGTGAAGAGCGTCGTGCGGTTGGTTGACCAATTGGCGTTGGCGATTCCGTACGGGGATGCGGTGTTGGCGGAGGTGAGACGGGCGGCGGAGGGGAAGGCTGCCAACGGATGGGGAAAGCGGATGAACGGATGGGCGCGTCGTCATCCGTTCATCCGTTCTATCAATCCGTTGTCCGCGCGCTGGTGTTGGCGGAGGTGAGACGGGCGGCGGAGGGGAAGGCTGCCAACGGATGGGGAAAGCGGATGAACGGATAACGGATGGACGCACTCTTATCCGTTTATCCGCTAAGAATCCGTTGTCCGCGAAGTTGCCCGCGAATTTGTCCAAATCCACATTTCGCATACAATAGCGAGTCGTTGCGCTGCGTATGTCATTTCGAACGCAGTGAGAAATCTCCCACCAGAGATTTCTCGCAAGAACGGCTGCACAGGACTTGTCATATCGAGCGGAGCGAGATATCTCACTCCGTTCGATATGACAGTCCTGAGCCCATACAGCCCCTGCGGGCTGACCATCTCGAAATGACAGTTGGTGTAACTCGATATATCAATCAGACACCTCCCCGCGACGTGTGTGTTGCGCCCGAAAAATGCAATGCGCGTCGCGCTAAAAGGTGTCGTCGGCGAGTCGTTCCCCAAACCTCACAGGTCTCCAAGACCTGTGAGGTTTAAGAAAAGCTCGCACAAACACAAAAGGAGCCGCATGGCTAGCATTCTTCCCATGAAATCCTTGCTTGAAGCAGGGGTTCATTTCGGTCACCGCACGCGCCGTTGGAATCCACGGATGAAGCAATTCATTTTCACCCAGCGCAACGGCATTCACATTATTGATTTGCAGCAAACGATGAGCCGCCTCGAAGAGGCATACAAAGTCGTCCGCGACATGGTCGCGGAAGGCGGGATGATTCTTTTCGTCGGCACGAAAAAGCAAGCGCAAGAAACCGTGCAGCAAGAAGCCGCGCGCTGCGGGATGCCGTTCGTCAACGATCGCTGGCTCGGCGGCGCGCTCACCAATTTCCGCACGATTCGCGCGCGCGCCGATTACATGATTCGTCTCGAAGAACGCCAGGCGATGGGCGAACTCGACAAGCTGCCGAAAAAAGAAGCGCTGCTTTTGACGCGCGAACTCGGCAAATTGGAAACGCGTCTCGGCGGTTTGCGCGACATGAAACGCCTGCCCAAGATGCTTTTCATCGTGGACACGCTGCACGAACAAATCTCCATCAACGAAGCGCTCACGCTCGACATTCCCATCGTCGCGTTGTGCGACACCAATTCCGATCCGTTCCCGATTCAATATCCCATTCCCGCGAATGACGACGCGATTCGCGCGATCAAACTCATCACCGCGAAAATCGCGGACGCGGTCATCGAAGGCAAAAACATTCGCGGCGTCGTCGCGGCGGAACAATTGGAAGAAGGCGTGCATGCCGAAATGCAGAGCGAATTGGAACAGGCGCTTTCGTTCGAGCCGGGCGATTCGGATTTGTTGGGTACCACAGCCGAAGCAGAAATTGTCGAGAGCGTTGCAGTGGAAAAAGGTGAATAATGGCAACTCCAGCTGAATTGATCAAAAAATTGCGCGAAGAAACGGGCGCGGGCATTTTGGACGCCAAAAAGACGCTCGACGAGATGGGCGGCGATTACGACAAAGCATTGAGCATCTTGAAAGCCAAAGCAATCGCCAAAGCGGACAAGAAGGCGGTGGAACGCACCGCCAAGGACGGCGTGATTGAAACGTACGTGCACAATGGCAAAGTCGGCGTCTTGGTCGAATTGAATTGCGAGACTGATTTCGTCGCGCGCTTGCCGCAATTCAAAGAAGCCGCGCACGCGGTGGCGCTGCAAATCGCGGCAATGAATCCGAAATATGTTTCGCCCGAAAGCATTCCGGCGGACGAATTGGAAGCGACCAAGAAAACATTCGAGCAAGCGACGCGCGCCGAAGGCAAGCCCGAAACCATTATCCCGAAAATCGTAGAGGGCAAACTCGCCAAGTATTACGCCGAAACGTGTCTCTTGAATCAACCGTACATCAAGGACGACAAGCAGACGATTGAAGAATTGATCAAGCAAGCCAGCGCGCAGACCGGCGAAAAAATCGTCGTGCGGCGCTTTGTGCGCTACGCGTTAGGCGAAGAGTAAAGCACAAAGGAAATTTGCGAACAGGGTTCGCGAGGAATTGAGGGAAATTTAATTCCATCAATTCCTTTTTTTTTCTAGTTTTTATGTATAATGCAACCGGAGGAGGAATGGCAGGGCAGCCGAAATTCAAACGCATTCTGTTAAAACTCGGCGGTGAATCGCTGTCGGGACGCGGCGAAAACGGCATTGATCCCGAAATGGTCGCGTACGTCGGCGACGAAATTCAAGCCGTCAAGCAACACGGCGTCGAAATTGCGATCGTCATCGGCGGGGGCAACTTTTGGCGCGGCACGGACCCGTACGCGAAACAAATTGACCGCGCGACCGCCGATTACATGGGCATGTTAGCCACCGTCATTAACGCGCTCGCCCTTCAGGATGCGCTCGAAAAACGCGGCATGGAAACGCGTGTGATGACCGCGATTGAAATGCACGAAATCGCCGAGCCGTACATCCGCCGCCGCGCGATCCATCATCTCGAAAAAGGGTTCATTGTTATTTTCGGCGCGGGCACGGGCAATCCCTTTTTCACGACCGATACGGCGGGGGCGCTGCGCGCGCAGGAAATCAACGCGCAGGTTTTGATGAAAGCGACCAAAGTAGACGGCGTGTACGACAAGGACCCGCACCATTTTACGGATGCAAAAAAATTTGAACGCCTCACCTACACCGACGCGCTGCTGAGCGAACAGGTACGCGTGCTCGACGACACTGCCATTACCATCTGCAAGGAACACGGACTGCCCATCGTCGTTTTCGACCTCAACACCCCGCGCTCCATCGAACGCGCCGTAATGGGCGAAGCGGTGGGGACGACTATAGGAAAGTAAAGAGGAGTGAGGACTGAGGACTGAGTCGCAAATTCTTACTCAGTCCTCAGCCCTCATCACTCAGCACTCTATATGATAGACGATGTTAAAGCCGAAGCCGAAGGCAAAATGAAAAAGGCGCTCGAAGCTATGAAACGCGACTTTCAAGCCATGCGCACGGGACGCGCGTCGCCTTCACTGGTCGAGCCGCTCAAAATTGATTATTACGGCACGCCGACGCCCTTGCAGCAATTGGCGACCGTGAGCGTTCCCGAAGCGCGCCAGATTCTCATCAAACCGTACGACACGTCCCAAATCAAAGCGATTGAAAGAGCCATTCTTGCGTCCGAGCTCGGGATTACGCCCAACAACGACGGCAAAATGATTCGTCTCATCCTGCCGCCGCTCACCGAAGAACGCCGCCGCGAAATGACCAAACTGGTCAGGCGGCGCGTCGAAGAAGGACACATCGCCATCCGCAACATCCGGCACCAGGGCATCAAAGACCTCGAAGAGCTGGAAAATGAAAAAATGATCACCGAAGACCAGCACAAGCGCGGCAAAGAAATGCTGGACGACTTGACCAAAAAATACGTCGCCGAAGCCGATGCGCTGGGCAAGAAAAAAGAAGACGAAGTGATGGAGGTATAGAAATTGGAAGTTGGAAGTTGGAAATTGGAATGGGCATACTCATTCTAACTTCCAACCTCTAACCTCCAATCTCCAAGCTATGGCTGCTGTCTTGGAACGATCTAACGGCGCGAACGATTTGGCGCACATTCCCACGCACGTTGCCATCATCATGGACGGCAATGGACGCTGGGCGAAAGCGCGCGGGCTGCCGCGTTTGATGGGGCATCGCGCGGGCGTGGAAAACATTCGCCGCATCCTGACCGCGTGCGTCGAATTCGGCATCCGCTATCTCACCATCTATGCCTTTTCGACCGAAAACTGGAATCGCCCGCTCGACGAAGTGCGCGGCTTGATGACGATTTTGGAGCAAACGATTCAACGCGAAACGCCGGAATTGAACAAGAACGGCGTGTGCATCCGCCATCTCGGTCGCACGGACGGCTTGTCGCCGCAACTGCAAAAATTAATTCGCGACGCGGTGACGCTGACCCAAGACAACCAGCGCCTCATTCTCAATGTCGCGTTCAATTACGGCGGGCGCGCGGAAATCGTGGACGCGGTCAAACAAATCGTCGCGGACGGGATTCCCCCGGAGCAGATCACCGAAGAACTCATCACAAACTATTTGTACACGCAAGGCACGCCCGATCCCGATCTGGTCATTCGGACCGCGGGCGAGATGCGCCTGTCCAATTATTTGATCTGGCAATCGGCGTACGCGGAATATTATGCCACGCCTACGTATTGGCCCGATTTTGACAAAGAGGAATTGTTCCGCGCGCTGCACGCGTACAATCAACGCGAACGCCGTTTCGGTAAAGTATTAAAGCCCTGAGTATTTTTCTCTCTACGCCTTGATTCCATGCTAACGCGGCTTATCTCGTCAAATATCCTCGCCATGCTCGCCGTCATTGCGGTTATTTTGGGCGGAGGGTGGCTCTTGGCTCTGTATGGCACGGGCTTTATGCTCGCCGCGTACGAGTATTACAACATGACGCGGTTGGGCGGGCATCGCCCGCTGTGGATTCCCGCCCTCGTCTTGATCGCCGCGCTCTCGGTCAATGCGTCGCTCCATCCGCAGCTCCCTTTTGATTTCACCACGTTCATTCTCGTCCTCGCGGCTGCCATCCCGCCGTTGTGGGAACTCTCGCGTACAGACCATCAGGGCTTTTTGCTCAATTGGGCGCTGATGCTGTTGGGTGTGGTGTACATCGGATTGTTAGGCACGTACACGTTTCGGCTGCGCAATTTGCAGGACGGCGCGGCGCTGTTGTTTATTCCCCTGCTCGGCATCTGGCTCACGGATATTTTTGCGTACTTGGCGGGACGCCTTTGGGGCAAGACGCCATTCTTTCCCGACATCAGTCCCAAGAAAACGCGTCAAGGCGCGATAGGCGGAATCATCGCCGGGACGTTGACCGTGGGAATTTTGGGCTGGGTTTTTGGAATGCCGGTGTGGGCTTCGTTTCTCTGCGGTGTTTGTATCGCCGTGCTGACGACGGCGGGCGACCTCACCGAATCGCTCATCAAACGCAATTTGGGCGTCAAAGATTCCGGCACGTTGATCGCCGGCCACGGCGGGGTCTTTGATCGTCTCGACAGTATGTTTATTCCGTTGGCATTCGCGTATTTTTTCTTTACGGTGGTGTTGGGATATAGGTAGACAGGGGACAGGTATACAGGTAAATAGGGAAACAAGGGAATAGGTAGACAGGTAAGTAGGGAAACAAGTAGATAGGTAAGTAGGGAAACAAAGGAACAAGTAGATAGGTAAGTAGGGAAACAAAGGAACAGGTAGACACGCGCGAACATTTCTACCTGTTTCCCTGTCTACTTGTATCCCTGTCTACCCTCTTCCTGATTACCATTTTTTCCGTCTCCGCGTATACTTGTTTCCATGTTGGACCTGTTTTTACAAATTCTCTCGCTCGGCAACTTTCTCCTCGCGGCAGCGCTCGTCATCATCACCTTTGCTCTGCTCTTGTGGCTCACTCCACAAAGTTGGCGCAATCCCGTACCTCGCGCGTTCAGTGCGCTGCTGACGTTCGTCGGCATCGTCTATATCGGCCAGGTTTTCCTGCTGCGCACCATTTCGCTTGATGCGGCGGAACAATTGCTGCGTTTTAAATGGATCGGCATCGCGTTTGTTCCGGCGGCGTATCTGCACTTTTCCAACGCGGTGCTGCGCTCGACGTTTTA
This sequence comes from Chloroflexota bacterium, assembly GCA_016209205.1. Taxonomy (GTDB): domain Bacteria; phylum Chloroflexota; class Anaerolineae; order UBA4142; family SHND01; genus SHND01. Next base: position 20,505 of record JACQWQ010000100.1, read on the forward strand.
CAATTCGCGCGTGCGCCGCGCGGCGACGCTGGGCGCGTATGTTACCGGCGTCGTTTTCCTCGGGCTGGTTATCTTTACCGATCGCGTCGTCGGCGCGCCGTTCAATTATCCCTTTGCGACACAATTGCGCGCCGGGCCGCTCTTTCCGTTTTTTGCGATTTACTTTTTCGCGACGACGGCGTGGGGCATTTACAACATCGAATTGGCGCGGCGGCGCACGCTGACGCCTACCTCCAGACGTCGCCTGCGCCGTTTGGGCTTTGCGTTCATCGCGCCCGCGTTCGGCGTTTTTCCCTATCTCGTCTTTTCCGTTTTTCCTTCGCTCATCCCGCCGCTGGTCTTATTGCTGCTCACGTTCTTTGGCAGCATTGCGTTAATCCTGATGCTGGTCGTCATGGCATACACCGTCACGTACCAAGGCGCGCTCGCGCCCGACCGCATCATCAAACAAAAATTCATTCACTATCTTTTGCGCGGTCCGCTCGTCGCGGTCGGCGTGGTGACGGCAATGACGATTGTGCCCATCATCGAACATGTTGCGCCGGTAAGCCGCGATACGCTGCTCGCCGCCACAGTAATCGTCGGCGTAATCGTTTTTGAAATGCTCATCAGTCGCGGCAAAGCGTACATTGACCGCGTGCTGTTTTGGCAAGACCGTCGCGAAATCAACCAAATTCAAAAACTCGACGCGCGCTTGTTGACCACGAGCGATTTACGCCAACTGCTCGAAAACATTCTCGCCGCGATGTGCGACCTGCTGCGCGTGCAAAGCGGTTTCGCCCTCGCCGTTCAAGCCGACGGGTGGAAACTCGAAGCGCTGGTCGGCGCGCGCGAACCGGTGCAAAGATTCATGCACGGGCAGACGACGCCGCCAAACTTTGCGAACGGCAAATCGAACCAGCCGCACTTTTTCGTGGTGGGCGATTATTGGTTGTATCCGCTCAAGGTGAACGGCAGCGATACGGTGGTGGGCGTGATCGGCGTTGCGGCGCGCTCCGCACAGCCCGATTTGACCGAGCACGAAAACGAATTGGTCAGCGCGCTCGCGTCGCAAGCGGAACTCGCGTTAGAAGACCGCGCGCTGCAAAAGAATGTGTTTGACGCGTTGGAACAAATCGGCAGCGAGGTGGAAGCGTTACAGCGCGTGCAGGCGAAACCGCGCGTGATTGGCGGCATGGCGGGTGAACGCGTGGAAGAAGAACTCGTCGCGTCGCCCGATTTCAACCGCGCCATCAAAGGCGCGCTCGACGATTATTGGGGCGGACCCAAACTGACGCACTCGCCCTTGCTGCAACTGAACATCGTGCAGCAGTCGCTCGACGCGTACGACCAAAATCCGACGCGCGCGCTGCGCGGCATTCTCGCCGCAGCGATTGAAGCCCTGCGCCCCGAAGGTTCGCGTTCCCTCACCGCGCCGGAATGGGTTTTGTACAACATCCTCGAACTCAAAGTGATACAGGGTCTGAAAGTGCGCGACATTGCGTCCAAACTCGCCATGAGCGAAAGCGACCTGTATCGCAAACAGCGCGTCGCGATTCAAGAAGTGGCGAAAGCGGTGCAGCAGATGGAGCAAAGGGACACCAAGACGCCGCCGGTGTGATTTGCGCCCGCAGTTTGGAAAACGGCGGCAAAAGAAGGAAAGAAAGAACGCCGTAGTAACGATTTCAATCGTGGGGTCTGAGCGGAGAGACCTTCGAGGTTTTTACCGCAAGCGATTGAATCTACGCGGATCGTATGAAACCTCGAAGGTCTTTCCCTAGACCAAAGAGGAATCTGGTTCAATTTGAACAATCCGAGAAAAACTGGTATATTGTACATATCTTACAGTATGTAACGTCTGTACAGCAGGAGTCGAATTATGGACAAAAGTATTGGGATTGCAGAGGCGCGCACGACGTTGCGCGAAATTGTGGACCAAGTGCAACTCAAAGGCGAGTCCTACATTATCAAGCGCAATGGCAAACCTGCGGCGGCAGTCGTGCCGGTGGCCGTGTACGAAAATTGGAAACGCGAACGTAAAGCGTTTTTCGATCAGGTGCGCGTCTTTCAACAGCGCGCGAATCTTGACCCCGCAGAAGCAGACCAGCTGGCCGCCGAAGCCATCCGCGCAGTACGCAAGGGGCGCAAAAAATAATGCTTGTCGTTCTGGACACGAACGTTTTCTTGAGCGCGTTTCTCTCGCCGCGCGGAACGCCCGCAGAAATTCTGCGGCGCTGGGAAGCGGAAGCATTTGAGGTCGCGACCTCGCCGACACTGCGCGCAGAACTATCGCGAACATTGGACTATTCCAAAATCACGAAATATCTCAAAGCATCTGACGCGGAAATTCAGAATACGTTACGCCGTCTAGCATTGGCGCCACTGAACCGAGAACCAACCGTGCAGCTCGATGTTGTCAAGCGCGACCGCGATGATAACCGCGTCTTGGAATGCGCAGTAGAGGTTGGCGCAGAATATATTGTCACTGGCGATGAGGATTTGTTGGAACTCCAAGAATACGACGGCATCCAAATCTTATCGCCAGCAGAATTCGTAAGATTACTTGACGCCCAAGCAGATGAGGAGTGAACCGCGCGTCACGATTCAAAAAGTCGCCAAAGCGGCGCAGCAGATGGAACAGCGAGAAACCAAGACACCGCCTGGATAAGAGGACAATTATGCAAAAACAGAAACAGCCACATTCTTGGTAGACGTGGCTGTTTCATTTTGAACACACATATTTGTAAGCGCGCTTGGCAGCAATCCTGTAGACGATAGCAGTTCCGATTGAGACTGCCAGCATGATGCTCGTCCACAACAATAAAAGAACAAGCGTCAGAATCCCTCGAATTCCCGGCGACGGACTCCAGAATACCGCCTGGCTCAATACGATAGCCCAGGGCGTGAGAACACCGACAAGCACAAAGCTCAATGTCTGAATTTCCACGCGCGTCTTGCGCAACAGCCAAAAAAAACAGACCACCCAGCGCAACACCAATGATGATATTCATCATAATGACGGTTACATCTTTTCTCCAAATCGGCGACAGCCAGACAAGGACAAGAAAAGAAACCCGTCTTTGGATTGCACAAACAGTGAGCGCGCCAAGGTAATTTCGCGGGAGTTGAACCGATTTCATTCTGCGGCTCCTCGCACTAACTGGTTCTGCCGCAAATAGCGCAAAACCCCATCAAGCCCATTTGGGTGGAAAAAGAAATAGGCGTGATTCAGGTCCAAATCGAATTTTCCGGCAAACCGTGGCTCTTCGGCAAAAATCTGAAGTGGAACATCGCCGACCGGTCTAACGGGATTGACCACATCATTAACATAGCCGATTGCCACAACCCGTATATTGTTCTGCTGTGCCCAAAAACCTACACCATTCATCGAGTTCGGGTCAAAATGGATATACCAGGCAACGAATTGAGAAAAGCCAGACCCTCCGAGCGGCGCGTCTAGCGCGATGGCGCTGAGGATGTGCGGTGTCTCGCTCGAATGATTCGCTTGCAGGGTCTTGAGATAGTTGATGATTGTTGCGCCGCCCGCACTATAACCGATGAGAACGATGCCGCCCTCGCCAGGATGAATGTCATTGACTTGAACAGTAATCGGAGCGGGGTCGGCGGTGAACGCCCGCAGAATCAGACGTGCGTCTTGCGCCAGACATCGAATTCGGCTTGGTGAGCCGGACCAAAACCGTAATGGTCGCGCAAGAACTCTAACCAGTTGTGCCAATCCAGTGGGGGGTCATTTTGGCAGCTCGGCGGGGCAAAAGGGATTTCGACGCAGCCCTGTACAAAAATGTAATAGTCATCCAGTCCTTGCCCGGCAAGGACGTTTTGGCTTGCATCCGTGGGTGCATTCAACAGACCCGGTTTTATCGGAGCTGTATCTCTAACGAGAATGACAATCGCGATTCCACAGATGACGGCAAACAAGTACACCTGGGGCAAAACCACGTTGGCGTGATAGCGTGAGAAAGCGAGGAGGCGTGCCTTCATAACATCAAGAAAATTGTGCGAGGTCACGGTTGCGGCGCCGCCGTTGCCGGTCGCCGCGTCGGCGGCGCGCCGCTGCCCAGACAATTTTCATTGTAATACTGCTCCGCCGCTTGCACCGCCGTATCGTCGGGATTTACGTCTAACGCTTTATCGAGCCACTCGCGTCCTTTCGGACAATTGTCCAAATTCACGTACGACAGACCGAGTGAGTAATAATACTCGGCGCGGTCGCCGCCAAGCGCAATCGCTTTTTCAAAACTCGGCACCGCCTGTTCCCAATTCTGCAGCACAAAATAAATAATGCCGAGATGCCCGTGCGCGGGCGCGTAATTCGGATCAATCTGCGTCGCGCGTTTCAACTGTGTGATCGCCGCGTCGTAATCGCCCAAGAAATAATAAATCCATCCGAACTCGTCGTACACTTCCGCAAAAGTCGGAGCGGCTTGAATCGCCTGTTGAATCAAAGCCAACGCGTTGCGATACTGTCCGATCGCCCGCATGTTGCGCGTGGCGGCGACGTACAAAAATCCGAGATTGGGCTGAATCTGAATCGCGCGTTGATATTCCGTAATCGCGTTGCGATAGCGTCCCGATGTTTCATACGCATACCCATACGCGCGGTGCGCCTCGAAATTATTGTCGTCCAACTCGACCGCTTTTTTCGCCGCCGGAATAGATTTGTCCACGCGCCCCATATCGGAATACAGTTCGCTCAAGTACGCCTGCGCATACACATTGTTTTCGTCCAGTTCGATCGCGCGCAGCGCGTGCGGCAATGCCTCGTCGTACTTGCCCTGCCAATCGAGCGCCAACGCGAGCACCGCATTGTTGTACGCATTGTCGGGTTTCAAATCCACCGCCGTGCGCGCCATGTCTTCGGCTTCCAAATACTTGCGGCGAATGATCAACAAGCGCGCGAGTCGCGCGTACGCCACATCGTTTTCCGGGTCCAATTCAATCACGCGGCGATATTCTTCAATCGCCTTGTCCACCTGTCCGTTTTGAAAATAACCATCCGCGCGATTCACAATGCTCGACGCGGGTTCCGTGGGCGTGGGCGTAATGGTCGGCGTCGGGTGCAGCGCTTCGGGCAAAACCGAAACCGGCGCGACGTACACGCCGCGTGTCGCCAACAACAACACACTCGCATACGCCGTGCCAATCACGATAATGACAATCAGCAAACAGCTGCGCAGCCAAGGCAGACGCTGTGGTTTCCGACCGATGTACATAAGTCGCAGGTCGCAGGTTGCAGGTTTCATGCGCATTACTGCAACTTGAAACCTGTAACTTGCGACTCATCTCACTTGCACCCGCGTCACGTCAAAACTCGACGTTCCGTCGCTCACGATAATTTTGTATTCGCCCGGCAGCGCGTTCGGCGGGATGTTCAAATGCAACATATCGCGCACGATTTCGTTTTCGTCCCAACGCGACGTCGGATAATTTTCAAACGCGCGCGTTGATGCGACGACGTTGCCGCCCTGATCGAGCAACTGCGCGCTGACCTTCAAATCACGCGCCGGTTTCGCGACTGCTTGCCAATACAAAACCAACGGAATGAATTCGCCGCGTTTGAACTCGCGGACAGGCGAATGGTTTTGCGACAGATTATATCCCAACGCGCGGAGGGCATCGAACCGGGCGTTCAACGTTTCGTCGAGCAGCAATTGGGCGGGCGACGCGATGCGTTTGCCGAGCGTCAGCGCGCCGAGCGTCAACGCGTCCGTGCCGTCTTTTAGTTTCAATCGTTCGCCCGTATCACCGCGATACAAACCGACGACGATGTTGTATTCACCCGGCGGCAATCCGACCGGCAGCCAAATTCCAATCTTGTCCGAAACTTCGTCGCCGATTTGCCAGCGGCTTGTCGGGCTGAAACCGTTTTGCGGCTCGCCGTCGTGCTGCGCGGCGATGCGTCCCTGCGCGTCGAGCAAGTGGACAAACACTTTGTAATTCGTTCGCGGTGGATTCGTCGCCACCCAAACCAATTCCAGTGGAATAATATCGCCGCCCGCGTACGCCTTATCCGGCAAACTAAAGCGCCGCAAAAAAATTTCATCGCCAAACGGAATACGCGCCGCAAAATTTTGCCCCAGCAAATCCACCGCGTACTGCGCGAGCCGCACATTGCCGCGCCAATCATCGCTCGCCTTGAAACTTACCTCGCTCAACGAACGCTCGACCAGTTGTTGCGGGTCCGCTTGCTCGGTCGCCCAATAAATCGCAAACAGCTTGTCGTGTTTCGTGATCACGTCCACAATCGCCGCGCGCGTTTGTTCCGCGTGTACCGGACGGCCCACCGGCAGCGTGCGCAAATCGGCGTCGCCGCGATAATAATAGCGTACCACATCCATTTGCCCCGGCGCGTCCACAATCACCGCGTCGCGCGCCGTCGCCAGCGCGTTGATGTAATTCACAATGCCGCGATAATCGTCGCGCTGCAACTGCGGCGCGGTGTACATGTTTTGCAACGCCAACACCGTCCCCGCCGCAAACAACGCGCCAATCGTCAATTTCATCAAGCCCATGACGCTGCGCGCCAATCGCTTTGTTGCGCTGTCTGACAGGGATGCGTACGGCGCGCGTTCGCGCAAAAATAATCCGGGATACAACACCGACACGCCGCGTCCGACCACAATCAGCAAGCCCGGCGTTGCCAGCAGCAAAAATTTTGGGTTGTATGCGGGGCGCGCTAACGAAACCACGTACATTGCCAACAGCGGCACAGCTGTCCACAATGCGCACAGCACAATGCCCCACGCGCTCTGCTGGAACAAATCGCGCGAAGGCAGCAAGCCGCCGACAAAAAACAAAATGTACGTCAAGACGACGAGTGCTTGCCAGCTGACCAAAACGTCCGAACCCGTGACGAACGCGCTCAAGATGCGCCACGTCATGTCCCACAGCGCCATCGGTTCGCTAATGCCGGGCCATGCGGTAAGGGACGCGCGCGCAAAGGCGAGCCACGGCACGTACGCCAGCACAATCAACAGGTTCGCGCCAAGCCAAACCGCCAGTGTCGCAAACGGAGGCGCGCCGCGCCGCCACACCAAGATCAGCCAAACTACAAACGCGAGATTCTCGAACAGCACGAGTGTGAACGCGTAATAGTTGGTGTACAGCGCGGCAAGCGTCGCCAAAACAAAAATCCCGGGCGCAATCCAAGTTTGTGTAGAGATACCCCAACTGTTACTGCGAAAGTTGGCTCCATGAGATTGCGTCGCTCCGCTCGCAATGACGCGCTGTGGGCGATCCCCTGACGTTTGACGCATGACGTTTGATTCTACCAGCCCCGGTTTCAACCAACGCACCATCGCCCAAACCGACACACACGCAAACAGTGTCAACCAAATATACATCCGCGTTTCTTGCGCGTAATACGTTTGAAATGGATTCAACGCGGATAGGACCGCCGCAATCACCGCCACGTCTTGATCGAAAAATTCGCGCGCAATCCGAAACGTCAGCGCGACGACCAGCACGCCTGCGATGACTGAAAAAAAGCGCAGCGCAAATTCGCTGATGCCTGCGAAGGGGACCCAGTTATGGAGTAACCAGTAGTAGAGGGGGGGGTGAATATCACGCGCCGCCGCGTTCAAGATCGCGTTCAGGCTCGTCTGCGCCAGCGCGACCGAAGTGCCTTCGTCGTTCCACAAACTTTGCGCGCCAAGCCCGTTCACGCGCACAAAAAACGCGACGGCGAGCGCAATCAAAACCCATACGCGATTTTTCAGCGACAGCCACTCACCATCGGCGGCTTGCGCCGCGTAGGAACGCGAAACGCGAAACATCGGACGCATGATTACGTCATCCCTCCGCGCCACGAATACCTTCGCGTTTGTTGCATTCGCATCAAGACCATCAAAAGCAGCGCGTTCGACAATCCGATGGCTAACGCGATCCACGCCGCTATTTGCAGCAGCCAGCCGTTCGATTGCTTGACCACGACGCCATCCAACCACAGCGCGCCCTGTTTGACTCGCACCTCGACGCGATGTTCGCCGTCCCACAAATTTTTCGCCAGCATGATACGATGTTCCGCGTGCGGGTCCGTCGCGCGCAAATCAAATTCACGCCATGCCTCACCATCAATGCGCGCCTCGACCATTCCGCTGTACGGATTGGCTGCGAGTGCGAGTTCCACATCGTTCCCGTGAAACGTGAAAAGTAAAACGTCACCGGGTTTGCCAATTCGATACCCGTCTGTCACACGCGCGCCATAGTCTCCAGTTCTCCAGTCTCCGCCGTATTGCAGAACCCAATCCGTCTCTTGATGAAACCCTTTACCAAGCCAGCGCGCCGTTGATACGTATGCTTTGATGGCTTCGTAGGCAGGCAGCGGTTTGAAATCGGGATCGAACAAGCGGAAATAATAAAAGGGCTGTGACCGTTCGTCGTCGTACGCGCGTTTGAAAAACCAATAATTCATCACGCCCATCCAGGGCCATTCATTTTGCGCGCGTTCGTACGCCTGTGCTGCATACCTGCCCTGCTGCTGTTCCGTCACGCGCCCGTACGGAGCATCGGTGAAAGCGAGCGGGAGCGCGTTCCAGCCAATTTCCATCGCCCACATCGGTTTGTTGGCATCCCCGTTTTTCACCATGATTTCGCGCAGCAAGACGGGACGCGAAAAATTGGTGCGTGACGCGTCCGCGCGGTGATCGCCCGGTCCGGTGAACAAACCGTAATTCATCACCGCAAGAATATCAAAATAATTTTTCGCGCCCGCGTCGTACATTTGCTGTAAAAAAATCAAATCGCTGACGTTGCGCGGGCCCATTTCCAATGTTTGCGCCAAGCCCGCGCTGATGATGACCGCGTGCGGGTCGGCTTGTTTTGCTCTGGTGTAACCAGTCTTCAACAGGCGTGTATAGTCTTGCGCGTTCACATCCTGTTCGCCCCATTCGGGATAAATGTTTGGCTCGTTCCACAACTGGTAATACTTGATTTTCCCTTTGTAACGCGAAACGACCGCGTGCACAAAATCGCCGTAATCGGCGTAATGATCCGGCGGCGCGAAATTGCCGCGCGCGGCCCCATCCGCGCGCGACCAATTTGGCGGATGGTCGAGGCGCGCGATGATTTCCAAACCGTATTCTTGCGCCAACGCGACGATGCGGTCGTACTTGGCCCATGTCGAGTGATTGAATTTGTGATCCCAAAATTCACCTTGCCCTGTCGGCTCGATATCTTCCCACGGAAATTCTTGGCGAATAAAATAAAAGCCCGCGTCTTGGATCAATTGCATGCCCGCGCGAATTTTCGCCTCTTCCACCTCTTGCTCGAAAAATGTATTGACGCCGAACGGCGGCATGTCGGTGTACGGCAGCGGCGCGTAATCGGCAGTCTCACGCGGCGCTTGAAACCAAGCAAGAACGAGGAATCCTAACGCGCGGAGTTGATAGGAGGAATCTTCTTCACCGGTGATGTCGGCGAGCGTTTGACGAATCGCTTCGCGGCGCACCAGAATCGTCGCGGCAGCGGCGGAAAAGATAGCAAAATTAAAGACGATGAGCCAGAGCAACCATCGTCGTTGCATTGCATTCATACAGCGCCGAACATTTTACCACATCTGATTTTGCCGTTCGCTTTGGACACTCGCCAAACCAGCAAGACCCCAAGTGTTTTTGCGGCATCCTGCGACTCGATCACCAACGACGTTGCAAAACACTTGGCGCCTCTGATTCATGCACCTGCAAATTCAACGAATCCAAGCCGCGTGGTATAATGGTTGTCGCTATGGTAAGCAGTGTTGTTCTCTTCAAGCCACGACAACGTCGCGGCTTGCCCTTTCGCAAACCTCCAAGCGATGCGCTGTTGCTATTCCTCGCGTGAGCGAACGAATAGCCAGCGTGTTTTTGTGTCAGACGACGGATTACTGGTCACTCATCACTGATTACCGATCACTGATCACTGACCACTGATTCCCACCCGGAGGTTCCTCATGTCAGGTCATAGTAAATGGGCACAGATCAAGCGCAAAAAGGGCGCCACCGATACCAAGCGCGGACAATTGTTTACGCGCCTCGCGCGAGACATTACCATCGCCGTACGCGAAGGCGGCAGCGGCGATCCCGACGCGAATTTTTCCCTGCGCCTCGCGTGGGACAAGGCGCGCGCGGCAAACATGCCCAAAGAAAACATCGAGCGCGCGATTCAACGCGGGCTTGGCAGTACGGGCGAAGGCGGACACCTCGAAGACATTTCGTACGAGGTCTATGGCCCCGGCGGTTCGGCGCTCATCGTGCAGGTGCTCACCGACAATCGCAATCGCGCCGCGTCCGATGTGCGCCGCGTCATAACGCGCGCCGGCGCGAACCTCGCGTCGGCGGGTTCCGTCGCGTGGATGTTTGAAAAACGCGGCGTCTTTACGATTCCCGTCAAGGGCAAAAGCGCCGAAGACATTGAACTGGAATTGATTGATGCGGGCGTAGACGATGTGGAGACCGCAGACGAGCACATTGAAGCGTATGTGACCCCCGAACATTTGCGCCCCGTGCGCGAAGAATTGCAAAAGCGGCATATTCCCCTCGAAAACGCCGAAGTGTCACTGATTGCAAAAAATCCCGCCGAAGTTTCTGCCGCTGATGCGGTCAAGACCATGCAGCTCATCGAGCAATTGGAAGAACTCGACGACGTGCAAAAAGTCATCACCAACCTCGACATCACCGACGAAGCGATGGCAGAGTTTGAAAAAGCGACCGCATAGTGCAATAGTGTTTTCGTGCGATAGTGCGATAGTCAAAGCGGCACGATTGCACTATCGCACTATCGCACTATCTCACTATGATCGCACTAGGAATTGACCCCGGCACCGCGCTCTGCGGCTATGGCATCGTGCGCGCGGCGGGCGATGAGTACGAACTCGTCACCTGTGGCGCGATTGCCACGCCCGCGAAAACGCCGCTCGAACAGCGACTCCTCAAAATTCACGACGACCTCACCGCGCTAATTCGCAAATACAAACCGGACCAAGCGGCGGTCGAAAAACTTTTTTTCTCGCGCAACACGACCACTGCACTCGCGGTCGGACACGCGCGCGGCGTCGTTCTGCTTACGCTGGCGCAAGCGCGCCTACCCATTGGCGAATACACGCCCAATGAAATCAAACAAGCGCTCTCCGGTTACGGCGGCGCAGACAAATATCAGATGCAGCAAATGGTCAAACTGCTGCTGCGCCTCGACGCTGTGCCCCAACCCGACGACGCCGCCGATGCGGTCGCCATCGCGATTTGTCATTTGCAAGGCGCGCGGCTGCGGGAATTGATTGATTCGCAGAGTTAATCTTATGATCGCCTATCTCCGTGGAACCATTTTCCAACGCACTCCCGATTCCGTCATTGTTGACGTGAACGGCGTCGGCTATCGCGCGCGTGCGCCTGCTTCGACGCTCGATGTCTTGGGCGACATTGGCGCGCAAGTCGAGTTGCATGTTCACACGCACGTGCGCGAAGACGATATTTCCTTGTTCGGCTTTGCGACACAGGACGAACTCGATTTGTTCGAGTTGCTGTTGAGCGTATCGGGGATTGGACCCAAAGTCGCGCTCGGCATTCTTTCGTCCGCGTCGCCGAACGAAATTCGCAATGCCATCGCGCAGGGCAATCTCGAAATTCTGAGCGGCATTCGCGGCATCGGCAAGAAAACCGCGCAGCGGCTCGTGTTAGAACTCAAAGGCAAAGTAGAACTCGGCGAGGAAATCAGCGAGCTCTTACCGCTCGACGGCGAAGTCGCGGCGACGCTCATCAATTTGGGATACAGCGCGGTCGAAGCGCAGCGCGCCGCGCGTTCGGCGCAGGGCAAAACGCTGGAGGACAAATTGCGCGCGGCGCTGCAGTATTTGGGCGGGTAAATCAGTGCGCATACCGGACGTTCACCTGCGCCAAACAGTGCTATAATTTTCGCATCATGGAGAAGCAATCGCGCCGTCTCCGCGCCAAACGCGTGCTGCCCGGCAAACGCATCACCCGCCGCCAAATCGCCGCCGTGGCGCGACACATCGCGGAAAAATTCAATCCCGAACAAATCATTCTGTTTGGGTCTTATGCGTATGGCAAACCGACTCCGGACAGCGATGTGGATTTACTCGTCGTTATGCTGGAACGAATGCCCCGCTGGAGACAAGTGGGAGCAATCTATAGTTCATTTAATCCGTATCCCTTTTCAATGGACATACATGTTGTAACTCCCGAACGCTTACAGGAACGAATTGGCTTGGGCGATTCATTCATCCGTCAGATTACCACAAAGGGAACCGTGCTTTATGAACGCGCAAGTAACGGAATGGATCGCGCTCGCCGAGGGCGATCTGGACACCGCGCGGCGAGAACTGCGCGCGCGGCTGCGGCCAAACTATAATGCAGCATGCTTTCACTCCCACCAGTGCGCAGAAAAATATCTCAAGGGTTTCATGCTGGACCATGATATTCCCTTTGAAAAAATCCATGACCTTTTGAAACTCTGGATGCAAATCAAGAGGCATTTTCCTGAATTCGAACTTATTCAGGAGTGGTTGGGGCTGCTCAATCAATACCCGGTTGCCACACGCTATCCCGGTCTGCATTTATCACGCGAGGAGGCAAAGGATGCGGTGCAAGCGACGCACCGAGTCCGCTTTTTTATCCGTTCCCGCATGGGCTTGCCTCCCGAATAAAAAACTGCGCCCCTTGTGCGGCGCAGTTTTGTTTTATTTCGTTCCTCGCAGAAAAATCGCTTGCCACGGGTCATAGTGGCTGAAAAATTTCTCGCGCATCACCAGTTGCCCGTTCTGATAAATCTCACGATACAGCGTCACGTCCTCGCCGTCCACCGCGAAATCAATCTGCTTGGTCGTACCGCGCGGCAGCGTCGGGTCGTCAATGTATTTTGTCGGCGGATGCGGCACGACGTTGCTCACTACCGGCTCGCTCATTTTCACTTCGCGCCCGTTCGGTTTCGTGCCATAGAAATTGAACGTCAACCTCAAATTTTTTACGTCAATGACCGACTCGATCAAAATGTAATTCGGTGTGTCGTTGACAAATTTCACGTCCGCGCTCGGCACAAACACCGCCGCGTCCAAACCTTTGGGCGGCTCGTAATAACCGACGCGGTAGGCGTGCTCCCAACGCTCCGTGATCGGAAAACCGGCAAAGAACGCGGCGCGGAACATCGTCGTCGAAACTTGACACACGCCGCCGCCGGGACCGAGCACCGTACGGTCGCCGAAAATGACGTACGCGTCCGCATAGCCGTTCGCCTCGACAATTTCGCTCAGGTATTTCACAAACGAAAACGTCGCGCCGGGCGCAATCACCACGCCGTCGAACGATTGCTGTGCGGTCTTTATATTTTGAATGCGATTGGGAATCGATCCTCTGAATTGACTCGTGCCGGACGACACCAATCCCGTGATGCCAAATTTATCCTTGTCACGTGCGTCAATTTCCGGTTTCGTCACAGTCACCGCGAGGGCGACGGTGTTGGCGCGCAGCGCGTCGATGGACGAGTCACTCGGCGCAGCGTTGCCCGACGCGCGTGACGACGCGGTGGCTTGTTGGAATTTCGCCGCAATCGCTTGCGCCGTCGCGTCAATGTTCAACGCGCGACCTTCCTGGCTCATTACGATGGGCGTCAGCGCGCCATTGTCAAAGTGAAAGCGCGCGTCGCGCGGCGCTTGATTGATTTCACGCGCCAACGCTTCGATCTTGGCGCGCACCGCCGCGTCGTTCAACGCAACCTGATAGGTCAGCGAACCACCTTGATTCGGCGAACCGTTTTGATTCGGCGAACCATTTTGATTCGGCGAACCATTTTGGTTCGACACGGGCTGCAGCGTCAGCCATTGCGCGAGCGCGGCTTGGTCAATCGCCCACGCGCGATCCTCGAATGTCAAAACGAGCGGCGCTTGCAGGAACGCGTTGATTTGCGTTTGCGCCTTTGTCGCATCCACCGCGTGCGGGGCGAGGTCTTGGATCGGCAGCGCAATCTCACCCGCCGGACGCGCCGCGAATTTTTTGATGCGTTGGAATGTTTCGTCGCCGTCGAGACGTCTGCCCGCTTGCGCGGGCGTTTCGATCAACGTCATGCCTTCGAGTCGGAACGATGCATCCCGCGCGGGGCGGTCTATTTGCGCGGCGAGCACGCTGACATATTGCTTTGCCAGCGCTTCGTCAAACGCGTCCGACGCGTTCACATCCGCGCCCAGAACCAGCGCGCGTCCCTGTTCCATCCACGACAAAAAGAAATCACTGCGATGCCCGATTTGAAACGCTACATCGAGCGCGGGCTTTAAATCACTGCGAAAGCCCAGTTCCCAGGGCCACGCGCGATACACGTTCGACGCGTCGCGCAACACAATCTGCTCGCCGCCGAAACGCGACAACAACACATTCGGGTCGCCCAATTTTTCGCGAATGTGCGCGTCCGCTTGCGTGCGCGTCATGCCGCCAATCTCTTCGCCCAACACACGCACCCCCGGCGCCGCGCGGTCGTGAAGATAGATTTGATAGCCCGCGAACGCGCCGCCGAATAGCACGAGCGCGATGAGGAAAACTAACACCGATGCGCCAACACGCGGCATCGTGCGCCGTTGGGCGCGGCGCTGCGCGCGTCGCAAGTCAATGCGCGCTTCCGGTGTCAATTCGGGCGGCGGCGGCACGCGCGTGTTCGACAAGGGAACAGAGTTGGTACGTGGAGCAGGTGCACCGGGAACGGATTTCGCGGACGCTGCATTTTTGCGACGCGCGGGGAGCGGTTTGAAATCTTGGAATTCGGAACCGGATTTGGATGGGTCGGACATTTTTGCAACTTGCGAATTGCGGAGAGACGCGCACAGTATATCTATTTCGCGCGGATGTGACAAACAACGATTGCGATCAAGACCCCAAGTGTTTTTCAACCGGATCGTTCATCGAGTCGCGCAACGCGGTTAAAACACTTGGGGTCTTATCGTCGCTTGCTACAACAACAATTTCGCATTTACCTCCGCAACATGCGGTTTGAGATAGTGCAGCGCGTCATTAAAAACGTTTATGGCGCGATTTACATCGGCTTCGGTAAGCACAGTCGAAATATTAAATTCCCCGCGCGCGGCAGCGAACACGCCGCGATTCATTAGTTCGAGGTGCATCAAGTACGGCAAATCGCCTGCATTCTTGAAACCGCGCGCCACGTCTTGCATGTTGCCGATTTCGCCTTTTTGCCAGTGCACCTGCACGAGCGAACCGACCGACGTCGTTTGGCCCGCGATGCCCGCTTCCGCAAACGCGTCGTCAAATCCTTTTGCCAAAATTTGCCCAAAGGTGTTGATGCGATCAATCGCCGCTTGATCCAAATTTTTTACCGAAGCGAGACCCGCCGCCATCGTCACGCTGTGCCCGTTGAAAGTTCCCGAATGCGTGATGTGCTCTTTATTGCGCGGGTCAAACTGCTGCATGATTTCGCGTTTGCCGCCGAACGCGCCGACCGCAAAACCGCCGCCGATGATTTTGCCCATCGCGGTAAGGTCTGGCGTGACGCCCGCGATTTTCTGATAACCGCCTTCGCTCAGCCGCAGCGTAATCACTTCGTCGAAAATTAGCAGCACGTCGTAGCGGTCCGCTAATGCGCGCAATCCTTGCAAATAACTTTCTTTGGGAATCGGCAAGCCGCCCGCATTCGGCACGGGTTCAACGAGAATCGCGGCGATTTTATCCGCGTTTGCGCGCAAGTGTGTTTCGATCGAATCCAAATCGTTGAACGTCGCGAAATAGATGTTCTGACGCAAACCGTCAGGAATGCCGCGATCCGCTTCGGGGTCAGCCGTCGCGGCAGCAAGGTCGTGCGAGCCGTGATATGCGCCGTGCATTTTGATAATCCCGCTGCGTCCGGTAAACGCGCGCGCGGCGCGCACGGATAACATGGTCGCTTCGGTGCCGGAATTGCAAAAGCGTACCATATCCACACTTGGCACGCGTTCGCACAACAACTCTGCAAGTTCGATTTGCGGCGCCATCGGCGAAGCGTACGCGGTCCCATTCGGCAATTGCCCCATCGCCGCGCGCAATAAATCGGGATGCGCGTGTCCGTGAACGAGCGAGGTAAAGTTGTTGAGCAAATCGAGATATTGATTCCCGTCCAGGTCGGTCAAGGTCGAACCGCTGCCCTGCACCATGTAGGCGGGATATGGTGCATAAAAAGTGCCGGTGCGCGTATCACCGCCGGGCATGACGCGGCGCGCGCGCGTCGTTAATGCTTGCGAGCGCGGCGTGCGTTCGAGATAGTGGTCAATGATGGCTTGTGGAATGTTGGTCATGCTTGCCTGTTTTTTTGACAGGATTTACAGGATTAACAGGATGGAAATGCAAATGAGAGCCAAAATCCTGTTAATCCTGTAAATCCTGTCCAGCCGAAGATGTCTTTCAACGCGGCGAAAATTTTACGGCGTCCCACACGATGGTCGTGCACGAAAAACACTCGTACGTCACGTCCGAGAGAGAAACATTTTCGCCGCCCTGCCCCGTGAAATAATACGTGCCAAGTGAAACCCATAGATTGGTGTACTGCGCCTGGGCGACCGCGACAGCATCATAGCTGCCCGCGTGATAGACCCAATAGCGCGCGTTGTTGGTCGTAGCGACACCGGCAGGGATAAAAACAAACACTTCGTAATTGCGCGCCTGGGGCAACTGTGGATACCAGCGTCCCCAATTGTACAACGGTTGAATGAACGCGTTGTTGTACGTCCACAACGAGCCGCCGCCCTGTCCGTTGGGCGAACTGCGCCACGCCGCGCCGTTGCCGCCTTGCGTCCACCCGGGACCGAGCGCGTCCACGATGATGTCGGAGGACGGGGGAGGTGGCGGCGGGGGGGGAGGCACAACGCCGGGCACAATCGCGACGCTGATTTGTGCGCCGCCTACGCCTTGAAAATACTCGACACGCCAATTGTGCGGACCCGCGTTGAGATACACCGTCGTTGAATAATTCGTCGGCGCTTGTTCGCGCCACGCGTCGAGAATCAGCACGCCGTCCACGAAAATGCGCGCGCCGTCATCCACGGTGAAATAGACGGTGTAAAATCCGGTGACGGGTGCATTGCGCGCCGAATCCCAGCGCGCCGAAAAAGATTGCCCGCCAATGCCGCAGCCCGGAGAAGTTCCATTCCAATTGAAAACGAGCTGCGGCGTGTTTTGCTCGCACACTGCGGGGGGGGTGAGATTCGGATTGTTGAAAAATGCGCCGCGCCAAATTTCGGTCGGCGGGGGGGGGGGCGGTTGATTCGCCGCCTTGAAATAAAAATTGACGACGGCATCGCCGCCTTGTTCAAAATACTCGACGCGCAGCGGCGTGACGCCATTCAGATACAAAGTGCTGTTGTACGTTTTTGCTTGTTGGGGCACCCACGCGTCAATTGCCAGCGTATCGCCGACCCACACGCGAATCCCATCGTCAGCCGTTGCGGTGAACGTATAACTGCCCGCCGCGAAATTGTAGAGACGTGTCCAACGTACGGAAAAATTGTCGGGCGCGAGGCGCGGGTCGGGACTGCCCGTGCCCCAATTGAAATTGATGTCTACATTGTTGACGCGGTAACGCGGCTCGCCGAGCAAATAGGGATTGTCAAAGTATTCGCCCATCCAATCGGGAAATGTGCCGGGCGGGGTAATGGTCAATTGCGAAGTCATGCCGCCGACGTGCTGATAATATTCGACCTTGATGAGGTGATAGCCCGCGGCGAATTGTTTGGTCTTGGCGCGCGTCAATGGTCCGTGATCGTACCACATATCCACGACGAGTTCGTTGTCAATCCACACGCGCCCGCCGTCGTCAGATGTGTAGGTAAACGTCCACGCGCCGGAATGATCCATCCTGTACCATCCTTCCCACCGCGCGGAAAAATCAGTGGGCGGGACAATGCCGGGCGCGGGCGAACCATCAGTATCGTACGACCAATTCACAACGGGTTCGACACGCGACAAAATCGGACTGCCTTGCAGAGCGCGTCCGTTAAAATAGGTGGCGAGAAAACCGGTATAGGGCGTTTGTGCGTGTGAGGTTTGGGGAAGCGTCGCGAACAAAACACCAATCAGGATCAACGCGTTGAATATCAATAGTGCGCGCAGCGGCTTGGTCATGCAGTGCTCCGTCCATGCGCCGAACCGGTGGGAGACGCGGCGCATTCCTTTCGGCAGGCACGAACGTGTGGGCGTCACGCTCGTTATACTATTGACGGTATCGCTCAAGTATTCGTTCCCAGTGTAGCACGACCGCGAACACACGCCAAACGAATTTGAAAAAAACCTGACGCGTTTTCTGACGCATCAGGTTTTTTTCTCGTCTAGTACGGACACACTTCAAGCACCATGCCCGCGTAGATATAGTTTGGATTGACGAGATGATTCCATTGCGTCAATTGCCAAACGGTCACGCCAAACTTCCATCCAATGCTATACAGCGTGTCTCCATAACGGACGCGATAGTAACACGTCGGCTGCGGCGGCGGATATGGCTGCGGCACTGGATATGGCTGCGGATTATAGCAGCCCGGCTGGTAGGGACACGGCTGCGGCGGCGGATTGTAGCAGTTTGGATAATACGGGCACGGCGGTATCGGCGTTGGATAGACCGGCACGAAGGTAGGATAAACGGGCACGGGCGTCGGTCCCGGGGGATACGGACATTTCCAGGTGTACGGTTGTGACTTGGCCGCCCACGAGACACACGCGACACCGGCGTTCGGCGCGTTATAGTATTTGACCTCGAACGAGTAATAGCCGGGCGCGGGGATATTGAAATCGCCTTGATGCCACGTAGGACCTTGATTGTACCACGCGTTCATGGCAATCTTGCCGTCCACCCAAACGTTCATCCCGTCGTCGTTCAACGTATAAACCGTGTAGGTGCCCGCGTACGGGAAATACACCGTGCCCTTCCAGCACACCATATAGTTGGTCGGGTTGACCAGCCCGGGAGCAGGCGACGAACCTTCGGGCCAGTATTTGAAAATCTCGGTATCGCCCGAAACGTACACCGCACTGGCATCAGGACACTCGCGTCCGCCCGCATCGAAAAAATTAAAGTAGCGTGATTGGAACGTGCCTGTCTGTTCCAAGGGACTTGCATTAGCTTGTGGCGCCAGCGCGAATGCAGTCAGCAGCACGATCACCACAAAACTTGAGAGGATTGCTCGCTGGTACATACAGAACTCCCTTCTGCACGTTAGCGTCGTGACGCTTGCGCGGCAACCGGATGATGCCACACAAAATCGAGTTGACGCGCAACGGGTGCGAAAGTCGTCGGGTTACACGCGCACTATACCACAAAATTCGATTTTTGTCGCGTTCAAATTTGGCGGACTGGGGAGCCAAGCGGGGGCGCGTTCTGCCCGGAAGTGGATGCCCAGTGACGCTCTACATCCTGTTAATTTGACACAGTACATCACAAATTTATCCGTACGAGTCAACGGATTGAAAACGCGAATCCCTCAATTCCCTCAATACTTCGGGACAAGCCTTCGGGACAGGTTCTACGCGAATCGGAACGAAGCAAACTGAACCCTGAAATTTAGCGTAGATTCGTGCCAAGCCGTATCCTTCACGTTCGTTCAGGACATGGTTTGGCGAAGGATTCGTGAACATTCGCGTTAAACCAGCTAACACATCACAAGAATTCAGAAATGCAAACGCCAAAATTGTGATGTGGACGATACGCTCTGGCACAACGAAACGTATTATCTCGAAACCGGCGCGAGCTTCAAGCAATTGCTTGCCGCCTATGTCCGCCCTGAAGAAATCGAACGTGTGCTGGGCGAAATCGAAATCCGCAATGTTGCCTTGTACGGCTATGGCATCAAGAGCTATACCCTGTCCATGCTCGAGGCGGCGATTGCGCTGACGGGCGGACGAATCACCGGCAAGGAAATGCGCCAGATACTGGAACTCGGACAAGAAATGCTGCGCGCGGAGGTCCGCTTGTTTGAAGCTGCCGAGCCGACGCTGGCAGAGTTGGCGCGCGCGTACGATTTGATGCTCATCACCAAAGGCGATTTGTTGGAACAGGGCAACAAGGTGACGCGTTCGGGCTTGCAAAATTATTTTCGCCACGTCGAGATTGTCCAGGACAAAACCGCCGCAAGTTATCGCCGCCTGCTCGAACGACATGGCATCTTGCCCGCTCAATTCATCATGGTGGGCAATTCGCTCCGGTCCGACATCCTGCCTGTTTTGGAAATTGGCGCGCGCGCCGTTTATATTCCCTATCAACACACCTGGGCGCACGAACGCGTTGCCGAGAGCGATTTGTTGCAGCGCAATTATTACGAGCTCGAGACGCTCGCGCAGCTGCCCGCACTGCTCGCGCGTTTGGACGATGAGCAAGATGGGTGGTTTGGGACAGTGAAAAGGAAATGAGTGATTCGTATGGCTGACCCATATTTCTTTGTCTTTGAACTTTTGATGTTGTTCACCTTTGCGCTCTGCCTGCGTCATGCCGTACGCGCAGGCATCGCAGCGGCGCTGCAGCTTGGCGCGGGAATCCTTTTCGGCGTGCTGCTCGAACTCGCCACCATTCGCCAACTCAATGCCTATCACTATGGTCAATTCACGTTAATGGTCTTGGACGTGCCGCTGGTCATCGGCGTTGCATGGGGCTGTATGATTTATAGTGTACGAGGGTTTACGAACGCAACGTCCCTTCCCGAATGGGCGCGCCCGGTGCTGGATGCGTTGTTGGTATTGAACATTGATCTGGCGATTGACGCGGTTGCCATTCGGCTGGGAATGTGGGATTGGGGCCACGGCTTGGAGTGGCAATACTTGGGTGTGCCGTACGCGAATTTTTGGGCGTGGTTCTGGGTCGTCTTTTCGTTTTCCGCCGGATTACGCGTGCTCGTCCAGCGCCCCGGCTGGATTGGAAAGTATCTCGCGCCGTTAGGCGCAATGTGCATTGGCTTGGGAGGCGTTTTGTTGACCAATGCGTTCATTGCGTTCTGGCTGCCGCGCGAATTATACGAAATCACGATAGCCGTCGTGCTCGTGGGCGCGCTGATATTGATTTTGGCGCTGCGCCCGCGTTTGATGCGCGCGCCCGATTCGTTGATGGCGCAAGTGTCTTTTATTTCGCACGGCTATTTTCTCGCGGCGGGGTTGATTTCGACGGTCATCTTGCAGCCGCCTTTTTTGCTCGTGGTCAGCATCGTCATGTTTGCCATTTCATTGTATGTCTATCACGGCAAGAGATTGTGGCGCGCGAGCCAGATTGCGCCGAATCAAGAACGCGCATGAGGAGTAAACGGTGTAGGGCGGTTGCAAACAAGACCCCAAGTGTTTTTGGCGCGCTGCGCGACTCGACAGGCGATATCGTTTGCGATGTATTCCATCGCCAAACACTTGGGGTCTGGGGGCAAGGCTTTCTCATAAAAAATCAACTTGCTCCAAGAAGCCCTTGAATAGCTTTGAGTTGTCAGCAAAATCATCCAGCGCCGCTCGAAAGTTTTTGATGTTGGCTTTGCGCAATAACCCCATCGCCAGTGTACGCAAACCG